>CP181265.1:1800000-2160246 GCA_047835465.1 Succiniclasticum sp.
CGGATCCGGCTTTTCCTTCATGTCGGCCCGCAGGTTATACCATGCGGTGGGGATCTGGTCCTCGGTCAAATACAATCTGTGCGGAATTTTTATCATTCTGTTTCTACTTCCCTTCCCTTTTTATTCTGCAATGGCCTTGACGAAATCGCGGCCAAACTGCTCGCATGCTGCTATTTTTTCTTCGTCGGGGTTCCAGGACACGCCCAACGGGTCCTGGGCGATGGCAAAGCCGGCGTGTTCCAGTGCCGCCGTAATCTTCTTGGGTGATTCCCCGCTCCAGCCGTAGCTTCCGAAGGCCGCAGCCTTCTTGTTCTTGAATTTGCACCCGCGGATGAGCTCCAGGATGCCCGCCGTATAATAAGAAATGCCGTTGTTGATAGTCGGCGATCCGACGACGATGGCCTTGGACTTCATCACTTCCGTCACAATATCACTCTTATCTGCCTTGGCGGCATTCAATTCCTTCACGACGACCGCAGGATCCGCCTCTTCGATGCCCCGGACGATGGCGTCCGCCATATGGCGGGTGGAATTCCACATGGTATCATAAATAACCGTAATCTGGTTTTCCTGATAGTTGCCGCACCACGCCTTGTACAGTTCGATGATGCGCTGCGGATCCTTACGCCAGATAATGCCGTGGCTCGGACAAATCATCTTCAAAGGAAGATGCATCGCATCGATTTCCTGCAGCTTGCGCTGAACCATGGGGTTGTACATGCTGATGATGTTCGCATAGTACTTCATGGCTTCCCGCAGCGCCGTCTCCAGGTCGCACGTGTCGTCGAACAGTTCTTCCGACGCAAAGTGCTGCCCGAAGGCATCGGTGCTGAACAAGATTTCCTCGCCCGTCAAATAGGAGAACATGGTGTCCGGCCAGTGCAGCATAGGCGCTTCCACAAAGTGAAGCTGCGTCTCGCCCAGGTCCAGTACATCCCCGGTCTTGACAGGGACGTAGTTCCAGTCCTGGTGGTACATGCCGCGCAGGATGGACTCTCCTTTCTTCGTGCAGTAGATGGGGGTATCCGGAATCTCCCGCATCAAAGCCGGCAGGGCCCCGCTGTGGTCGATTTCGTTGTGGTTCATCACAATCGCATCAATCTGGTGCAGATCGATTTCCTTTTTCAGATTGGCGACAAACTCCTCATCGTACGGCTTCCAGGCCGTGTCGATCAACACGGTCTTCTTGTCACGGATGAGGTACGAATTGTACGAAGATCCCTTATACGTAGAGAGTTCGTGGCCATGGAAAAAGACAAGTTCCCAGTCGACCTTGCCGACCCATGTCACTCTTTCACTGATCTTCTTGCTCATGACAGACTCCTTTCTTTGCAGCTGGACGGCCGCGCCCCGGAAAGTTCCTCAGAATCCTTTCGCCTTGCAGTTTGTATTCAAATCGATTTCTCCTGAGGAATAAGGCCCGATTTCGTAGGGAAGGAACTGAAAATGGATCCACCCCTGGCCGTCGACATAGTAATTCTTCGGAAGCTTTTTCAGCCCCCGGAAATCGCTGTAAAAAGCATCATTCATCGCATACTGGCTCGTTAGAAGTTTTTTGTTGATCGCATCCAGCGTAAAGGATTCCTTGTCCTCCGGACGGACCAGGTCCTTCCAGCGGAGCTCTTTTCCCGTCTCGGCGTCGAAGGTGATTCCTTCTTTGCCATAAAGGGGATGCGCCGCATGTTCTGCGTAGGAAAAGGTGTACAAATTCAGGCTCAAATACCGTCCGTTGTTACACTTGACCTCATATCCCAGGTCACTGGAAAGATTCGGCGCTCCTTTTTCGGTACGCCGCACGGCATAGTCCTGGGCAAATTCCCAGGCCCGTTCCGACAACGTTTCCGAAATATCGTCTGCAGCTTCGCGCCGGACGGCACTGACCACCATCGGATAGGTGACCTTGCACACAAAGCCTTTCGTGTTGCTGCCGAACTGCCCTTTCATCTCCACGATCTGCAGGGGCTGTTCCGCCGGCAGTGCCGCTGCCGATGCAGGAACGACAGAAGACGCAGCCAGGCTGAAGGCCAGGCAGGCGCCCAATACCAACTTGGTCCAAACATTTGCGCTAGACATACGAACCTCCCGTGGGACTCATAACTACAGTTTCACTGTTACTATTATATGCTACGAAAAGCCGTTCCGACAATATCTTTTTCCCCAGTTGCGGGGAAAGGATTCCCAACGGTTCCGACTGTGATATAATAATGTTATTATAAATGATGAAGAAGGGGAAAGGAACCCGGGAAAGGAGTTTACCATGTTATATTTTACGAACGATTACAATTGCGGCTGCCATCCCCGCATCCTCGCCGCCCTGGCAGCCCAAAATGACACACCCATGGATGGTTACGGTCTGGACCCGGTCTGCGCGTCCGCCGAAGCAAAAATCCTTGCGGCGGCTGGCTGTCCCGACGGTTCTGTCACGTTTCTCAATGGCGGCACCCAGACAAATGCCATTGTGATTGACGCATACCTGCACAGCTACGAAGGAGTCGTGGCGGCGACGACGGCCCACATCGCCGTCCATGAAGCCGGTGCCATCGAGGGAACCGGTCACAAGATCCTGACCATTCCGTCGCACGAGGGCAAGATGGCTGCAGCAGAACTGCGGCAATACCTGCAGGATTTTTATGCCGACGGCAACTGCGAACACATGGTGCAACCCGGCATGGTTTACCTTTCCTGGCCGACGGAATACGGCACGCTCTATTCCAAGGCAGAACTGACGGCCATCGCCGCTGTCTGCCGGGAATACAAGCTGCCTTTGTTCTGCGACGGTGCCCGCCTGGGCTACGGTCTGGCCAGCCCGGAAAGTGACCTGACTCTTTCGGACCTGGCTTCCCTGTGTGATGTATTTTACATCGGAGGCACCAAAGTCGGCGCTCTCCTGGGGGAAGCCGTCGTCTTCCCGAAAAAGGCACCGGCTCACTTCATGACCCATGTTAAACGGCGCGGCGGGCTGCTCGCCAAAGGCTACGTCCTGGGCGCCCAGTTCGACACCCTCTTCACGGACGGCCTCTACCTTTCCATCAGCCGCCACGCAGTCGAACTGGCTATGAAAATCCGCACAGCGCTGCAGGCCAAGGGATATCCTCTGGCCGTCAATTCTCCGACGAACCAGCAGTTCCCCATTGTGCCGAACAGCCTGCTGCCGGAGCTGCAAAAGAAAGTCGCTTACAGCTTCTGGGAAAAGAAAGATGAAGGCCACACGGTCATCCGTTTTGCCACCAGCTGGTCCACCAGGGCGGAAGACGTGGACGCTCTCCTGGCTATTCTGCCCGATATAAAGTGACAGGACGCTGCAACAAAAAATACAAAAGAATGTAAAAAGAGCACGGCTGCCGCCGTGCTCTTTTTTGTGGAACTTCCCCTATCCTTACCCTTTCTGGCGGTGCTTGGCAAAGTATGCCAATGCCACCTCGGGGAAAGAAATATAGCTCAGCAAGTCTTCTTCGGACAAATCCGTATAACCCTCCGCAGCCAGGGATTTCCGCATGGTGTCCAGCTGCGGCGCCATGTCGTCGGCCGGGCGATGGTCGATGACCGGCTCGTCCCCAATGGCAAGGCGGCGGACCTCCGAATCGATGGGGCCCGGCGTGCGGCCGTACTTGCCGCGGATCAGATCCTTGATTTCCTTAGGAATCATCTTGTACCGTCCCAAGGCTACGTTGAGAACCGCCATGGTTCCAACCATCTGGCTCGTCGGCGTGACCAAAGGAGGATAGCCTAATTCGGCCCGCACCTTTGGCATTTCTTCCAGCACGGCGTCCATTTTGTCGCTGATGCCCATCTGTTTCATCTGGTTCATGAGATTCGACATCATGCCGCCGGGAATCTGGCTGAGAAGAATCTGCGGGTTCAGGCAGATATCCATGTTAAGGTTGAATTCCTGAATCAAATCGGCCCGTACTTTCCGGAAATGCGCTGCCAACGCTGACAGCTGATTGGCATCGATTCCTGTATCCCGGGACGTGCCGCGCAGGGCCGCTGCCAGGGATTCCGTACAAGGCTGGCTCGTCAGTCCTGCAAACGGGGACAAGGCCGTATCCACGATATCCACGCCGGCTTCGATGGCCTTCAAATAGGTCATTTCGCCCAGCCCTGTCGTGCAGTGCGTGTGCAATTCCAGCGGCAGGTGAACCTCTTCCTTGATGGCCTTGACTAAATCATACGCCGTATACGGAAGCAGCAGGCCGGCCATATCCTTGATGCAGATGGAGTCCGCTCCCATTTCTTCCAGGGCCTTTGCCAGATGGACAAAATCCTCCGTCTTATGATAGGGACTGGTTGTGTAAATCAACGTCCCCTGCGCCACGGCACCGGCACGCTTGGTTGCATTCATGGCCGTTTCCAGGTTCCGGATATCGTTCAGGGCATCGAAAATGCGGATGATGGTCACACCGTTTTCCACGCTGCGCGCGACAAAATCCTCCACCACGTCATCGGCATAATGCGAATAGCCCAGCAGATTCTGCCCCCGCAGAAGCATCTGAATCGGCGTCTTTTTCAAGTACCGGCGCAACGTACGCAGCCGTTCCCACGGATCTTCGTCCAGAAAACGGAGGCAGGCATCAAACGTCGCCCCTCCCCAGGCCTCAATGGCGTGATAGCCCACGTCATCCATGGCTTCCAGCACGGGGAGCATATCCCGGGTCCGCATCCGCGTCGCCGTCAGGGACTGGTGCCCATCACGCAATACTGTCTCGGTGATTTGTACCGGTTTCTGCATAAAGTTCCCCTCCTCAACACAATGGAATTTTTCAACTGCAATCAATTTTCCCCCTTGGATTTTGTCCCGAGGTCTCTTTGTATACAGTATACAAAGAAATTGTCGTTTTCGCAACGTCCTTCTGTGATACTTTCGTGATTTCCGGGCAGGCGAAAGCCGGACCGGGGAAATCCTGTTTCCTCCGGTCCGGCTTGCTCTCTCTCTTCTCTCTTTTCTCTTTTCGTTCCTATGGTCTCTGTCTTTTCACTGTCTGTTTTACGTTCAAAAGTCTGTCATGGTTTCGGTACATACACAGGTCGGTTTGTTTTTTCGCTTTCGGCGCGGTTGATGGCGCAGATGATTCCCAGCAGGGATGCAACGACGATTCCGTCGTGGACGCCGACGCCGTAAATGGGCCGTCCGTCGGGACGGCGCAGATGGATATAGCAGATAGCCTGGGCATTGGATCCGCCTGTAATGGCGTGTTCATCGTAGTCGATGAACTCATACCCTTCAATGCCGACCATCTTCAACGCCTGGAAGAAGGCGTCGATCGGGCCGTTGCCCTTGCCCTGGATCTTATGCGGCACCCCGTCGACGGAAACCTCGCCTGTAAACGTCGTGCGGTTTCCTTCGTCCGAAGCCTCGGCATTCTCGTAATCGAAGCCACGTTCCAACAGCTTGTACCGTCCTTCGAAGTCGATAAATTCATGCTGGAACAACTCTACAATCTGCTTTTCGCTCAACTCGTCGCCGTAGGCATCTGCCGCAGCCTTTACCACATCACCGAACTCAGGCTGCATGGCCTTGGGCATCCGGTACCCTTTGGCCTGTTCCAGGACGAAAGCCGCCCCGCCTTTGCCGGACTGGCTGTTGATGCGGATAACCGGTTCGTACTGGCGGTTGATGTCTGCCGGGTTGATGGGCAGGTACGGAACTTCCCAATACGGCGAACCCGTGTCCCGCATATAATCGAAGCCCTTTTTGATCGCGTCCTGGTGGGATCCGGAAAAAGCGGTGAAAGCCAACGCGCCGGCGTAGGGCTGACGCGGCGGAATGGACATCTTCGTACAATCCTCGTACACTTTGGCCACGGACAGGATGTCGTGGAAATCCAAACCGGGATCCACGCCCTGCGTGTACATGTTCAGGGCCACCGTGACGATATCCAGATTGCCTGTCCGTTCGCCGTTGCCGAAAAGGCACCCTTCGATACGCTGTGCTCCGGCCAGCAGGCCCAGCTCTGCACAGGCGACGCCTGTTCCGCGGTCATTGTGCGGATGGAGGCTGATAATCGCTGCGTCGCGGTTGGGCAGGTGCTTGCAGAAATACTCAATCTGATCGGCGTAGGTATTGGGTGTACACATTTCCACGGTCGCCGGCAGGTTGATAATCACCGGATGTTCCGGCGTGGCGCCCAGGGCTTCCATCACTTCGTGGCAGATGCGGACCGCAAAATCCTGCTCCGTCCCGGTGTAACTTTCCGGCGAATATTCGTACCGGATGTTCATGCCGCTGCGGGCTACCTCTTCCTCTGTCAGGCGGCGGATGAGTTTCGCCCCCTGGACTGCAATGTCCACAATGCCGTCCATATCCTTGCGGAAGACGATCTTGCGCTGCAGGGTCGACGTGGAATTGTAAAAGTGGATAATGACGTTCTTGGCACCCCGTACCGCTTCAAACGTCTTGCGGATCAGTTCGGGGCGGGCCTGGACGAGGACCTGCAGGGTTACATCGTCCGGGACAAGGTTATCTTCGATCAGCGTGCGGATAATATCATATTCCGTTTCCGACGCCGACGGAAAGCCAACTTCAATTTCCTTGAAACCGACGTCGAGCAGCGTCCGGAAGAAACGAAGCTTTTCTCCCTTCTGCATAGGCGTAACCAGCGCCTGGTTCCCGTCCCGCAGATCCACGCTGCACCAGATGGGGGCCTTCGTAATCACTTTGTCCGGCCATTCGCGATGCTCCATGGGAATCTGTTGAAACGGGATATACTTTTTGATTGGTTGCTGCATGACTCTCTCTCTCCTTGTTGTGGCGGAACTGGCTCCGCCGGATTTTACCGGCAGCTGCCGGAAATAGAAAACTCCCCGCACCTTTTTTGCCAAAAGGGGCGAGGAGATAAATTCCACGCTGTACCACCCTCATTCAGCCGGATTGCCCGGCCCTCTCAGCCTCCAACAAGGCCTTTACCTGTAACGCGGTTCGACACGTCCTGCCCTACGAAACCTTCAGGCAGGCAGCTCGGGGACCAGTCATGCATACGGCCGCTGCTGCCGGTTCGCACCTGCCACCGGCTCTCTGAAGCCAAACTTGCCATATCTTTTTCCCGTCATTGCCTTTATGCGGTGAAGCTTTTCTGTTGTTGTTCTGATTATAACAAGTTCAAAAATGAAAGTCAACAGCAGTTAGGCGAAAAAAGTATCACTCTGAGGAAAACTTCCCCGTTCCTTTTCTTTATTTGCGGGGTTAATTGCCAATATGTTCTTTTGTAATAGACAAGTTCCTTTGTATATGGACATTTTCACAGTCAGGAGGATTTGACGCCCGTCCCCGTTTTCATTATACTAAGTGTAATATATGGAAAGGAAACTACTATGGAAGATGCTGCTTTAACCGCTTATATCGCCGTCCTGCTGGCCCTGCTGGTCTGCTCGGCCTTTTTCTCGTCTGCCGAGACGGCCTTGACCAGCGTCAATAAAATCCGTTTAAAAAACATGGCCCGCAAGGGGGACGCCCGCGCCAAACTGTGCCTGAAATTGCTGGAAAACTTCGATTCCGTCCTCTCGACCATCCTCGTCGGCAACAACATCGTGAACATTGCCGCCGCATCCATTGCCACGGTCGTGTTTATCCAGTTCCTGGGTTCCAAGGGCGTCACGGTCTCCACGATTGTCACGACCGTCGTCATCCTGATTTTCGGGGAAATTTCGCCCAAGAGCCTCGCCAAGGAGTTCCCCGAAAAGGTACTCTTGTTTTCATGCCGCATCCTGCTCATCTTGACGCGTCTCTTCACGCCGGTCAATTTCTTTTTCCGGCAGCTGAAAAAAGCACTGAGCCGTTCTATTGCCGGGAAAAAGGCCGCGCCGGCCATTACAGAGGCAGAGCTGAAAGTCATGGTAGATGAAGTGGCCTCGGAAGGGTCCATCAACCGCGACGAAAGTGACCTGATCAAGTCCGCTATCGAATTCAACGACGTCCGCGTCAAGGAAATTCTGACGCCCCGCGTCGACATGATTGCCTGCAATATCACGGACAGCAATGCCGAAATTTACCGGCTCTTTTCCTCGAACAGTTTCTCCCGCCTGCCGGTCTATGATCTGGAGGAGAACAATCTCATCGGCCTGATTCATTCGAAAGACTTTTTCAGCGCCTACATGAAAGATCCCAAGTTCAAATTGAAAAAGATTCTCAAGCCGATCGGGTACGTCCACCGTTCTACCAAAGTTTCCGTCGTCCTGAAAAACATGCAGCGCAACAAGCTCCAGATGGCCGCTGTCATCGACAGTTACGGCAGTGTCGCAGGCATTGTCACCATCGAGGATATCATCGAAGAACTGGTCGGCGAAATCTGGGACGAACACGATACGGCCATTTCGGTCTTCCACAAACTGGGGCCCGGCAAATATCTTGTTTCCTGCGATTCCGTTTCCCGGAACGCCAGCCTCCGGGACCTGTTCGATTACATGCAGCTCGACTTCGACCTGTACGGTCTGGAAAACCAGCCCATTGCCGGCTGGGTCGTGGATTCCTTCGGGCAGATCCCGCAAAAAGGGGATTCCTTCACGTACCAGGATTTGCAGGTCGTCGTCCACCAGGTCGATCAGAACCGGGTCAAGGAAATCATCGTGACGCACCTGCCGGAACCGGATACACACGAAAAGTAAGGGCACTGTGCCAGCCGCCCTGCCCTGGTTCCCACTGTAAAACAATGCCGTTCCCAGCGAAAGAAGTCCTTCCGATATACATCGGAAGGACTTCTTTTTGTTTCAAAATGCGGGTTTCAGCCACTCGTTCCAAGTCTTCTTGCAAAGACCGGGTTACCTTTGATCTTTTTTGATTGTGATAGGAATGACCTCGTGCAGCCACTTCCGAAGCAGGTCTGCCACCAGGATGGTGAGCGACAGCCCAATGACAACGCACCATTCTTTCCCATTGAGCGGTGCCGTGCGAAGAACGCGGCCGCCAACGAACGTCAACGCGACCTGAATAACCACGATCAATCCCATGACGTACAGGAAGGCGGGGTTCTTAGTGATATGATCCAGCAGGTTCAGCCCTTCGGAGCGGACGTTGAAGGCGTTGATAACGGCCATAAAGATATAAACACAGAAGAAGCCCGTGTAAGTGTAGATATGATTCGGCGCACTGCGGAAGAGATGGTCGATGACAGGCCACTTGAAGAACAGCACTGCCATGGCCGTCATCCACAAGCCGCTCGCCGTCAGCGTCTGCAGCATCGTCCTTGAGACAAGCGGTGCCGAACGCTGCTTGGGAGCTTCGTCCAGATAGCGGTCCAGGGCCGGCTCTCCGCCGAAGGCCAGAGCTGCCAGCGTATCCATGACCAGGTTGATCCACAGGATCTGAATGATGGTCAACGGCCGTTCCACACCGATAAACGGTGCGATGAAGTTGATCAGGACGGCCGAGAAGTTGATGGACAGCTGGAATGTAATAAACTTGCAGATGGAATTGTAAATGGTGCGGCCGTACAGGATGGCCTGCTTGATGCTGAGAAAGTTGTCGTCCAGGATGACGATGTCACCGGCTTCTTTAGCCACTTCCGTGCCGCTGCCCATGGCAAAGCCCACATCAGCCCGCTTCAGGGCAGGCGAATCGTTGACGCCGTCGCCGGTCATGCCGACGACAAGATTCATTTCCTGGGCCAGGCGCACGAGACGCAGCTTGTCCATGGGTAAAGCCCGGGAAACGACGCGCAGGTGACGCAGGCTGAGCTTGATTTCTTCGTCGCTCATAGCGCCCAGTTCCTGGCTTGTCCAGACCAGATCTTTCGGTTCCCGCAGGAGGCCCGCGTCCTTGGCAATAGCCACCGCCGTTTCCTTCCGGTCACCGGTGATCATGACAATCTGGACGCCGGCTTTCTGCACTTTTGCAATGGCTTCGACCGCTTCGGGACGAACTTCATCGCGAATGGCCAGGACGCCCGTCAAGGTCAACCCCCGGTCCGGAACGTGCCCTTTCTCGGCGGCTTTGTCATACGTACAGAGGGCCAGCATACGGATCGCCTTGCCCGCCAGTTCGACCATGCGGTCATCCAGGGCCTTCTTCATTTCCTCCGTGAGGGGACGGTGCTTCCCCTCTTTGTCGCAGTACGTGGAGCATGCCTGGAGCAGTTTTTCCGGTGCCCCCTTGATCAGGGTGTAGGCCGGCCCGTCCGGCATGTCTGTGACGACAGCGTAGGAGTACTTGTTCGCACTGTTGAACGGTTCAAAATGATGCCGGCCCGGTGTCCTGTCCGCACGGTACGAACCGATATACCGGTTCAGAGCCCGTTCCGTAATATTACCACCAACGATGTTATCTTCCGTCACGACAGCGGACGTATTGAGAACAGCGTTGGCGTATGTGTCTTGTTTTAATGCTTTCGGCAGGGCGCTGAAGGAACGATACTCCTCCAGAGACCCCGTGAGGAACCCGACCACTTCGAGCTGCCCCTTCGTAATCGTCCCTGTCTTGTCTGTGAAGAGCAGGTTCAGGGAGCCTGCCGTCTCGATTCCTGTCAGTTTGCGCACCAGCACGTGGTCGTTGAGCATCTTTTTCATGTTCAGGGACGACACGATGGCAATCATCAGCGGCAATCCCTCGGGGACGGCCATCACGATGATAATAATGGCCAGAATCAACGCCTGGAGCATGTCGGCAAACAGGCGGGGCG
Source organism: Succiniclasticum sp. (assembly GCA_047835465.1). GTDB lineage: Bacteria > Bacillota > Negativicutes > Acidaminococcales > Acidaminococcaceae > Succiniclasticum. The sequence continues at coordinate 1,810,608 of CP181265.1, forward strand.
TATCCGCCAGATACGCTGCCAGCCCGCCGGCCAGGAACATCTTATGCAACAGGACGGCAAAGAAAATCAGGATAGCGCCTGTATAACCGAAATAGCTGATTTTGTGGGCCAGATTTTTCAGCTTGACTTTGAGGGGGGAATCCCGTTCCGATTCTTTCAGTTCCTGTGTCAGCTGCCCGTAAATGGACTTGTCTCCCACCTTTTCGGCACGCATGAGGCCTTGTCCTTCGACGACAACGGACCCGCGGTAAAGGCGGTACGGACTGAGAAAGTCCGTTTCCGTCCCCCAGGCAAAATCCGCCGGGGCCGGCATTTTTTCTGCTTCTTCGCTTTCTCCGTTCAGGGCCGCCTGATCCAGTTTGACAGACCCGGACAGCAGCACGCCGTCGACGGCCACTTTATCCCCTGCTTCCAGCTGGACGGCGTCTCCGGTCACAATGTCGTCGATGGGAATTTCCACAGGCTGGCCGTCCCGCCAGACTTTGCACGTAATCCGGCTGGCTTCTTCCTGCAGGCGGCGGAATGCGTTTTCGTTGCTGAATTCCGCCCAGGTGGAAACGAACGTCGCAAGAAGAATGGCAACAAAAATACCGATCGTCTCCAGCACGTCGGCCTGTCCCATGTACACGAAAATGACATTGACCAGCAGGGCGACGAGGAGGATGCGGATGATCGGATCGTTGAAATTCCCCAGCAGTTTGCGGAAGAACGTTTCCTGCGGCGGCGTGGACAGTGCGTTATTGCCGTACTGTTCCCGCGAACGCCGCGCCTCTTCTGAAGTCAGACCGATTTTTGACATTGTTTTTCTGTCCCTTCCCTTCCTTTTCAAAGCATACGTAAAACTGTGGTGCCGCAGAGGCGCCGGACTGAATTATGTGCTCCCGTGTCGTATCAGGCTTCCGGAGTCTCCGGAGCTTCGTCCCCGGGATTGTGGATATCCAGCGGCGTACCGACGACGGCCGGCAGCGCTTTCAGTTCCTTGTCCAGGAACGGCACGGCTACGTTGAGGAGCATGATGAGGAGCAGCTTCGGGTCGAAGGCTTCCGGCGCTTCGATAAGGCACAAATCCAGCTCCAGGCTGCCCTCGGGCGTGACGACGAACTTGAAGGAAGCCATGCGATTGTTCAGGCGGTTCAGGTATTTGAGGACATTCACGTCGTTGTCCGTATTGACTACTTTATAGCCCAGTAAAATCTTAATATAGGCGTAAATGGAATCGTTCAGGAGAACCTGCACCGGGCAATGCTGCCCGTTGGGCGAAACGCTGCTGTAATATCCGACGGTGCGGAAATCATCGTTAAATTCCTGTTTGACGAAGCCTGAAACCTGCTGTTCTTTGATAAATGCATCAAATTTGTCCGCTTTCACGCGGGGTTTCTGATCCGCTTCCAGTTTTGCCTTGATGTCTTCCAATGCCATAATTGTTTTCTCTCCTTGTTTGAATAGGTATCCCGTCCGAAACCGGCGTACCGCCCCCGGACAAGGGATTTTCCCACCCCGCTGGGATTATTGCGGAACCGCCGCAAGGCGGCGCAGGGTCTGGGTGTCTTTTTCTAAGTATAACACGTCCTGATGAAACTTTACCAGTGTACTGCGGTGGCCGACGGACACAAAGGTCGTGTGCGGGCACTCCCGGACCAGGGCCGCATAGACTGCCGCTTCCGTCGCTTCGTCCAGAGCCGACGAGGCTTCATCCAGGAACAGCCACTGAGGCTCGTAGATCAACGCCCGGGTAAATGCCAGACGCTGCTGTTCGCCAATGGAAAGAATGTGAGACCAGTCGCCTTCTTCGTGCAATTTATCCCACAGGTAGGCAATGTGGCAGCGTTCCATATACGGGCGCAGTGCCTCGTCGTCCAGGTTCTTCGTGCCCGGATACAGGATGGCGTCCCGCAAGGTTCCCAGCGGCAGATAGGGACGCTGGGGGATAAAGAGAACAAATTCCTTTCCGGGCATGGACAAAAACCCTTTTGTATAAGGCCAGATGCCCGCCAGCACACGCAGCAGCGTGCTCTTGCCGCTGCCGGATACGCCCTGGATCAACACATTGCGGCCTGCCGGAAGGGTAAAATCCACGGGGCGGATGAGCACATTACCGTTCGGCAGGTCGATTTCCAATCCCCGGGCCGTGACATCCCCGCTGACAAGGAAAACCCGCTCCAGCTGGTCCTGTCCATGGGTCGTACGGACAGACGCCATATGCTCCCCAAAGCTCGTCAACCGGTCGACAACCGCCTGCCATTCCGCAATGGACGAGTACATGTCCACGATATACGACAGAGATTCCTGAACCCGGCCGAAGGCGCTGCTGATCTGCATGAGGCCGCCCAGGGTGATTTCCTTTGCCAGGTAACGCGGCATGGCGACAACCAGTGGAAAGATGATGGCAATCTGTCCGTAGCCGCTGGCCAGCCAGGTCAAATCCTTCTGCTTTTTAATGATAGCCCAGAAGTTGTCCAGCAGCAGGCCGAAGCGTTTCTTGAAGACGCTCTCTTCCGTCTGTTCGCCTCCGTAGAACGCGACACTTTCGCAATTTTCCCGCATGCGCATCATGGAAAAACGGAAGTCTGCTTCCAACCGCTGCTGTACGAAATTCAGTCCGACGAGGCGATGGCCTACTTTGTAGGTGAGCCACGTGCCGACACCGGCATAAAGCAGCGCTGTCCAGACCATATAGCCCGGGATATGCACCGTCCATCCGGCCACGGAGAAGGACAGAGGGCCCGACAGGCGCCACAAGACGAACACGAACGCCAGAAACGTCGCGAGGGCTTTCAGGATGCCGATACCGAACTGCAGCGTGTATTCCACGAACAGGCGCACGTCTTCACTGATACGCTGGTCCGGGTTATCCGTCGCCGTCCCGAACATCTGCAGACGGTAATAGGTCTTGTCCGACATCCAGCGGTCTATGTAGGCATTCGTCAGCCAGCGGCGCCAGCGGATGGCCAGGACCTGACGCAGGTAGAAGGCATACACGGCCAGGATGATGTACAAAAACGCCAGGCCGCAAAAGTGCAGTAATTCGTAGAAGATTTTTTCACTCTCGTAATTCTGCAGTGCGCTGTAGAAGGTATTGTACCATTCATTGATCTGCAGCAGCATGAACACGACACCCAGCGTGAGAGCCACAATGGCTCCCAGCAGGAAAAACGCGTGTCCCTTCTCTTCACTTTGCCAATAACTCTTCGTCAGTCTCCATACTTTCTGCAGGAATTGAAAACTTTCTCGCAGATTCTTCAGCCGGGAGGATCCGGCTTTGTGCTGTTCCCGTTCGTCCATATGCGGCGCGTCCTGCCGGACGCAGCCTCCTTTCTCAGTGCCGGAGCGGTGTCTGTTCGTTCCCGAACAAACGCCGTGACAGGCTTGCCTTTTTATTGTAACGAATCAAAAAAAGCCTGACAAGTGTATCATATCATACTCTTGTCAGGCTAATTTCAAACATTGTGTAACTTTACGGGATTTCTCCCTGTTTCACGTCCGCATTATTCTGCCGGCTTGGTTCCTTCGGTGTCTTTCTTATGACGAAGCCGGAACAACCCTTTCAGGTCCGGTGTCTTGCTGAAGAAACGTTCTACGACGACAAACAGGACCGGAATGAGGAAGACGCCCACGAGCGTGTTAAACGTCATCCCGCCGACAACGGCATTACCCATGGAAACACGGGCACCAGCACCGGGGCCGGTAGCAACTGCCAGCGGCAGGCAGCCCAGAATAAAGGCAAAAGACGTCATCAGAATAGGACGCAGACGGAGGTGAGCCGCATCGACAGCGGCGGTTACCAGATCCTGGCCGCCTTCCACATACATCTTGGCGTATTCGACAATCAGAATGGCGTTCTTGGCAGCCAGACCAATCAGCGTAATCATAGCGACCTGCATGTACACGTCGTTCTGCTGGCCGCGGAAATACTGCGAAGCCAGGCAGCCGAGGACCGCCGGAGGTACGGAGAGCAGGACGGCGATAGGAATCGTCCAGCTTTCGTACAGGGCGCACAGGACGAGGAAGACGAAGATCAAGGAAACGGCATACAGTGCATAGGCCTGGTTGCCTGCTTCCAATTCGTCGCGGCTCTGGTCGACCCACTCGTACGTGTACGTCGTCGGCAGCACTTCTTGCGCTATCTCTTCCAATGCCGCCATGGCCTGGCCGGTGGAATAGCCGTCGGCCGGCGTACCGGCAATCTTGAAGGCGCTGGAACCGTTGAAACGGGATACAGACGGAACGGTCATATCCGGCTCAGGGGTGACCAGCGTATCCAGGGGCACCATATTCCCTTCGTTGCTCTTGACGAAAAAGAATCGCATATTTTTGACATCGTCGCGGTATTCCGGCTGGGCCTGCACGACAACTTTCCAGGTACGGCCGAAGTTGTTGAAGTCGTTGACTTCGGAGCCACCCAGGAAGGCCTGCAGCGTCGTGAATACACTGGAAACCGGAACGTTCAGGGATTCCGCTTTTTCGCGGTCCACATTAAACTTATACGCCGGCGTGTCCGTATTGAACGTGGTATAGGCTACAGCGATTTCCGGACGCTGGTTTGCTTTCGCCACGAACTGCGTCGCATACGTGTTCATCGTATTGACATCGTCGCCGGCCAGGTTCATGACGTACAAGGACAAGTTACCCGTCGAAGACAGACCCGGCAGAGCCGCTTCGGGGAACGCCATGATCGTCATTTCCGGATACTTGGACGCCAGGGCGTACACCTGATTGATAGCATTGCTGACCGTATTCGTACGCTTGTCGTATTCTTCCATCATGACCGGCAGGATGCCAGCACTCGATTTGGTCGACATGGAGAGGATATCGAAGCCGCTGACCGGCATGATGTACTTGATGCCGTCAATCTTCGCAACATCCTGTGCCAGCCGCACCATGGACTGGGCACCGCGGTTAGACGAAGCACCTTCCTGCATGTTGAACGAAATCAGGAACATGCCCTGGTCTTCGTCCGGAACATAGCCCGTCGGCGTAATCTTGAAGAATACGCCCGCCAGGACGCAAATCAGGAGAAGGCCCAGCATGACCAGCTTCGAATGGGCGATGCAGCGGCGGACTGTAGCAGTATATTTTTCCAACGTATGGTCGTACCATACGTTGAAACGGTAGACAATCTTGCCGAGAATGCCTTTTGCCTCCGCGCCACTTGTCACTGCTTTCTGCGGTTTCAACAGCTTGGCGCAAAGGGCCGGGGTCAGGGACAGCGCAACCGTAGCCGACAAAGCCATGGAGACGGAAATCGTCAGGGCGAACTGTTTATACAACTGGCCCGTGGAACCGCTCATAAAGGAAATCGGCACGAACACGGCTGCCAGCACGCAGGCGATAGCCACAACAGGGCCCGAAACTTCCTTCATGGCCCGGTACGTTGCTTCCCGCGGGGAAAGTCCCGTATCCTGAATATGATGTTCGACCGCTTCCACGACGACGATGGCATCGTCGACGACCAGGCCGATAGCCAGGATCATAGCGAACAGGGACAACGTGTTAATGGAGAAGCCCAGCACCTGGAAGGCAGCAAACGTACCAATCAGCGAAACCGGCACGGCCAGCATCGGCACCAGCGTGGCACGGAAGTTGCCCAGGAACACATAAATGACCATCAAAACCACAACCAATGCTTCCACAAAGGTGTGGGCCACTTTCATCAGGGATTCCCGGACGAACTGTGTCTTATCACTGGCGACAACCAGCCGCATATCCGGCGGGAAACGGGTTTCCGCGTCAGCAATAACTTCTTTGATCTGCGAAACGCAATCCAGGGCGTTCGCATCCGTCGTCAGAGAAATCGGGTAGACGATAGCTTCGCCGCCTTTGCCATTTTCCAGGAAATAGCTGAACGGCGTATCCATACGGGCGCCTTCGTACACCTTGGCGATATCCTTCAGTTTCAGGATGCTGCCGTTGGAAGCACGGACAATAATGTTACCGAATTCTTCCGGGGTTTTCAAACGGCCCTGCGTACTGGCAGCATATTTGAATTCCTGATCTTTCGTGGTCGGGCGGGAGCCGATGGAGCCGACAGGCGCCTGAATGTTCTGCTGCTCAATGGCTGTTTCCACTTCGGAAACAGTCACGCCCTCCTTGGCCATCAAATCCGGCTTCAGTTCCACACGCATGGCATATTCTGCGCCGTATTCGCTGACACTGGAAACGCCTTTAACACGCTTGATCGGGTCGACGATGTTCGTAGAGCCGTAGGCCTTCAGGAACATGGCGTCGTACGTCCCGCCAGGCGACGTCAAAGCAAGGTACATAATAGTCTGGGACGACTGCTTGGCCGTCGTAACACCATAGCTGGTGACTTCAGACGGCAAAGACGCCTTCGCCTGGTCGACACGGTTCTGCACTTCGACAGAAGCGATGTCGCCGTTCTTTTCCAGGTTGAACAGAACGTCCAGCGTGTAGCTGCCGTTGTTCGTCGAGGTGGAACGCATATCCAGCATGTTTTCTACGCCGTTGACCTTCTGTTCAATGGCCTGGGCGATAGATTCTTCGACGGTGCTGGCGTTCGCGCCGACATAGGTCGTTTCCACCCGTACCTGGGGTTTCGTAATATTCGGGTATTGCGCGATTGGCAGGTTGAACCCTGAAATCAAGCCTGCAAAGACAATAATCAGGGACAAGGCAATCGCGAAAATAGGCCGATCGATAAAAAACTTAGCCACTTACGCTGCCTCCTGTTATTTTCCAGAGGAGCCGGCACTGGTATTGCCGGACGCCACGTCAATCGTCGTGTCCAAATCCGCCTCCGTCATAGGCGTTGCCTTGACGGTGCTGCCCTGGTTGACTTTCTGGACACCTTCGACGACGAGGGTTTCGTCGCCGTTCAGGCCCGATTCTACGATATAGAAGCGGCCGACACGGGCGCCAACCTGGACTTCTTTCATCGTAACTTTATTGTCGGACCCAATAACGAAGACAAATTTCTTATACAACATTTCCCGAACAGCACGCTGTGGAATCATGATGGCGTTCTGGATAGTTCCGGCGTTGGCCTGGATGCGGGCGAACATACCCGGCATAAGGATATGGTTCGGATTTTCAAAGCGGGCTTTCAGAGTCAGGGTGCCGGTACCGCTGGTAATCTCGCGGTTCACCTGGTCCACAACTCCTCTGCCGGTATAGACCGTGCCGTCCGACAAAACAAGCTTCAGGTCTTCCAGCGACTTGGCACCGTTTTCCGAATAAGCCTTAGACAGCTTCAAATATTCATTTTCAGAAATAGTAAACTTGACCCGCACCGGATCCAGATCGCTCATGGTCGCCAGAACGGTCGAGCCTGCCGTCACGTAGTTGCCGACGGACAGGTCGCTCGTATCGATACGGCCCGAGAACGGCGCGACGACTTCCGTATCACGCATGTTGATGCGGGCATTGTCCAACAGGGCCTGGTACGCGTTGACCGAAGCCTGTGCCTGATCACGCTGCGCAATGGCATTGTCATAGGTCTGCTTCGAAACGGCATGCTGGTTGTAGAGCTGTGTATAACGGTCCGCATCGCGATTCAGCCGCACCAGTTCGGATTTGGCGTTAGCCAGGTCTGCCTGGGCCTTCAACACGTTGGCACGATACGTACGCTGGTCGATGGTAAACAACACCTGGCCGGCCTGCACGTAGTCGCCGCCGTTGAAATTCTTACTCGTAATCCGGCCCGATACATTGGCCGTAATGCTCGCTTCCTGCCGCGCCTCGACGAAGCCCGTAAACTCATGGGCATCCGGCGTGTCCTGCCGTTTAACCTGCATGGATCTGACGGCAACGGCGTTGGACTTCGCCTGTTGCTTCTGTCCGCAGCCTGCGAAAGCCAGCACGCTGGCAAGAGCCAGCCCGACGGCCAGTCCTTTTCTCCATCTGCTGTTCAAAATGCTCAACATTTAACTGTCCTCCCAATCCGACCGGACTGCGATCCGGAATATATGCCCTTAAAATGGAAGAGAACGCTCCGAAAAGAGACACTGCCCCCTCCTTTGACATATTGGTAATTATAAAATATACCCGGTCAAAAGGCAACCGGGGTTATTCCGGTTTTTACCCGTAATGCTTTAATTATCTTTTATTTTCTCTTGCTTTTAAAAACTCTGACTGACTAGTCAGTTTACAAAAAATTTTCATTTCCCCGGACAGCACCAGTCTGGAAGATGTTTGGCCGCTTTCGTCAAGGCAGGAACAGCGTTTTATCTTTCATGAAATTTGTCAAGTCTTCTAAGGCTGCCACGGTAAAGGCAATGGCCTCCTCGTCCTGCAGGTTTTTGTCCAGAACAGCGCTCTGGAACTGTGCCTGGCGGCCCCCAAGGCAGTACCAGTAAGACGGAATCCTGCTTCCAAATGCATTCTGCGGCAGTCCCATTAAATTCAGCACCCGCAGAAAATCTGGATTCTTTGTATCGAACGCATCTGCCAGGGACACTTCGCGGCCGGTCCGCATGTCAAAATTGAAAAGGCGGCGCACTACCGTACCATCAGCCTCCCGACGCCCTGCTTCCAGGCTGAGCAGGTTCTTCCCGGCAAACTTCACCTGATAGGCCCGTTCCCAGTCTGCCTCGCCTTCGTGCAGCCAGGACTGCAGCACTTCGTTGACCACATTCTGCCGTTCCGGCTCACCGCTGATGGCCACGACAGGCCAGCTGATTTCACGCGTTCCGACCCAGGCCTTCTGGTCATAAAGGCGCCATGCTGCCGTGGCGGACGGCACCCTGGCTTCCTCCTTCTTCGCCGCGGCCGTCTTCTCTCCGCTTTCTTTCCGGCTGTCGGACACAGAGGAAGAACGCCACTGCACGTCTACGGGCTGCCACGAACCGTTCACCTTCGACCACCGTGTCTGGATGCTGCCCAGCACGTCCTGCTTATCCGCACTCCGGACCTCCTGTGTCGTAAAAAGCTGGCCCAGCCAGGCCGACAAAGAAGTAACCGGGGTTACGACGGGCCGCAGGTACGGGCGAACGACTTGTCCCTGCTTGTCGAAGACACCAAGGACATTCCGGGCCATCCCGCTGAACTGCAGCGTCGTCCCATTGTCCGGTGTCCCTGTCCGGAGCGTCACTTCGTAGGAGTAAGGCGCCTTGTATTCGGCACTGGCCGTCACGCCCAGACTGTCCACGCCTGTAAATTCCACGACGGGCTTCTTCGGGTTCGTCCAATTCACAATACGGCCGTCTACGGCGCCGCCGGACTGGGTCCGTCCGGCCAGGAGCAGGATCCGGTCCCGTCCCTTCTGTCCCTTGCCCGTGCCTCCTGCCGGAACGGCCTGGAGGACACAGTCATAGCCACCGTTCAAGTCAGGGTTCCACGCACCCAGCATGTCCCCTTTTTCGTTCCGTACGACCATCAGGAGATTCCGATAGTAGTCATTGCCGTCTGTCAGGGGATCTCCCTGCAGTTCCACTGTTTCCAGCGCACGACTTCCTGTCACATCCGCCTGGACTGTTGCCAGGACCTGGGCCTGCGCCGTCTGGAAGGGAGCCTGCAGCAGCAGGACCGTACCAAGGGCCAGCATACCCTGTTTCCACATGTTCCATCGACCTCGCTTTCTCTGTCAATTCTTGTTGTCCCTACCATTATAACAACTTTCGCCACGCAGGAATTGTGAAATTTTTTTTACTGCCCCTGCAGCTGGCCGCCGCCGGAGCGCTGCAGAGGACAAAAAAGCCTGCCGTTGTCAACGGCAGGCTTGTAATCTTGGTAAAAGAGACTCTCCGTTCTTTCACAGAATTCTTCAAAACCTGGAAAAATACGGCAGCCAAAGCATGCAGGCGTAGCAGGCCGCCGCCGTCAGGAAGACGTTCATGACGGTCAGCTTAAGGCCTTCCCGGATCTGAACACCGGGATCCAGCCCGAAGGAGACCGGGATGGCGCGTGTCGACACGGGCAGCACATAGGCACAGCTCTGGGCCACAATCGTGCCGAGGACATACGGAATCGGCGGCAGGCCTATGGCCTCACAAATACTGGTGACTACCGGGATGGAGATGGACGCCGCTGCCGTATTGCTGGAAATTTCCGCCATAAGCGTCGTGAACGCCGCGAATACCAGCATCGTCTCGAATCCGCCTTGCAGGTTCAGGCCTGCGATCATCTTCGCCAAACGTCCCACTGCCCCTGTCTGAATAATCATCTGGCCCAGGGCGATGCCGCTGGCAAACAGGAAATACATGCCCCACATGGCGTGGCTTTCCGCGTATTTCCAATCGAGCATTACCTTGCCTTTTTCATTGCGGAGGACGAAGGTCAGCAGGCCCAGGAACAGGAAGCAGTATGCCGGTTTCATGGCCGGCAGGGCCGTCGCGAACAACGGCCGGGCAAACGCCAGGATCGTTGCCAGGACGAAAAGAGTCAAGGCAATTTTCTCGCCCCGTTTCATGGGCCCGAATTGCGCATAGGTCTGCCGGAAAAATTCCCGGCTCCCGCGCAGTTCTTTCGCCGGCAGCTTCATGTGCCACAGGAACAACAGGTTCAGCAGGAAGACACAGGCCAGAAGCGGCAGAAAACGTACAACCCAGTCCAGGTACATGAACTCATGGCCGATCATCTTTTCCAGGTAACTGATGGCAACCAGGTTGGCACTGCTGCCGATAGGGGAACCGAAGCCACCAAAGCCGGAACCCCAGCCGATGGCCAGGAACACAGGAACAGCGAGCTTGCTCGTACGGATGTCCTGTTCTCCGACGAAATGGAACATGGCCACCGCGATGGGGCAGAAGATTTCCGCCACCACTACGTTAGGCAGAAAGACGGACAATCCCGCCGAGGCCAGCAGCCAGACCAGAATCTGCTGCCGCATGGACGGGCCGATAGCACACAACGCCTTGACGGAAACACGGCGGTCCAGCCCGGTCAGCGTCCAGGTCATGCAGATCAAGTCACTGCCCAGCAGCAGGACAACGATTTCCGAAAAATATTTGCTGATGACGACGCTGTTCGGAATCAGGTTGAACAACGCGTTGATCACGATTGGCAGCAGGGATGTGACGGCAATGGAAACGGGCCGGCAAATCCACCATACCGCCATCCAGACTGCCGTCGCCATAGCCGCAGCTCCGCGAAAGCCAAAAGAATCCTGCAGCAGCAGGAGCACAGCCGCAAAGAATACAGGCCCTGCCAATATCTGGGCCGTTCGTTTGTCCATATCTCCGCCTCCCTGCCGGCGCCGCAGCGCCTGTTCTGTCTACGCTTTTATTATACGCCCTTACATTATCGATTAGAAACTGTTATAATTTGTATATATTACAATGTTCATTTGTAATTTGACAGTGTTCCCCATGAATTTTTTGTGTCCCTGGAGGTTATGATGAACTTTCTTACCATGGATTATTTTGTTGCCCTGGCAGAGGAGCGGAACTTTACCCGTGCTGCCGAGCGGCTCCACATTACGCAGCAAACCCTGAGCGCCCATATTGCCACCTTGGAAAAGGAAGTGGGCGGTGCCCTTTTCGTCCGCCACGTTCCGCTGGAACTGACCCATGCCGGGCAGGTTTTCTACCGGTATGCCCTGTCGTTTCAAAAGGACTACCGGTCCCTTCGCCAGAAGCTGGCAGATGTGAACCAGCAGGAAGCGGGAGATCTGCGGCTCGGCACGGCGCCCACACGGGAGCGTATGCTGCTGCCGGATATCCTCCCGGCTTTCCAGCGCGTGTACCCGCATGTCCGCTTTGTACTAGTGGAGGGATCGAACCTGAGCCTCCAGCAGAAACTGCTGGACGGCGACCTGGATCTGGCGGTAGCCCAGTTCTCCCGTTCCGTCCCCGGCCTGGAGATAACACCGTTCTACCAGGAAGAAATCGTCCTGGTCCTTCCGCGGATTTTAACCGGAGACGATGTCGCGGAGCCTCGTACACGGCAGGAATGGAAAGCATTGCTCTCCCGCCTTCCGATTCTCCTCAACAGCGACACGAACATAGCCGGGCGCACAGCCCGCCGCCTGTTTTCCACCTGCCGGGTCCAGCCGGATATCAAGGTGGAATCAGACAATCTGGATACGCTCCTGGCGTTGAGTGCCGCCGGTGTCGGTGCAGCCTTCAGCCCCCGCAATCTGGTACGCCAGGTCTTGTCCGGCCGGGAGCAGCAGTTCCAGCTGCTTTCCCTCCCGAACGCGGCCTATACCATCTCCTTCGGCTGCCGGCGGGAACGCGACCGGTGGAGTGTGCTGGACCGGTTCATGGAACAGGCGCGGAAAACCGTGCAGCAGGGGAAGGCCTGGTCCATAATTTAACCTTTCTTTATTCTTTCCTAATGGCTTGTTCATGTCTCTCCCGTATACTGAAAGCGAACGTTGGGGCGTACTGCCCCCGCGAAGAAGGAGGGGCTGTTCATGAAACATTTCTTCACCGAATACCGTACCCGTATTTCCCAAGTCGTCGGCATTGCCTTCGTCCTGTTGTACATGTTTTCCGGCAAACTGCTTGCAGAACAGCATCTTGCCCTGTCCGGCTTCATGTTCCTCTGCGGCTGCGTGCTGGTCGGCATCGGAGCCATCGGCCGCATCTGGTGCGCCCAGTACATCGCTGGTTATAAAAACGGCGTATTGGTACGGGAAGGGCCCTATTCCGTCTGCCGCAATCCGTTGTATTTCTTCAGCTTCCTCGGTGCCATTGGCGTCGGACTTTGCACGGAATCCCTCGTACTGACGTTGATTCTCGTTGTCCTTTTCGGTATGGAGTACCCGCTGGTCATCGACTCCGAAGAAGAACATCTGTCCCGTTTGTTCGGGGCGGAATACGAAAAGTACCGGCAGGAAGTCCCCCGGTTTATACCGAATTTCCGCCTGTATCACGAACCAAAGGACTATGTCGTGAAACCGAAAGTCTTCCGTGAGGCCGGTGGCGACGTCATCTGGTTCATTTTCGCCGTCGGTATCCTGGAATGCATTGAAGGAATCCAGGAAGCAGGACTGCTCCCGGCCTTGCTGCAGCTGTATTGATACAGTCTCGTGTGCATAGAAAATCCCGGCGTTTCCTCTGCAGGAAACACCGGGATTTCTTTTTTCGGCACACTCTCCGTGCCGGATTATGCTTTCGGCGGTACGGCCGTCAGCCATTGCCGCTGTTGTTCTCCTTTGCGGAAAAGCTGGGCGTCGAACCACATATAATAGAAGCGCTGCGCCGGCACGATGCCGTACCCGTCCTGGGCGTGGTCCGTCGTATCATAGGGATCGGCTACCAGCAGGACATCGTTTGCATCCTTGTCATCGCCCATGGTATCGAAGCCGATGATAACCCGCCAGTGGCCGCCCCAGTCGATATTCTCGACCATGATGGGCGTACGGGCCTGCAGGTTTTTCAACACAAACGCCTTGAAGGCCGGGTAATCTTTCGGAGATCCATCTTTCAGGGAATTATGCACGGTCCATCCTTTTTGTTCAAAATAGCGGGACATGCCCCTCGTGTTGGTTCCGGGATCCTTCATGACCGCCGTATGGGTATCCATGATTCTGGCGATGGCCATCTCGTCGTCCGGCGCCGTACCCAGAAAATATTTAGTGACCGTCCAGGCTGCGGCCGGACCGCACGTATACTCCGTTTCCTGCTGCTTCACCGGATAATGGGACAAGACCGTCAGGGAACCGCCGCTCTGCAGGTTGTACACATCAACGGTCTTGAAATAAGGGGAGTTTTTTACATCAGCCTGATGCAGAACTGACGCCGGGCCTCCTCCATCCTGCTGCAGCAGGGCGATAATCCCGTTGGCAGCTTTCGTCAACAGGCCGGCTTCCTCCGCATCGGCACCATGCCAGAAGTTGAGGATACCGACTGCCGCCGCAGCCACCAGCGCCCCGATGAAATAGTTACGCGTGCTTTTTTTCATAGGTCGTTCCTTTCCCCGAAGACTCCGGGGTCGTTTCTTCCGTCTCGTGCCGCTCCAGTTTCTTGCGCAAAGCCGCAGCCAGCGCCTCGGCTTCGTTCGGCACACTGCCGTTCTGGACACGCCGCAGCAGGTACTGCAACGCTTCGCCCACGGTCCAGTCGTTCCGGCCCTGCAGGATGTCCTGCGCCTCCCGGCCGGAAAGTTTCAAATCACTCGTATGAACGGGCATGCCAGTCGCTGCCAGCTGCACCACCTGGGCCACCAGAGCCCGTCCTTCGTCTACCACGGGCTCCTTCCGGATTCCCGACCAGGTAGCTCCCATATCCGCCAAAAACACGTCGGAAACCTGGCGGAATGCCTCGGCCAGGTCCTGCTCACGCCGGAAGGGCCCGGAGGCTGCTTCGCTGCGGACCCAGCGGACGACGGAGTTCCGTTTCGTAATCAGCATCGGGGCAAACCGCATATGGTTAGCGATGATCCACACAGCCCGTTCGACAAACGCCGGCCCGTACTGCCAGCGGGGTAATATCTCCTGTGCCATTTTGGCACTCTTTTTTTCATGGCCGTGGTCGCTGGGCTGCCCCTCCTTGTTGACGCCGCGGATGCCCGGCAGTCCCTTGGCCACGTCGTGCAGCAGCAGGGACCAGCGGATCAGCAGGTCGCGCGGTCCGTTGTCCACGGCGCACAGGGTGTGTTCCCACGCGTCAAAACAGTGGAAGCGCTTGTTCTGGTGCAGGGATACCAGATGCCGCATTTCCGGCAGGACAGGCATGTACGTATCGACCCCGTCCCGCCGCACCCGGCATTCTGCTGTAGCCAGGCCCGTGGACATCCAGAGCACCAGTCCTTTGCCTGCGTACGGTGCCGTCAGCATCTTTTCCCATTCCGCCCGCACCCGTTCCAATGACAGGTCACGGCACCGTTCCACCTCGAAGACGTAGTGTTTCTTCAGGAAATAAGGAGTGCCCGGCATACCGAATCCGTACGGTGTCCCGGTCTGCTCCTTCCACGCCAGCGCTTCGGCGGCGCCCCGCTGGAGATTGGCCTCCAGGGATTGCTCCGGGTCATAATCCCAGACCACGTCGTCCGGCGTGTCTTCGCCTTCGACGTAGGTAAACCCGAGCTGCGCCACAAAGCGGCAGGCCCGGTACATACGCAGCGCGTCTTCCGCGTAGCGGCGCCGGGGATTTCCGACAGTCCGCAGAACACGCAGCGCCAGGTCGCGGCGGCCGCCGTGAAAGTCATACACTTTCCCATTCCGGTCCATGGCCATGGCGTTGACCGTGAAATCCCGGCGGGACAGATCTTCCTCCAGGCTGTCGCAATACCAGACTGCCGCCGGACGGTGGGCATCCGCCCCGTAACGTTCCCCGCGGAATGTCGCCACTTCGACGCTGTGCCCGTCCACGAGGACGACAACGACACCCAGATTCTGGCCCAGCTTGTCCACGAGACCCCAGCCGGCGTGGCGAGCCACGGCACAGACCTCTTCGGGCCGTGCCTTCGTCGTCACATCGAAATCTTCCGGTTCCGTTCCCGACAGCAGGTCCCGCACGGCACCGCCGACGACATAGGCTTCAAAGCCTGCCGTTTCCAGCGCTGCCAGCACCTTCTCGATATAGACCGGAAAACCTGCCGCTGTCATGGTCTCGCTTCCTTTCCGGGCGCACAGGCGCCCTTTCTTCCATCAAAAAAAGGCCCTCGGTCAATGCCCGGGGGCCTTTGCCTTGCTTCTATTGTAGCGTATTTTCGACGCCTTGTCACTCACTTCGCATCCAACACAGCCTGCGCCACCAGTTCGCCCATCTTGGCCGTGTTGACCTTCGTCAGGCCATCGCCGGCCAGATCCGGCGTACGATATCCCGCCTCGTAGACAGCATCGACTGCCGCCTCGATGGCATCGGCTGCTTCCGGATGATTCAGAGAGTACCGGAACAGCATGGCCGCGGACAGAATGGTACCTGTCGGATTGGCAATACCCTGGCCTGCAATATCGGGCGCGCTGCCGTGAATCGGCTCGTAGAGGCCCGTCCCGTCACCCAGGCTGGCGCTCGGCAGCAAGCCGATGGAGCCGCCCAAAACCGAAGCCTCGTCGGACAAGATGTCCCCGAAAATGTTGTTCGTCAAAATCACGTCAAACTGCGTCGGATTGAGAACGAGCTGCATGGCGCAGTTGTCCACATAGAAATGATTCAGTTCCACGTCGGGATACTCTTTGGCCTGCATATCCGTGACAATGCGGCGCCACATACGCGATTCAGCCAGGACGTTCGCCTTGTCGACGGAAGTCACTTTGCCACGGCGTTTTTTCGCCGCTTCGAAGGCCTTGCGGGCAATGCGTTCTACTTCCGGCCGCGTGTACAGATCGATATCCGACGCCGTCTCCACGCCGTCTACCATCGCCGCCTCATTATGTGTACCAAAGTAGATACCGCCGGTCAATTCCCGGACGATGAGCAGGTCCGTCCCGACGACGCGGTCTTCCTTCAACGGAGACAGATGGGTCGTGAAACGGCTGACTTTCATAGGACGCAGATTGCAGTACAATCCCAGGGACTTGCGGATGCGCAGAAGCCCCTTCTCCGGCCGTACCGACGGGTCGACATGGTCCCACTTGGGGCCGCCTACGGCGCCCAGCAGCACTGCATCCGCCGCATGGGCCGCTTTTTCCGTCACCGACGGAAACGGATCGCCGTACGCGTCAATGGCGCAGCCGCCGAGCAGTTCCTTATCGTATTCCAGGGAAAAGCCAAATTTTTTCGCTGCCGCGTCCATGACCCGGACCGTGGCATCCACAATCTCCGGGCCGATACCGTCGCCCGGCAGTAATGTAATCTTCATGCCGCTGCCTCCTTATGCCTTCTGGTTCTTGATGTAATTGACCAATCCTCCGGCCTCGGCAATATGGCGGCAGAAATCGGGCAAGGGTTTCGTCCGGATGGTGATGCCCTTGTTCTTGACTACTACCGTGCCGGCGGCCGTATCGACGTCCACGTCGTCGCCCGCCTCAATCTGCTCGACCTGGCTGCCGATTTCCAGAACCGGCAGGCCGATGTTGATGGCATTGCGGTAGAAAATGCGGGCAAAACTGTCCGCCACGATGCATTTGACGCCCTTCTCTTTGAGAACGACCGGGGCGTGCTCCCGCGAGGAGCCGCAGCCGAAATTCTTGCCGGCCACGATGATGTCGCCGGGCTTCACATTCGGAGCAAAGGTCGTGTCGATGTCTTCCATGGCGTGTTCCGCCAATTCCTTGAAGTCCGAGATGTTCAAGTAGCGGGCCGGAATGATGACATCCGTGTCCACGTGATCTCCATAACGCCAGATTTTACTCATTTTCCCAAGACCTCCTCTGCCGATGCAATATGACCGGTAACGGCACTGGCCGCTGCCGTGTAGGGGCTGGCCAGGTAGACTTCACTGTCCACGTGTCCCATGCGGCCGCGGAAGTTGCGGTTCGTTGTGGAGACGCAGCGTTCCCCGGCGGCCAGGATGCCCATGTAGCCGCCCAGGCAGGGGCCGCAGGTCGGAGTGGAAACGGCGGCACCGGCGCGGATGAACGTGTCGATGTAGCCGAGACGGATGGCTTCTTCGTAGATTTCCTGCGTGGCCGGAATAATGATGCAGCGCACATGGTCGTTGACTTTATGGTCTTTCAGGACCTCCGCAGCCTGCTGCAGGTCTTCCAGACGGCCGTTCGTGCAGGAGCCGATGACGACCTGGTCGATGACGATGTCGCGGGACTCACTGACAGGATGAGTGTTTTCCGGCAGGTGCGGATAGGACGTAACCGGAACAAGTTTGTCCAGCTCAATATGGACCGTCCGCACGTAATGGGCGTCCGGATCCGGCTCCACCGCCGTCCACGAACGGGTCACGCGGCCCTGCAGAAAGGCTTTCGTCTTGTCGTCCACCGGGAAGATGCCGTTCTTGCCACCGGCCTCGATGGCCATGTTGCAGATGGTAAAGCGGTCCGACATATCCAGTTCATGGACGCCGGGGCCCGTAAATTCCAGGCTCTGGTAGCGCGCGCCGTCGACGCCGATCATGCCGATGAGCGTCAGGATCAAGTCCTTGCCTTTGACGTATTTGGGCATCTTGCCCGTCAATTCCACCCGGATGGCGGCCGGCACTTTAAACCACGCCGTGCCGCTCGCCATGGCGCAGCCGATGTCGGTCTGGCCCATGCCCGTGGAAAAGGCGTTCAACGCACCGTACGTACACGTGTGGGAGTCGGCCCCGATGATGATTTCTCCCGGGGCGACAAGGCCCTTGTTCGGCAGGAGGGCATGTTCGATGCCCATGCGGCCCACTTCAAAATAATTGGTAATCTTGTGCTTCCGTGCGAAATCGCGCATCTGTTTGCACAGCGTGGCAGACTTGATATCCTTGCACGGTGAGAAATGGTCCGGCACCAGGGCGATTTTGTCCTTGTCAAACACAGGACGGCCAATCTCGTTGAACACGTTGATGGCCGGCGGTCCCGTAATATCATTGGCCAGGACCAGATCCACCTGGGACACGAGCAAATCCCCTTCTTCCACAAAAGGACGGCCCACATGGCGGGCCAAAATCTTCTGCGTCATTGTCATTCCCATTGCATTCCACTCTCCTTCTCTGTCTTTGCGGGAAATAGAAAAACGCCCCTGCCTGCTCTTGCAGACAGGGGCGAAAGTTCGCGGTACCACCCTGATTTATCACTTCGTTGTCCACTGCGTAACGTGCTGCCACGGCAGACGGTACTCTGTTCCCATCCACGGCTCCCGGTCCAGATGATCTTCCGCCCGTCGAAGCTCACACCGGCCGCTTCGTCTCTTTGCCGGGACAGGAAGATCAATTTCCGTTCTTCGCCTTTGTGTTCCTTGGCGCTTAAGTTGTCCAAAGGATTTCGATTACTGTTACATTATCGCAAATAGTTTCTATAAAGTCAATAGGAAATGTTAAGTTATTTTGTTACACTCTTTACAACAATACATCTGCGATGCAAAAAAGGCTTGCCGTTCGAAAACCAGCGGCAAGCCCGGACCTGCCTGTCACAGCAGGACGTATTTGAGGACAAAGATCAGTGCCAGAACGTACATCAAGGGGCTGACGCGGTTCGCACGGCCGGCCAGGGTGTTGATGACGGCGTAGGAAATGATGCCAAAGGAGATGCCTTCGGAAATGCTGTACGCGAACGGCATGGTAATGATGCAGATGTAGGCCGGAATCGCGTCCGTCAGCTGTGTGAAGTCGATTTTGACGATGCTGGACACCATGAGGAACCCGACGATGACGAGGGCCGGCGTGGTCGCAAAGGCCGGAATGGCCATGAAGATCGGCGACAGGAAGAGGGACAGGAAGAAGAGGACGGCGACGGTGACGCTCGTCAGGCCCGTGCGGCCGCCTTCACTGACACCGGACGCGCTTTCGACGTACGTCGTGACGGTGCTCGTGCCCATGAGGGAGCCCAAGACCGTACCGCAGGCGTCGGCCATGAGCGCTCCTTTGATATGAGGCAGCGTGCCGTCGGGGCGCAGCATATTCGCTTTGGAGGCGACGCCCATCAGCGTGCCCAGCGTATCGAACAGGTCGACGAAAAGGAAGGCCAGGACGACGACCAGAAAATCGAGGCTGAGGACCTTGGACAGGTCGAGCTGCAGGAAAATGGGCGACGGGTCGGCCGGCAGGAACGACGCCAGACCGGCGGAAAAGTTCGGCAGGACGCTGTACATACCGGCTTTCGGATCGGGAACGTACAGCCCTGTCAGTTCGCAAATAACGCCGAGGAGCCACGTAAAGAGGATGCCCCAGAGGATATTGCCCTTGACGTTTTTCGCCATGAGGATGCCCGTAAAGAGAATACCGATCAGGGCCAGGACGACTGTGATACCGACGCTGTGGAAGGTTCCCGTCAGCAGGGATTGTTTAAACGAGAACAGAGCGATTTTCGTTGCCGGATTGGCGACGATGATGCGGGCATTGAACAGACCGATGAGGGCGATAAACAAGCCGATACCGACGGACACGGCCTGTTTCATGCTCAGGGGAATCGTATTGAAGATGGCCTGCCGGATGTTGGTCAGCGACATAATGATAAAAATGATGCCTTCCACAAAGACCGCACCCAGCGCCATCTGCCAGGAATACCCCATCTGCTTGACGACCGTAAAGGCAAAGTAGGCGTTCAGCCCCATGCCCGCAGACAACGCGAAGGGATAATTGGCAAACGCCGCCATGAGCAGGGTGGCAAAACACGACGCCAGGGCCGTGACGGTCAACAAGGCACCCTTGTCCATGCCGGTGACGCTCAGGATCGACGGATTGACGGCCAGAATGTAGGCCATGGTCATGAAGGTCGTGATACCGGCCGTAATTTCTGTCCGTGCCGTTGTCCCGTTTTCCTTCAAATGAAATACTTTTTCCAGCATACCCTCTTGCATAATGGACCTCCCCATTTCCTTCTTGTCCTTACAGACCAAACAAAGATACCTTATTATAACACATGCCGTCCTGCCGGGACAGATGTATCCGCCTGTCAGGGGCAAAAAAAAACCGGCAGAACCTGCCGGTATGTACCTGTATTGTGAAAACACAGACACGGGAAAAGAAAAACAAGATATAGGATTATAAGGGAAAGAGAGTTATATTGATACGGCCCGGCCGAAGCACGTGCCGTATTAGGCTGGTTTTGTACTATGCCTAGTATAACAGATTCCGTCTGGAAATGCACGGGAAATATTTGTGAACTTCCCTGCGCATAAAATTACATGCGGATGTTTGCAGCATTCGTAATGCCTTCGAAAGAACGGATGGTTTCCAGCGTGTGTCTTTCGACGGCGCTGTCCACGGTCATGATCATCATGGCGATTCCTTCCTTGGCGTTGCGGCTGACCTGCATGTTGCCGATGTTGACATTCTCCGCGCCCAGGACAGTGCCGATGCGGCCGATCATGCCCGGTTTATCGGCATTGTTGACAGCCAGCATGAAGGGAGCCGGTTCCAGATCGAACTGGTACCCGTCGATGTCCTTGATACGAACTGCGCCGTCGGGCGTGGTGGTGCCCGCCACGGTGAACTTGCCCGCCTTGGAGTAGATATTGACGCGCAGCAAATCCCGCTTGTCATTTTCTTTGCTTTCTACGACTTCCACACCGCGGCTGTCTGCCGTCAACATGGCGTTGACGTAGTTGACACGCTCCTTCAGAACCGGTTCAAAAGCACCCTTCAGGACAGCCCGGGTGATCATATTCGTTTCCATGCCAGCCATAGCGCCGCTGTAGATCACTTCCACCTTTTCGATGGCTTCGTGAGCCAGCTGGTAGTAGAGTTTGCCCAGATCTTCGCCCAGCGTGAGCTGGACCTTGACCTTTTCCAATTCGCTGGCCTGCAGGGCCGGCAGGTTGACCGCGTTGGCCACCATTTCGCCGTGCAGGGCCGCAATCACTTCGTCCGCAATGGCCAGGCCCACATTGTCCTGCGCCTCGAACGTGTCGGCGCCCAGATGGGGAGTCAGAACGCACTGCGGCAGATCAATCAGCGGGGAAATGGGCTTCGGTTCGTCTACCAGGACGTCGATGCCGGCGCTCGCCACGATGCCTTCCTTGATGGCCCGAGCCAGATCCTGTTCGTTGTAGAGACCGCCGCGGGCGCAATTGACGACGCGGACGCCCTTCTTGCACTGCTTCCATTCCTTGTAGGTGATCATATTCATGGTCTCTTCCGTCTTCGGCGTATGGATGCTGATGACGTCGGCGTCATGAAGCAGTTCTTCCAGCGTATTGCATTTGCGGGCATTGTATTTCTTGAACCGTGCGTCGGCAATATACGGATCGTACGCGATAATCTTCATGCCGAAGGCCTGCATGCGCGTGGACAGAAGCCCGCCGATACGGCCCAGGCCGATAATGCCCAGCGTCTTGCCGTACAGTTCCATGCCCTTCAGGCCGTCGCGGTCCCACTTGCGGCTTGCAATCATATTGTGTGCCCGGACCGTGTTACGGCACGAAGCCAGGAGCAGGCCGATCGTATGCTCGCACGCGGAGATGATATTCGATTCCGGCGTGTTGACGACAATGATACCGCGCTTGGTCGCGCCTTCCATCTGGATGTTGTCCACGCCGTTCCCGGCACGGCCCACCACCTTCAGCCTCGTTGCATGCTCATAGAATTCTTCATTAATCTTCGTGACAGAACGGACAATAATGGCGTCATACGCCGGAATTTCTTTGAGGAGCTGTTCCCGGGTCCAGTCCAAGTGTACCTCGACGTGGAAATCCTTCTGCTCCTGCAGCCTGGCTACGCCTTTGTCCGAAATCCGTTCTGCTACCAATACATTAAACATCTAGTTTCCTCCTCTTCATCTGTCCTTATCGGGCGTACGCTTCCGTACGTCCCTGTACCCACCGGGTACACGGCGCCGTCCCGCAGCGCCGGCCGGGACAAGGGAAAAACAAAAAAGCCCTCGTCCTGTATAAGGACGAGAGCCTTGTTTCCATCAATGGATGCTGCCAACGCAGCCAGCCCCGTGGTGCCACCTTAGTTCACTGCCGGACTCCCGGCAGCCTCATTTCCGGTATATCGGCCGGTCCCCGGTCAGGTTGTTACCCCTGACGTCTCCGGAGCGGAATTCAGTGTACAGCCGGACGGTTTGCACTGGCCACCGTCTCCCTTGAACAGCTTGCGACTTACTTTTCTCCTTCATCGAGTTGCTATTTGCTTTATAGAGCCATTATAGGCCTCTTTCCCGGAGATGTCAAAGGGCAGTTCTGTCACGAATGTTACACCCTGTCAGATTGCCACGTCGATTTTCGCGCTCACACCGACTCCCTGGATGCGCGTGCAGTTTGTCGGGTCGAGGGAATCCACCGGAATCAGCGCCTGGATGCGGAAGGTCCGGTTCAGGAACTCCCCTTCCAGGGACAGGGCTCCCTTGACCTGGTCCACTTTGGACCGGGGACCGCTGATCTGCGCCGCACCGACGTACCCTTTGGTCCCGACAGCGATAATCGGGACAACCTTGGTAGCGTATTCGTCACTGATGGGATACTTGGAAGTCAGTTTGTTGATAAACGTATTGAGCTCGCTGCCGTACCTGTCCACGAGATAGACAATGCCACCGGTCTTGACGGCTTTCCCCAGGTCTTCCAAAACGCTGCCCGCCTCGGCCTGCGCCAGAGGCAGCATATTGCCTGCCAGGTACCCGCACAAGACGGCTGCTGCCACATACGCCCGCGTTTTTTTCATGAAACCACCCCTTTCCGAAATACGAGCCCGCCGGAGGAACCGCCCGGCGGACAAAACTGTCCTGATAAATAGACTTCGGCAGGACAGGAGCCAAATCCTTCCTTTACAAAAACAGCACATGTGTTATAATAATTTTAAATAATCGATTAATTAATAGCAAGCGAACTTTTTGTGAAGGAGTGGAAAAGCCATGACAGCAGAAGCTACGCAGCGGGATACAGTCCGTCAGATCCTGCAGGCGGCGACAGAGCTGTTCTCGGAAAAGAACTTCGAGGCCGTGTCCATTAAGTCTATTGCGGAACGGGCCTCTGTCAACAGCGCGTTGATCAGTTACTATTTCGGCGGCAAAAAACAGCTGTACGCAGCCGTGCTCCAGCAGCAGGTCGCCGTATTCGGAGATTGTATCAAGCGATTACGGAAGGAGAACCTGACGGGACTCCAGCGGATCTGGCACCTTATGGACGACCAGGCCACCATCCACATGCAGGACAACAGCAGCATGCGCATCATCTACCGGGAACTGCTGGCACCGACGAAGGCGAGTCAGGAACAGTTCGGTTCGGAACTGTTTCTGTTTTACGATCATGTGGCAGCGCTTTTTGATGAAGCGAAAGCCGAAGGATCCGTGCGGAGCGATGTGGACAGTTACACCGCGTCCTTCACTCTGTTTTCCATCCTCGTCTTTTTCCTGTTAACGTACCGTTACAACCCCCAGCAAAGCCGCCTGCCCGGCGATGACACCCGGAGCCGTATCCGCGGCGCTTTACGTTCGTATCTGAAGACGCTTTTGACGGGAAAGGAGGAGCTGCCATGAAACTCCCGGAAATCCAAATGACCCGGAACCGCTGGCTGGTGGTTGCGGCGGCTGCCGCACTCTTCGTCGCCTGGCGCATTTACGCAGCCCTCTTCCCGACCCTGGGAGAAGGACGGCAGGATCCGGTCGTCCGCACGGTGACCGTCGGCTCTACGGCGACGGAAGACGTGGAAATATACCCCGGCGAAGTACGGGGCAAGTATGAAAGCAATCTGGCCTTTCAGGTAGGCGGAAAAATCGCGGCCCGTTACGTCAACGTCGGCGACCGGGTTCAGGCCGGCCAGGTCCTCCTGGAACTGGATCCGAAAGACGTGCGCCAGACCTTGAACGCAGCCCAGGCTGCGTATCAGTCGGCTTTGTCAAACTATAAACTGGCACGGGACAACAACCGGCGCTACAGCTCCCTGTTTGCACAGGGCGCCGTCAGCACCATGACGCGGGATCAGTACCGGACGCAGTTCGAAGCGGCGGAATCCTCCCTGAAGAGCGCTGAAGCCAACCTGGCATCCGCCCAGAACCAGATGGGATACACCAAACTCATCGCAGACCACGACGGGACAATTTCTTCCCTCTCTGCAGAAATTGGCCAGGTGGTCGCCGCCGGCACGACGATTGCCACCCTCGTGGAATCGGGCAACCGTGAAATTCAGATCTACGTGCCGGAAAACCGCCTGCAAGAAGTATCCCCCGGCATGGACGCCACAGTGACGTTCTGGGCCCTGCCGAACGTCACGGCCCACGGTACCGTCACGGAAATTGCCTCCATGGCGGACAGCGTGACCCGGACGTACCGCGTCCGCGTTTCCGTTCCGGAATGGCCGGCAGAAGCCCGGCTGGGCATGACGGCCAAAGTGTCCCTGTCCACGGGGAAGGGATCTGCCATCGTCATTCCGTCCAGTGCCATCTACCAGACCGGCGACCAGCCCCAGGTATGGCTTGTCAAGGACGGTAAGGCCGTCAAGACCAAGGTCACCATCGGTGGCTACGAAGGCAGCAATGTCCGTATCACTTCGGGCCTGTCCAAGGGAGATGTCGTCGTCACGGGCGGCACCAATAAAATCGCCGAAGGCGAAAAGGTACAATTGGAAGGCGAGGAATTCAAATGATCGGCAACTGGGCAGAATGGTCCATCAAACATAAACAGGTCGTCTACTTTTTTGCGGTCCTCGTCGCCGTTATGGGCGTTTTTTCCTATTTTACCCTGGGACGGCAGGAGGATCCGAACTTCTCCGTCAAGCAGATGGTCATTTCCACCAGCTGGCCCGGCGCCACGTCCAAACAAATGGAAATGCAGGTGACGGATAAAATTGAAAAAGTCGCACAGACCGTTCCCGATGTGGACTACATCACGAGCTACTCCCGTCCCGGCGTCTCCGTCGTCAATGTCTTCCTGAAAAACTCCACGCCGGCAGACCAGATGAAAGCCCGCTGGCAGGAAGTCCGTAACCTGGTTTCCGACAACAAACGCTACCTGCCGTCGGATATCTACGGTCCGTACTTCGATGACCATTTCGACGATGTTTTCGGCAACGTCTACGCCGTGACTTCCGACAGCTACTCTTATGAAGAGATGCGCCGTGTGGCCAGTAAAATCAAGGACATGTTCGTTCTGGTCCCGGACGTGAAAAAAGTGGAACTTCTGGGCGTGCAGCCCGAAAAAATCTATATCCAGGTCGACAACACAAAACTGGCCCAGCTGGGCCTGAGTGTCGATGACCTGGCCCAGGTCATTGCGGCAGAAACGTCCGTCACGCCGGCTCCTATGAAGCATGACGACAGTCACAACACATATCTCCGCCTGACGGGTATTCCCGACACGGTCCAGAACATCGAGTCCCTGCCCGTCAGCGGTAACGGCCGCGTCCTCCGTCTGGGAGATATTGCCCAGATCAAGCGGGGCTACGCCGATCCGGCAGAGCCGAAGATGTATTTCAACGGCAAGCCCGCCATCGGCATCGCCATTTCCATGACGGACGGGGGCAACAACCTGCGCCTGGGCGAAAACCTGGACAAGAAAATCAAGGAAATCCGGAGCAAACTGCCTGTCGGCTTTGAAATCAGCCAGGTGCTGAACCAGCCGCAGGTCGTCAAGAACTCCATCAACGACTTTATGGTGAGCCTCATCGAGGCCATTGCCATCGTCCTCGGCGTCAGCCTGCTGACCCTGGGACGGCAGAGCGGCTATGTCATTTCCGTCTGCATTCCCCTGGTACTCACATGCAGTATGGTTGGCATGTATATTTTCGGCATTGACCTGCACAAGGTTTCCCTGGGCGCCCTCATTGTCGCCCTGGGCATGCTCGTCGATGACTCCGTCGTCGTCGTCGAAATGATCGAGAACAAAATCAACGAAGGCTGGGACCGCGTCAAGGCCTGTTCTTTCGCTTTCGAAAGCTGTTCCAAGCCTTTGCTGACCGGCACGATGATTACCTGTTCCAGCTTCATGCCGATTGCGTTCGCCAAGTCGAACGTCGGCGAGTACGCCGGCAGCCTCTTCACGGTCATTACGGTGACGTTGATGTCCAGCTGGTTTATTGCCGCCACCGTGGCGCCGACCCTGGCGTATGAATGGATCGTCCCTCACAATCCGGACAGTGTGGCCGGCAAGCCCATTTCCCCGGAAGAGAACCCGTTGTACCAGAAACCTTTCTATAAAAAATTCCGGTCCCTGCTGCACTGGGCCCTGGATCACCGCAAGACTGTCATTACCGGTGCCATTGCCTTGTTCTGTGCCTTCCTTCTGTTAGGCACGCAGCTGCGGCAGGAATTCTTCCCTGCCTCGGTCCGGCCGGAACTGCTGGTCGAACTCAACCTGCCGGAAGGCTCCAGCCTCGCCGCCAGTGACCAGGTCGCCCAGAAACTGACGGACATCGTCCGCCAGGACAAAGACGTCGAGAGCGTGTCGACCTACGTCGGCAAATCGTGCCCCCGTTTCGTCCTGGTTCTCGACCCGATCCTGCCGCGGAATAATTACGCCCAGCTCGTCGTCGTCGCCAAGGACATCGACGCCCGCAAACGCATGGAGCAGAAGATTACGAAAATCGTGGAACAGCAGTTTCCCACGGTCCAGACTTACTCCCGCTCCATCCCGCTGGGCCCGCCGAGTCCTTATCCCGTCATGATCCGTGTCAGCGCTCCGACAGACGCCCAGACCCGGGAATATGCGGACAAACTGAAACAGATCATGCTGACCAACAAAAAGGTCACCATGATCCGCTATGACTGGATGGAAAAAGCACCGGCCCTCGAAGTCACCCTGGATGACGACAAACTGCGGCAGATGGGTCTGACCCGGAAAACCGTGTCCTCCGCCCTGTACGCCGAAATTTCGGGCTACACCGTCAGCCAGTACTATGAAGGCGACCAGGCCATCGACATGGTCTTCCGTCTCAATCCCGTCGACCATTCGGATATCGAAGAGGTAGGCAATCTGGCAATCCCGACGGCAAACGGTGCCGTCACGCTGCGCCAGGTCGCACGGCTCCGCTATGTCAATGAAGATGGCATGATCTGGCGCCGCAACCTGAAACCGACCATTACGGTCAACGCGGGTATCGTTTCCGGTGTGACAGGCAACGACGTATCCCATGAAATCATGGCCGCCGCAAAGAAGCAGTTGACCCTGCCGCCCGGTGTCACGATCGAAGAAGACGGTTCTGCCGAAGACAGCGTCGAGGCAACCGATTCCATCCTGCAGCCGGTACCGGCTATGCTGGTACTCATGCTGATCCTGCTTATGATCATGCTGAAGGACGTCCGGAAGCTCTTTGTCGTCGTCTGCACGGCCCCGCTGGGCCTCATCGGTGTCATCCTCGGCCTGTTCCTTTTCAACACGCCGTTGAGTGTCATGGCCGAAATCGGCGCCCTGGCCCTCATCGGGACTATCATCCGTAACTCCACGGTTCTCGTGGACCAGATCGACCAGCATCTGGCTGCCGGCATGACGCCTTTCAAAGCGGTCACGGAATCGGTCATTGTCCGCTTCCGTCCCATCATGCTGACGGCTCTGACCACCGTCCTGGGACTGATTCCTATGTTCCCGAACGACTTCTGGCGTGGTCTGGCCATCGCCATGGCGGCCGGCCTGACCGTTGCTACCATGATTACCCTGGTCATCATGCCCGTGCTCTACTGCATGGTCTTCAAGATTCCGAACGAACCGGAAGCAGCCGGCAAATGAGCCGGACTCTGAGCAAGCCCCCCCCCACAGATTGCCATTTTCTAGTACTCACCCCTGATCTGCCGAAGATGGCAATCTTAAAAAAAGGACCTGGAAGGTGTATGCCTTCCAGGTCCGATTTTTTTAGTTTGGATACAAAACAACGGGAGCAGGCGGGACTGCAAGGATCTTCTTTACTCGGCAAAATACTGTAATGCCAGAGCGTACCCTTTCAGGCCCAGGCCGCAGATCTGGCCCGTACAGCCTGCCGTAGTTACGCAGTGATGCCGGAATTCTTCGCGCTGGTGGATGTTGCTGATGTGTACTTCCACCGCCGGCAGATTCACACCCTTCAAGGCGTCCAGGATGGCCACGCTGTAGTGCGTGTAGGCGCCGGGGTTCAGGATGATGCCGTCCTTCGTGCCATAGCACTCCTGGATCCAGGTCACGAGCTGGCCTTCGGAGTTGCTCTGTTTGATTTCCACGTCCAGGCCCAGCTTGGCAGCCGTGTCTTCAATGTAGCGGCACAGGCTGGCATAATCCGTGCTGCCGTAGATATTCTTCTCACGGATGCCGAGCAGGTTGATGTTCGGCCCATTCAACACGAGGATTTTCTTCATTTCGATTCCTCCTTGATTTTGCGGCCCTCTTCCAGCAGGGCTCTCAGGACTTCTTTGCGCGTGCCCTTGTTGGGTACGATCCGGTCGGCGGCGTCCTTGTAGAGGCGGTACCGCTGATCGTACAGTTCGTACACCCGCTTCGTGCCGTCTTTCAAGAGCGGCCGGTACGCCATGTCCACGTCCCCGGCGATATCCCCGGGACTTCGGTCCAGGAACAGGATGACGCCGTTTTCTTTCAAGGCCGCAATGTTTTCGGGCCGCAGGACCACGCCGCCGCCCATAGCGAGCACCTTTCCCTCCAGTTTGGCCAGACGCCGCACCGTCGCCGTTTCACATTGCCGGAACCAGTCCTCACTGACGGCGAAGAGTTCCGGAATGGTCTTGCCGGCGTCCTTTTCAATTTCCGGGTCGGCGTCGATGAAATCCATCTGCAGCAGTTCTGCCAGATAGCGGCCGAACGTCGTCTTGCCACTGCCGGGCATACCGATCAACACAATATTTTTCATAGCCGCTCCTTCACAACAGATTCCGCACATCGCCGACGACTGCATCGATCAGGTCGCCTCCCAGGGTCCGTCCCAGCCAGATCTCTTCGGACCGGACAGCCTGTGCCACAAGCATATACAGTCCGTTGACAGCCGGTTTTCCCTGGTTTCGTGCCAATCGCAGGAACTGTGTCTCCGCCGGGTTGTAGATGATATCCACCGTGGCTCCGAACTTGTCCACGACGGCCGCGTCCACAGGCGACGCATCCACCTTCGGGAACATGCCCACGGGCGTGCAGTTGACGAGCAGGTCTCCTTCCAGCTGCCGCAGCTGGTCGTAATCGGCCATGGCAAACCGCTCCCGCAAATCTTCCGGTGCCGTGTCCGGATGCCGCGAGATGACATGAATCGACGCAGCCCCCTCATCCTGCAGGCATTGCAGAATCGCCCGCGAGGCACCGCCTGTACCGAGGACACAGACCCGCTTGTCCCGGGGCTGCAGGCCATTGTGCGCCAGCAGGCGGGAAAAGCCGGAATAGTCCGTGTTGTACCCTTCGGCCCGGCCGTCATGAAAGAAAATCGTATTGACAGCCCCAATGGCCGCCGCTTCGGGTGAAATCCAGTCCAACTCCGGCAGAACCGCTACCTTATGGGGAATCGTTACATTGACGCCGCGGTACGACTGCCGCAGCTCCCGTACCTTCGCCGGCAGCTCCTCCGCCGGAACTTCCAGCAGTTCATACGTCAGAGAAATCCCTAACCGGTCCGCCACGGCCTGGTGGATCTGCGGAGAAATACTGTGTCCCAGCTTCGCTCCCAATAAACCCAGTCGAATCATTTGCGCACCTCACAACACGACATCTTCGTCGGACACGTAGTTGCCCAGGATTTTACAGTAGGCACTGTGCTCGGCAATTTCCTGCAGGCCCTGACGCACCTTGGGATCGTCCAGGTTGCCCGTCAGGTCGATGTGGAAAAAGTACTCCCACGACCGTCCGTCGATGGGACGCGATTCCAGGTTGGTCATGTTCAGGCCGCAGTCGTAAAAGTGACCCAGCACCTTGTACAGGGAGCCAGGCTCGTGTTTCGTGGCGATGACCACGGTAATCTTGTTCGCGTCGGGGCGGTGCTCCGGCTCGTCCGCCACGACAATAAAGCGCGTCGTGTTCGCATTGTTGTAGTTGATATGTTCCGCCAGCACCGTCAGGCCGTACAGCTTGGCCGCCTGCTTCGACGCAATGGCGGCTTTCGTCTTGTCGCCGCTTTCGGCGACCATCTTGGCACTGCGCGCCGTGTTGAAAAAGGGGACAAACTCCAGCGACGGATGTTTCCGGAAAAACGCCCGGGACTGTTCAAATCCCTGAGGATGGGAATAGACCTTGCGGATGTCCTCCAGTTTCGTTCCCGGCAACGCCAGCAGGTTCTGGTCTACCTTGAGGCTCTTTTCGCCGACAATGTGACAGTCGTACCGGCGGATCAAGTCGTAAACCTCCGTAATGCCGCCGGTAGACGAGTTTTCGATGGGCAGGACGCCGTATTTGATTTCGTGGTGCTTGACAGCCACGACGACATCCTCGAAGTGGACGTAGTTCATCTCCACGGTCGGCACACCGGCAAAATACTCCTCCAGGGCCTGGTGGCTGAAGGACCCCTGTACGCCCTGGTAGCCCGCGCGGACCGGATTGCCGCACTGTTCGCGCCGGCGGATGTTATCCGCCAGAATCTGGATCTGCAGGTCCCGGCTCACGGCCATGACCTGTTCCAGAACAGCCTGCAGCTGCGGTGCATAGGCCTTGTCATGCAGACGGTCCACGGCTTTTGCCAGTACCCGCTGTTCCCGCTCCCGGTCAAGGACCGCCATATGGCGGGCGTCTTTATAAGCCGCGACTTTCCGCACGGCGCCAAAGCGCGCTTCCAGGGCCTCGACGAGCGTGCTGTCCAGCTTGTCGATTTCCGCCCGAAGCGCTTCCAACTCCTGTTCTGCCATGGTCAATCTCCTTTCTGGTCCCGCAGGAGGACATCCCACAGGGTCCACGCCGTCACTGCCTCCAGGACAGGAACGGCACGGGGTACGATGCACGGATCGTGACGGCCCTTGATTTCCAGGATCGTATCGCGCTGTTCCGCCACGTTGACCGTATGCTGGGGCTGCGCAATGGATGCCGTCGGCTTGACAACCACGCGGAACAGGACCGGCATACCGTTCGTAATGCCGCCCGTAATCCCGCCGTTGTGGTTTGTCATTGTCCTGACGACACCGTCTTCGTAATGCATGGCGTCGTTGGCCTGGCTGCCACGCAGGTCCGCAAGACCGAAGCCGTCGCCGAACTCCACGCCCTTGACGGCCGGCACGGAAAACAGCGCATGGGACAGGCGGCTTTCCAGGGAATCAAAGAACGGATCGCCCAGGCCGGCCGGCAGGCCGGTAGCCATCATTTCGACCACGCCGCCCACACTGTCCAACTCGCTCCGGGCGGCGAGAATGGCCTCTTCCATGCGTGGTGCTGCGGCCGGATCCAACGTCGGCAGAACCTGTTTCCGCAGCGCCGTCAGGGTTTCCGCCGTTTCTCCCAGGGGATTGAACGGACGGTCGGCAATGCGGGCCAGGCGCGCAATGTGGGCACCGACGACGATGCCGTCAGCCGCAAGCGCCTGTTTAGCCAGCGCACCGGCCCATACGAGCGGTGCTGTCAGGCGGCCGGAAAAATGACCGCCGCCGCGGTAATCGTTAAAGCCTTTGTACTTGACACGGCCGGCATAATCGGCGTGACCAGGACGCATGGTGTCCTTCAGCAGGGAGTAATCTTTCGAATGCTGGTCCGTGTTCGGGATCAGGACGCAGATCGGCGTCCCTTCGGCATGTCCGTTCCAGACGCCGCTTTCGATGACATAGGCGTCCGTTTCCTGCCGCTGTGTCGACAGCAGGGTCCGTCCCGGTGCGCGCCGCGCCAGTTCCGAACGGATAAATTCCTCGTCCACCGGTGTCCCTGCGGGCACGCCGTCCAGCACCAGGCCGATGCCCTTGCCGTGGGATTCACCGAAGATCGTGACCCGCACGTTCGTTCCGTATGTCGCGCTCATTTACGCTTCCTCCCTTGCTTGATACTGCCCGCCCAGCATCCGGTAATCATGCCAGAAGCCGGGGTAGGATTTCGTCACGCTCTCCGCGCCGTCCAGCTGCACCGGAGCCCGGCAGGCCAGGGCTGCCACGGCGAGGCTCATGGCCACGCGGTGGTCATTCCAGGAAGAGGTAACCGCACCGCCGGCAAGCCCGCCGGGACAGCCGCGGATCAGCAGTCCTTCCGGTTCTTCCCGGACAGCGGCACCCAATTTGTTCAATTCCGACGCCATGGCAGCCAGGCGGTCGCATTCCTTGAGACGCAGGCGTCCTGCATGGACAATATGTGTCACCCCGTCGGCAAGGGCTGCTGCCACGGACAGAACCGGTACCAGGTCCGGACAGTCCGAGGCGTCAATGACGGTGCCGTGCAGGCGGGCCGGACGGGCCAAGTACATGCCGTCGGCTTCCCTTATGTCCGCTCCCATGCGGCGCAAGATATCCAGGACTGCCTTGTCTCCCTGCCGGGAATTACCCTCCAGACCGGCGCAGGCAATGCCTTCCGGCGCACCGCCCACGCTGCCGGCCACCAGCCAGAAGGCTGCCTGGGACCAGTCACCCTCGACGGCAACACGCGCCGCCGGCGCATGATACGCCTGCCGTCCGGGGATATGGTAGTGCAGGTCGTCGCGCCGGTCAATCGTGATGCCAAAGCGGCGCACGCTCTGCACGGTCAGGCCGATATAGCTCGCCGATTCCAGGGGCGGTACAATGGTCAGGTCCGAATCGCCGTCCAGGAGCGGCAGGGCGAACAACAGGCCGGACACGAACTGGGAGCTCACGTCGCCGGGCAGCTCGTACGCGCCGGGCCGCAGACGGCCGTGAACTGTGAGAGGCAAGTGTCCGTCCGTTCCCGTCCGGTACGGCAGGCTCTGACGGTCAAACAGGTCATAGTAAGGCTGTTCCGGCCGCGACACGAGTTTCCCGTGGCCCGTAAAGGTGATGGGAACGTTCGTAAGGGCCGCCAAAGGGATAAAGAACCGCAGCGTCGACCCCGATTCTCCGCAGTCGACCGTGCGCGCCGCCGCGCCGCTGCTGCCGTCCAGCATACCGGACGGACTGTACGCAAAGGCATGGCGTCCCTCCGTGGCTGGTTCCGCCGGTCGGATCGATACATCCAGCGCCGCCAGGCAGCGGTTCGTCGCCTCGATATCCTTGGAAAGGGCGATGTTGTCCACGATGCAGCCTTCCCGGGACAGGCCGGCGCAGATGCACAGGCGGTGTCCCATGCTTTTGGACGACGGAACGGCGACCGTGCCGTGCAGACGGGCCGGAGTCAACTTAACGCTCGTCATGGCCTTCCTCCTCCGGCAGATAGGCCGGCAAATCGCGGAACGCCACCTTATGCAGGAACCCTTCGCCAATCTTGCGGAGGACGACCAGCGTCAGGGAATCGCCCCGTTTCTTTTTGTCCATGGCGATGGTCTGCAGAAACTCCTGCTGTGGCAGCTGCACGTCCGTCGGCAGACTGTACTGCTGCAGCAGCGCCGCAATGCGGTCCGCCGTTCCCGCTTCCGTCAGACCCAGCGCCTCGGTCCGCTGCGTCAGCAGCACCATGCCGATGCCGACCGCTTCCCCGTGGGAATACGTTTCGTAATGGAAGGCCTTTTCCACGGCGTGGCCCAGTGTATGCCCGAAATTGAGCAGCATGCGGCGCCCTGTTTCCCGTTCGTCCTCTTCGACGACGCGGGCCTTGTGGTTGCAGCACCGCTCAATAATGCCCTCGGCCACCGCCAGGAGCTCCTGATCGGAATGGATGCGTCCCAGGTCCGCAAAGAGTTGCGCATCAAAAATACACCCGTATTTGATCACTTCGGCCATGCCATCATGCAGGAACCGGGCCGGCAGGGTCTGCAGCAGATCCGTATCGATGTAGACCGCTTTCGGCTGCAAAAAGGCTCCGACGAGGTTTTTGCCGCACGGCAGGTCCACGGCTACCTTGCCGCCGACGCTGCTGTCCACCGTGGCCAGGAGCGACGTCGGCACCTGGACAAAGGCAACTCCCCGCAGGAACGTCGCAGCGGCCAGGCCTGCCATATCGCCGGTCACGCCGCCGCCGAGGGCAACGACGGCATCGCTGCGTGTCACGCCGGCCTTCGCCAGTCCTTCGTACAGCTGCCCCAGCGTCGTCAGGTTCTTGCTTTCCTCGCCGGCAGCAAAGGTCAGGACCGGTGCCTTCACGCCCGCTGCTTCCAATCCCTGGCGCAGCGTGTCGGCGTAGAGAGGGCCGATGTTCGAATCCGTCACAATGGCAATGGTCTCCGCCTGCGGCAGGAGGGTGTGGATCTTTGCACCCATCCGGGGCAGGAGTCCCTGCCCGATTTCAATATCATAACTTCTGTTGCCCAGGGCAACGTGTACCTTACGCATAATGTCCTCTTTTCCTGATGAACGGGACTGTCCCCGAAATTACGCAACACAGCCGGATTCGCCGGTCAATACAACTGGCGGCGCCGCGGTCCTGCCTCCTTCAAGATGGCCTGCAGTGCCTCCCGGTCCTTGTCCGCCACAGCCCTGTGCCAGCGGTCAAGCTGTTTCTGCAGCTTTTCAATTTCTGCCAGCACGTTGTCCCCGTTGGCCAGGAACAAGTCACTCCACAGCTCCGGATTGATGTCGGCCACCCGCGTCGCATCCCGGAACCCGCCGGCAATAAAATACTTGGTATTTTCATTATACGACGAACTGTTGACAATGGAAACTGCCGTGATGTGCGGTAAATCACTCGTGTAGGCAATAATCCGGTCGTGTTCCTGCGCGGTGACGGACACAACGCGGGCACAGCCCAGCGCTTTCGCAAAGGATTCCATCCAGGCAGCCGCTGCTGCCGTATTCCGGGCCGTCGGCACAAGAATGTAATTGGCGTCCTTGAAAATCGCGGCATCGGACATCCCCAGACCGCTGCCCTGGCGTCCCGCCATGGGGTGCCCGGACAGGAACTCACAGCCCGCCGGCAGGAGAGACTGGACCGTATCGGGCAGATTTCCCTTGACGCCGGTGGCGTCCGTCACGAGCATGCCCGGGCGAAATTCACTGCCATGGCTCCGGATGTATTCTTCCACGGCACTGGGATAGAGGCAGAAAATCACGACATCCGCCTCGGACAGAGACGGGCCGCCCGGTTCCAGGATGTCATCGATGAGATTGGCATTCAAACAGGCCCGGGCAATACCGCGGCTGATGTCCGCCCCCAGAATGCGCCGTACGCGCAGGTTGCGCAGGGCCTTGGCGTAGGAGCCGCCGATCAATCCCAGCCCTACCAGGGCAAACGTCAAATCCTCCAGTGGCCGTGTTCCAAAAAATCCGTCTGTATCCATGTCCGTCTCCTTCTTCGTTTCCTTACATGTCCCGTCCGATGATGCGGGCAATGCCCTTCAATTCCCCCATCAGTTCTGCAAACCGTTCCGGTTTCAGGGACTGGGCGCCGTCACACAGAGCGGCTTCCGGGTCGTTGTGCACTTCGATTAACAGGCCGTCGGCGCCGGCGGCAACGGCTGCCTTGGCCAGCTGCGGCACCATCCACCACAGGCCGGCCGCATGGCTCGGATCCACGATAACCGGCAGGTGGCTCAGTTTCTTGACGGCCAGGACAGCACTCAGGTCGAGGGTATTGCGCGTGTAGTTTTCGAACGTGCGGATGCCGCGCTCACAAAGGACCACATTGGGGTTTCCTTCGGACATGATGTATTCGGCGCTCATGAGCCATTCCTGCACTGTCGCCGCCAGCCCGCGCTTCAACAGGATCGGTTTGCGCGTCCGGCCCAGGGCCTTCAACAGACTGTAGTTCTGCATGTTCCGGGCGCCAACCTGGATCATGTCCACGTCTTCCACAAAGCGGTCGATCATGTCTTCGCTCATAATCTCCGTCACGATGGGCAGGCCCGTCTCGGCCTTCGCCTCTTTCAGCAGGTCCAGTCCCGGTGCGCCCAGGCCCTGGAACGAGTACGGCGACGTGCGGGGTTTGAACGCACCGCCGCGCAGCAGATGGGCGCCGGCCATCTTCACCGACTTGGCGATGCCCGTCACCTGATCCCTCGTCTCCACGCTGCACGGCCCGGCCATAACCTGTACGGTCTTTCCGCCAATGGGAATGCCGGCTACGTCGATGACGCTGTCTTCCGGATGAAACGCGCGGTTGGCCCGCTTGAACGGTTCCTGGACACGCATGACTTTTTCAATCCAGTCGTTGCTCATCAGGTCATGCGGGTTGAGTACGCTCGTATCGCCGATGATCCCAAGGATCGTACTCTGGCTGCCACGGCTGATGTCAACTTTATAGCCCCGTTTTTCCAGATTGGCAATCAAACGATCCCGTTCTTCATCGGGAGCCTGCGGTTTCAATACAATAATCATCCTTACCCTCTCCTTTTCTCTTTCCCCGGCACAAAAGCGGCAGGACGGCCGGGACCTTGACGGCAATAAAAAAGCGGACTCCGTAAAAGAGTCCGCCTGCCTGCATAATCCCGGTCCTTCCGGACCTCGCCACTTATGCGTTGGAGGTACACGCTTCTACGTTCGCAGTTTCTTCCATGCCAAAATAGCCATAGCCATAAAAATAGCTATAGCCGTAGGTAAAGGAATAAATTGCTGCGAAATTGCGTGTACTCATCACGGTTTCACCTGTTTTAAAAAATTTTGTCTGGTGTTGCATACGTCTAGTGTACTCCCCTCCTGCCGTACCGTCAAGGCGGAGTTATGTACCAAGTGTTACAAAGTATGGCAGTGCAGCCGCAAATTCCAAAATTCCTGTCAGATGTCCTGTCCTCTCTGGTCCGTCAATGCGTCGTCGGCCTCGGATCCTCGGAGACAGGCAGGCTGTTGCGATAATAAGAGTACATGACATAATTAGCCAGGCTGTCTTCGTAATCGTGGGCAGGATACGGCTCGTCGATTTTATCGACAAACTGGAGGTCCTGCGAAAAATAGTACGCCTTGTCCCCAAAGAACCCAAGGGCCGTGTCCGGCTCCCGGTAAATCTGGAGCAGGTTGCGTCCCAGGAACCGGCGCGGCGGCTCGATGGCCAACAGGCACAACAAAGTCGGCGCCAGATCGATCTGTGAAGCAAAGGCATGCTGATCCAGCATTTCCAGGGGTTTGGTATTCTTTGTCACAAAAATCAGGGGGATGGGAGCGATGCTCTGCCGGTCCGCCGGGTTGTCCACGAGTTTCGTGTATTCCCCGCCCGAATGAGGGTTGTGGTCCGACGTGATGATAAACAGGGTACGGTCATCCCAAAGGCCTTCCCGCACGACGTCCGTGAAAAACTTCTCCAATGTGCGGTCCACCCAGTACATGCCGTGGATGGTCACGACGGGATTGTTCCGGAAACTTTCCGGCGTATCCGCCCACTTTGTTGCGTAATACGGATACGGCTGGTGCATATCCAGCGTTTTCGTCACATAGACGTAGCGCTGGCCCCGCAGTTTTTTCATTTGCTCCAGCATGCGGGCATACATCTGGTCGTTGTGGAATCCCCAGCCGGACGCGCCGGTGTAGCCGGCCTTCTCCAGGTCTTCCCGGGCTTCGTAATGGGCCATGCCGAACTGTTCCGTGTATTGCCGGAACTCACTGTTGTAATACCGGCTCGACGCACTCTGGAAATAGCCCTCGTAGCCGTGGGCCTGGACACTGCGGAAGAGGGACGGTTTGTCCCGGCCGTCCACGTCTTCGTCGAAGAGGAGCTGCGAACGGAACGTGGCATTGAGGCCTTCTGTCGTCGGAATCGCCGAGGAGTAGTAATAATCCATGTGCGGATACGTCCGGACGAGGCCGTCCAGATAAGGCGTCGCTTCGGCCGGAATATGTTTGGGATTATAGCAATGGAGATAGTCGCGGTGGACAGACTCCAGGACAATCAGTACAACGCGGTCGTACGCCGGCGTCTGGCGTACGATAAACGGTTCCCGGCGAAGCAGTCCCAGCTGATGCAGGATACGCTTGTCCTTTTCCGTCAGGACTTTCGCTTTCCGGGCCGCCTGCAGTTGGTTTTTCTCTTTCTTGAAGATGGCCTTGCCGATAAAATTCGGCACAATGGGCGTGACCAGCAGGTCGCGGAACTCGCGGCGGCTCTTTTCCACCTGTTCCTCCGACCAGAGGCCCGACTCGTGGAGGGCAAACAGCCCCAGCTGACTGCCGGTAAAATACAGCAGGTTGAAACCGACCGTATAGCCCAGGACCACCATCAGCGCCCACGGGGTATTCGGTTTGTGCCGCCGCGGTCCGGGGAGCCGGAACGCAAACCAGAGCACGGCAACAAAGACAGCGATGGCCGCCAGATTTTTGACAGAAAAAGAAGAAAAGATGCCTTCGATGGAATAAATGTTGAAATTCCGGAAAAAGACACCTTGCACATGCATGGACGTCTGCCAGAAATAGATGGCGTCTGTCAGCATGATCAGGCCCGACACAAAGTAGACCGTGAAGTACAGGACCTCGTTGCGGCGGATCGGGTTGCGATGGTAGACGATGGCTGCCAGCAGCACCAGAACCACGTTGTTCATCAAACCGGCCGGGATGGCCATGGTGGTCAGCAGAAACGGATCCAGGGCCATTTTCACGCAGATGTAGGCTGCGTAAAGCAGGTATATCACCCCGAGGACAACCGCAGGCTCATAGCGCCAGAGACGGTCGGGAATACGCTTGCGGCGGTACCAGAGAAGGCCCGCCAGAGCCAGCAGATAGGCGTCACGAAGCAAGGCATTGAGAAGCCGTTCCATGTAATCCCCGAAAGGGAACGGCGTAATGCCTTGAAAGAGTGTCACAGTATGCGTATGTTCCGCCCAGACGAGCACCACGCAGAATAGCAGAAATACGAGGACCCGCCCGGGGAATGACAGCAGCTTCTTCCAGTTCACACGGAATAACTCCTTCCGGATTCAGGGGCCGGCATCATGCTCAGGGTATCAGCTTGAGCGGCACTGCCTCCATTTTCAGCTTCAACGGCGTTGTCGTGACGGCGTCTCCATCCAGCTCGACGGGAAACTCCCCGTCGTCAGTGAGGCAGCGGATTTCCACCGATTTGGCAGGACGCCGCACAATGGACCGATCCAGATCCAGCCCTTCCAGCGTGATGAGAGAGGCATACTTGAGCAGGTCCGCCTGGCTGCGGCCCGGGAAAAGGGCGACGTACAGGTTGGGCGACGTAATCGCCGCATCCTGGAACAAATTGAACCGGCCGGCGTAGTAGCGGCTCTTGCCGACAATGACCGACGCGGCGGAATGCCATTCTTCCTCGTCATCGAAGCGGACGGCGAATTCGTATTTCCAGTGGCTGAACAAAAATTCCTTCCGGATGGTTTCCGTCCCCGTCAGGATATAGGCAAATTTGTTCAACAGCCGTTTTTCCATGAACCCGACGTTGTCCACGACCAGGGAGTCGAAGCCTACGCTGGCCACGGTAAGGAACAGGTTTCCGTTGGCCCGGGCCGTGTAAAAGTCGTACACGTAGCCGCGCAGGGCACGGCGTACCCACACCTCCGGCTCCCGGCTCAAGCCCACTTCCTTGGCAATCAGATTGACTGTTCCCGCGGGGAAGACGCTGATATAAGGATGGTAGTCCAGGCGCAGCAAGT
This sequence comes from Succiniclasticum sp., assembly GCA_047835465.1. GTDB lineage: Bacteria > Bacillota > Negativicutes > Acidaminococcales > Acidaminococcaceae > Succiniclasticum. Next base: position 1,850,400 of record CP181265.1, read on the forward strand.
CCTCCACAAAGGCGCGGATGGTTCCGTCGCCGCCGGCGATAATGACCCATTCGCACTGCTCGTCCACGACCCGCCGGGCCAGTTCCGGCATCTGCTCAAAATACCGGACATCCAGCATTTCCACCTGTGCATGGAGGTTCTCTTTGAGCAATTTAAAGACTTGGTTGATGCGGGCGGCATTCGTCGCAAACAACTGCTTCCCCGAAAAGCGGTTGAAAAGGATAAATACCCTTTTAAACTGCTGTACGTCCACCTGTTGGACAGGTCTCATTCAGTTCTCCTCCCCGTTTCCCCCGAAACCGTAGTTTTGCCCAGCCAGCCATGGCAGGCCGTCAGGACCTGCTCCACGGTCAGGTCTGTCATGCAACGCATATGATAACGCGGATCGTCACAATGGTGTTTCATGCCGGAGGCACAGCCCGGACAGGGCGGAATGGCCGTCACAATGGTTGCCCGGTCCGTGTAAGGACCGTAAAGGTCGGGATGGCTCGGGCCGTACATGGCTACGATCGGCACCCGCTGGCTGATAGCCACGTGCATAGGGCCGCTGTCGTTCGTCACGATGAGTGCGCAGCGGCGCATGGCGGCCGCCAGTTCCCCAATAGAGAATTCCCCCGTGGCAACAATAGGCCGAGCCTGCATCCGGGACACAGCGGCATGAACCATGTCCAAGTCCATCGTACCTCCGAAAAAGACAATCCGATACCCTTCGGATGCCAATGTATCAGCCACAGCGGCAAACCGTTCCGGCGCCCAGCGTTTCGTCTCCACGGCACTGCCGATGTTGAACCCGACGAGTTTGTCATCGGCTGTCACGCCGGCTCGTTTCCAGAAGTCCGCCGCAGCCGCATCCGCGTCCGGTCCCGGGAAAATTTCCAGGCCGTGGTGATGCAGCTCCCGGACACCGAGCTGCGTCAGTACATCCAGGTACATATCGGCGGCGTGCTTCGTCCGGTCCAGCGGCGTGTAAGGCTTGAACCAGGGGCGGAACAGCCAGTTCGTCGTTCCCGTCCGAACGGGGACCTTTGTCATGGCGTCGATAAAGGAGCACCGTTCGTTGGGGTGCAGGTTGATGAGAATATCGAAGTGCATGGCGCTGAGCCGGTGGGCACAGGCCATCAGGGACAACAGATTGTTGTCCCTGCCCTTCTTATCGATGGTGATCACTTCGTCCAGGCAGGGGTTGTGGAGGACCACATCCTTCAGCTTTTCATCCACCAGCATGGCAATGTAGGAATCGGGAGCCGCATTCCGCAGCGCACGGATAAACGGAGTCGTCAGCGTCAGATCCCCCAGGTGCATCAAAAAAGTCACGAGGATCCGTTTCCGGTTCAGTTCCATGAACCTGCCCCCTTTCCCCCTGCGGCGGTTTGTTTCCGGTATTCTTCAAAGACCCGCTCCGGTGTCAGCGACGTCATGCAGGTCCAGTGGTCACAATGCTTCTTCAGGCACCCCACACACGGTACAGGTGCCACCAGGATCGTCGCATTGCTGCTTCCGTACGGGCCCGTACGGTCCGGCTTGGTCGGGCCGTAAAGGGCAATCAGCGGCTTCTTGCACGCCGTCGCCACAAACAGCGGGCCCGTATCGGCACTGATGTAGAAGCGGCAGTGCTGAATCAGTGCGCCTAATTCCCGCAAGGACGTCTGCCCTGTCAAATCCGTCACGCCCGGCGTCTGAGCGGCAATGGCCTCCCCCAGTACGTGGTCTTCGGGACCGCCGGCCAGCACCACGGTCATTCCGTCTGTGAGCAGATACCGTGCCAGCGCCGCGTAGTGTTCTGCAGGCCACCGTTTCGTTTCCCAGCGTGCACCGGGACATAGCACGACGTACGGACGGGTCAGATCTGCAGGACACTTGGCCTGCAGGCTTTTCCATTCCTGCGTCAGGTCCGGCAGGGGGAACCGGATTTCATCGACACGGCAGCCCAGATACCGGGCTACGTCCAGATAGCGCTCGATTACGTGGTCCTGTGCATGAGGCCCCTTCACAGGCCGGCTGACGAGACCGCTTCCTTCGCGCATTTCCGCCCAGCCGATGCGGTTGGAACAGCCACTGAGGGCCGCCATGAGGGCACTCTTGGCCAGGCCCTGCATATCGATGACCAGGTCGAAGTGACGGCTGTGCAGAGTGGCGCGGATTTTCCGCAGCATGCGCAGCTTTTCCGCCCAGCCGACACGGTTGAACTTCTTTTTGTCAAAATAGAGCACTTCGTCCACCACAGGCGGATCCGGAATGAATCCGGCGAACTGCGGATGGACGAGCCACGTGATGCGGGCCCTGGGAAAACGATCCCTTAAAACCGCAACAAAGGGCAACGTATGCAATACGTCGCCCAATGAGCTCATCTTGATCAAAAGAATGTTGTTGTATTCCATCACATACCCGATCCTTTTGTGGAAGTTTTCTGCCGTGCCGCCACAAGGGTCTGCACAAACGCAAGGAGGCTGCCGCCGCCGTACAGGTACCCGGCCACGCCAGCCCCTTCGGCCGCTTCTATGTCACGAGGGCTGTCGCCCACAAGGAAACAGTCCTCCGGCCGGGCTCTGAAGTCACGCAGGGCCGCCAGAACCATACCCGGCTTCGGCTTGCGGCAGTCGCAATCGACGGCATACTGCGGAACCACACCGTCTTTCAGGTGCGGGCAGTAATAGAACCGGGCAATGGCCGCCCCAGCCTTGGCGAACTCCTCCGTCATCCACGTGTGGAACCGCTGCACGTCGGCTTCGGTATAATATCCCCTGGCCACGCCGCTTTGGTTCGTCACGACGACGACTGTGTAGCCCCGGCTGTTGAGCCAGGAAACCGCCTCGCGTGCGTCCGGCATCCATTCCGCATCTTCCGGACGGTACAAATAGGCCTTGTCCACGTTAAGGACACCATCCCGGTCAAACAAGGCCAGCTTGACAGGAACGGCTTGCGCCGCCGGCGCTGTCCTGCCGGTGCCGCTCAAAACTTCGTGTAGTACCCGCCGGATTTGTCCAGCAGGTCGCAATATTCCCCGACGGCCTCTTCGATATCCGTAAAGCCGCCGTCGTAGCCGGCCGCCAGGAGCTTCGTATCGTCCGCCTGGGTATAGCTCTGGTATTTGCCCTTCAGCACTTCCGGGAAGGGAATGTATTCCAGCTTCTCCAGCGGCGCACCGAAATGCTTCAGCACTGCCTTGGCCACGGTGTTGAAAGGATGAGCATGGCCCGTGCCGCAGTTATAGATGCCCGACAGTTCCGGATGGTCCCAGAAGAAGAAGTTGACTTTGACCACATCCTTGACGTAGACGAAATCACGGGTCTGTTCGCCCGGGCCGTAGCCTTCGTAGGCGCCAAAGAGCTTGACCTTGCCTTCGGCCTTGAACTGGTTGTACATCTGGAATGCCATGGAGGCCATTTTTCCCTTATGATTTTCCTGGGGGCCGTAGACGTTGAAGTACCGCAAACCGACTACCTGGCTCTCCAGCCCTGCCGCGTAACGGCGGAAGTAGTTGTCGAAGAACAGCTTCGAAAACGCATAGACGTTGAGAGCCTCTTCGCAATCGGGCGTTTCCGTAAATCCGTGTTTGCCACTGCCGTAGGTCGAAGCGGACGACGCATACATAAACTGGATCTTCCGGTCTGTCGCAAAATGGAACAGGCTCTTCGTAAACTCAAAGTTGTTCGTCATCATATACTTGCCATTGTATTCCATCGTGTCGGAGCAGGCTCCTTCGTGGAAGATGACGTCAATTTTTTCATGGTTGAAGCGGCCTGCCCGCAGGGCTTCGGCAAAGTCCAGCTTGTCCATGTAGTCCTGCACTTTCAGGGCCTGGATGTTCTTGAACTTCACCATGTTGGTCAGGTTGTCCACGACGAGAATGTCATCGCGGCCCCGTTCGTTGAGGCCTTTCACAATGTTGCTGCCGATAAAGCCGGCACCACCAGTGACGATAATCATAATTTCCCCTCCCGTACGAGGCCGGCAATCTTCTGAACCAGTCCCGTTGTCGAATATCCTTCTTCAAACTTGATAATTTCCACTTTGCCCGCGTACTCGCGGCCGGCAACCTGGTCCGGCCGGTAATCGCCACCTTTGACGAGGATGTCGGGACGGATTGACTTGATCAACTTTGTCGGCGTATCTTCGTGGAAAATGACCACGGCGTCCACGCAGGACAGAGAAGCCAGGATACGGGCCCGGTCCAATTCGTGGACCAGGGGCCGGGCCTCGCCTTTCAGGCGGCGGACCGAATCGTCGGAATTCAGGCCGACAATCAGATGCTGCCCCAGTTTGGCCGCCTTTTCCAGGTAGGATACGTGGCCGACGTGAAGAATATCGAAGCATCCGTTCGTAAATACGATTTTTTCACCGCTCTTGTGCCAGATAGAAGCCAGATCGGCGACTTCTTTCCACGACAAAGGACGGAACCCGTAACCCAGTTTCCGTTCTTCTGCGAGCAGATCTTGCAGCAATTCGTCCCGGTGAACCGGATACGTGCCGACCTTGCCGACGACGATGCCCGACGCGCGGTTGGCCATGTAGACGGCCTCCGGCAACGACAAGCCGCCTGCCGCAGCTGCCAGCAGGGACGCTGCCGCCGTATCGCCCGCACCGGACACATCAAAGACTTCCAACGCTGCCGCCGGACTGTGGATGACCGTACGATGGCCGCCCACAAGGGTCATGCCTTTTTCGCTGCGCGTGACGACAACATTCTCAATGTGGTACCGTTCCCGTGCCATGGAAGCGAGCTGCAGGACAGGACCGTCCTCGTTGGGCACTGTCTGGCCGGCCGCTTCGCACATTTCTTTCAAGTTCGGCGTAATAAACGTACAGCCGTCGTATTTATCCCAATGCGGCCCCTTCGGATCCACCAGAATGGGAATATGGTGTTCCTGTGCCAGGTGGATGACCCACTGACAGAATTCATCGGAGCAGACGCCCTTGGCATAGTCTGAAACGGCAATGCCGTCCAGGCCCAGCTCCATACGGCGCCGGAACCACTGCTTTAACGCCTCTGCTTCCGTGCGGTCCAGGTCGCCCACTTCTTCAAAATCCAGGCGCAGCATCTGCTGGCGCGCGCCGAGGATGCGCAGTTTCGTAATGGTCGAACGGCGAGGCGACTTGACCAGGCCGGACGCATCGATGCCGGCGTCCTGCAGAAGGCTGTCCAGGATGCGGCGGTTGTCGTCGTCCCCCGTAACACCGGCCATAAAGACCTGACAGCCCAGGCCGGCCAGGTTGGCCGCCACATTGGCCGCCCCACCCAACACCGACTTGATCTGCTTCACGTGGTTCACCGGCACCGGTGCTTCCGGAGAAATGCGCTTTACTTCGCCGTAAAAATAGCGGTCCACCATGACATCGCCGACAACGGCAATGCGCAGGGACTGGATTTTTTCGGCCACAAAAGTCGTACAATCCATGTTATTCATTCGTGATCCACCAACTCACACAGGATATGCCCCAGCATGATATGCATCTCCTGGGCCCGGGCCGTCACCTTGGCAGGCACGGCCAGGCAGATGTCACAGGCGCCGGCCATCCTGCCGCCGCCTTCGGCCGTCATGCCGACACAGGCAATCCCCTTCTTCTTTGCTTCTTCCACGGCCAGCAGCACGTTACGGCTGTTGCCAGAGGTGGAAATGCCCACAAGGACATCCCCTGCCTCGCCTAACGCCTGTACCTGGCGGGCGAAGACCGTATCGTAGCCATAGTCGTTGGCCACGGCAGTCAGGATGCTCGTATCGACTGTCAGGGCAATCGCCGGCAGGCCGCGCCGTTCCGTCTGAAAACGGCCGACGAACTCCGCCGCCAGATGCTGACTGTCCGCCGCGCTGCCGCCGTTCCCACAGAACAGGACTTTATGTCCCCCGGCCAGGGCCGTTTCCACGAGGGACGCCACGCGTTCCAGTTTCTCCGGCAGATCTGATGCCATCAGGCGCTGCAGGACCTGCATATGGTCGTGCATCCTTGTTTCGATGATTTTGTTCACTATATTTTAGTCCTTTCCAAGGTGTGTTCCCGACCGGCCCGACCGATCGAATTACCCCTTCTATTACCAGTAAAGCAGGTCAAACACGACGTTCAACTTATCGTCGCCGCCGTCGTAGTGTTTCTGTTCATAGGACATTGTCAGGGCCCAGCAGCAGAAACGATGCGTCCAGGCATAGTACGTAGAGTAATGACCGTGCGTATAAGAACCCGATTCGGCATTGTAACGGTCGACGACGGTCAGGGTATTGTGATCATCGGGGTGCCAGCTCACGCCGGTGCGCCATTCCTTGCTGAAGTCCGGCTGACCCAGGGAAAAGGCGTAACTCGTCTTGTGTTCGTTGTGGTACGTCTCCCAAATCTGCCATTTCTTCGAGAAGTTATAGCCCAGGGTCCCCTGGTAGATGTTCGTATTCAGATGCCGGCCATACCGGGAACTGGCCCGGTAACTTTCATCCACCCATTTGCGGCCGGCCGACAAATCTAAATACAACTTTTTATCCCCAATCGGATAAATCCGGTCGTGGTTGATCATGATTTTCTTTTCCGTATGCCAGCTGCTCCAACCACGGTTGTTGTATTTCCAAAGGCCGTGGGTCAGATTGGCCGTAAAGCTGAGCGGCAGGCCCTTGGCGATGCGGTGTGGTTTCAGGAAGATGCCCCAGTCCGTCTTTTTATGCAGCCAGATGCCTTCGTCGTAGCGGTCATCGTCACTATCATAGACCCAGCCGTCGTTGAGACGCACGTAAAAGTCCTGCTGGTCATGGCGCAGGCTGTAGAACGGCCGATAGTGAGAGTCGCTGTAGTAAATCTGGTGCATGTTGAAGGTCGTCGGATTCTTCAAGAGCGGGTTCCCGATGGGAGTTTCGTAATCCAGGGACACATAGAAGCCCTTGTCTTCCTTCCAGCCGATACGGGGCATCGTCCGCTCCGTAGACTGGGTGAAATCGTTGATCCAGGTCTTCCGGGAATACACATGGACACCGCGGATAAAGACCTGTACGTCCCGGGCGACAATGCGCTTGTTCGGGACGATGGTAATCGTCTTGGCCTTGACCGACAAATCCGCCGGATGCTTGACCGCCGGGCAGCGGGTCGTTGTACCACCCTCGTCGATGATAATCATGCCGTTTTCAATGATGGCGTGCGGTGCGCGATACAGATCCTTGCCGCTCTTACCTTCGAGGCGGCGGATTTCCCCTGTTTCCGTATTGAAATTATAGTGGGCCCACCTGCCCGTCATCGTATTCATCGGCTCCACCATGGTTCCTCCCTCGAGAAGCCAGACATCGCCGGTTTTGGCGTTGCCCACAGCCCTTGTCGTATACAAGGTCTGGGCGCCCTGCGTCAGCTTGACATTTCCCTCAACGACAAAATCGCCAGAGTCATTGGCATACTGCGCCGAATCCCCCGTAATGGTCAGAGGCAGGGTACGGCTCTCCGAATTGGCAGCCGTGCCTTGTTTGGTCCGGGCCAGGACGCCGTCTTCGTACGTACCGGTCTGTGCATCCTGGTCCTTCTCCGACACGCCCCTGCGGGCGTCAGCCCGCCGCTGGGCAGCTTCCGACTTGGGTTTTTTCACGTCTGACGTTTCCGACAGCATAGATTCGTCACTGCCGGTCGTGCGGGATTTTTTCCAGTCATTGACAATCTCCGCACCCCGGCTGTAAGCCGGTGACGCGTACTTGTCATCGCTGTTATATTCGTCCACCGTCGCATCCGAAGCGTACACCGGCAGGTTCAGAGCCATACCGGCCAGCAGAATGGCGGCTGCAGTCTTCTTGAACATGGGGAACCCCCTTTATGAATTCCGGTTCCATCAAATAATGGTCCATTCGACATTATACCATAAAAGGGCAAAAAAAAATACCGACGGAGAGGGCAATTCCCCGTCGGTATGAAATCTCACATACGGCTTGTTTTCAAGGCTTACCATCAAGCCGCTGTCGCTGTTTCTCCTTCTGCAGCTGCTGTATCAGCCGTGCTGCCGGAGCTTTCCGTCGTCGTATAGATAATGCCGTTCACCGTCTGGTCTTCCGTCACCTGGACGTAGGTTGTCGATCCTTCCGGAATGACGATGGACTGACCCGTTACAAAGGCACCGCCAATGGCACCGATCGGCCCGAGGACTACCATGCCGCCGATCGTGGCGCCGGCTGCGCCAGCCGCGGTCTTGGCCTGCTGTTTGGCCAGCTTTCCGATATAGACCGGCACGGTGGAGCCGTCTACAGCGTAGACATAGCTGAACTCTACGCTGATCTTGGCATCGCGGCCGAAGCTGCGGGGCTGCGTGACTTCCTTGACCTTTGCCAGGCCCGTTGCGCCTTTGGCCAGGACGAGAACATCATTGACGTACACATTGTCTGCGACCATGAAGCTGACCGGATCGCCAGCCTGCGCCGTCTTGCTGGACAGCGGAGCCGTAAACTCGATCTTCACCAGGGAATCTTTCGGCAGCACCGTTTCCTCGACGGGAACCTGTCCTCCCGTGTAGGCGGTTTCCACAAGGTTGCTCAACCGCGCCTGCAGGGAGCCCGACTTCATCGAGCCGTAAATCGTGGTTTCCAACTCTTCGATGCGAGTCTTTGCCGGGCCGGAAGTCAGCCGGTTGTTGAACCGGGAATCCACGGCGTTGAGCCGCTGCAGGAAACTGCCGTTTCCACCGTTCGTGCCGCACACGTAATCGTAGGAAGTCTGGATGCGGTCCAGAATGTTCCGCCCGTTTTCTTCATGACCGTACAGATCATCTTCCAGGCTCTGAATCCGGGCCAGCATCGAATCCGACTGCTGCGTCCCATACAAGGTCTTTTCCATGGCGTCCAGCTGTTCCGAGGCCACATGGGTCACTTCGGCAAAGCCCGTCGTCGCCAGTCCAAGGCAGACGATCAAGGCGGCAAGCAAAGAAACGAGTTTTTTCATAAGAGCTTCCTCCTCATCCTAGACTATATATAGTCATTATAGCACAGAAGGTACCCAATTTATAGAGGTTTTCTGACAGAATCCCCCAGTTTCTCTTATTTATTTTTTCCACTTCCGGCAGCTTTCGTCAAACGCTGCGTCAATGGCATCCAGCCGGGCAAAACGGCGGCGGTGCTGGGCCCGTTTCGACGGTTTCAGTTCACTCATGTCCTTGCGGTGTTCTGCCACAGGCAGAAGGAAGAACCGGTTGTCTCCTTCGCAGGGCACCCCTTCGCATTCTTTCCAGAACGCGCCGAAATCCGTTTTCAGCTTGCGATCCCGGCGCACATGGTTCATGGCGTAATAGCCCTCGTTCGTCACAGCGTAGATTTCGTCCATGCCAAGGCAGCGGGCTAAATTGCGCAAGCCGTAGAAAATCAGGTTTTTCGTACGGTAGCCGAAGAATTCCTTCGTCAACCGTTTGATGACGGCACTGCCGTTCGGCGTCCCCTGAAGAGCGCCAATCCAGATGGCGTCCCGCGCCGGATCCTTACGGCTCTTGCCAAACCAGAACATAATCTGGTACAACGCCTCGTCCCCCAGTTCCAGGACAAGGGACAGGCATCCTTCTTTCCGCTGGCCCGCATTGAACCACAAGTCCATGTGGAGCGGCTGTCCCTCCGACTCTTCCTGCCACAGGACAATGCGCCGGCCCGCGTTCGTTTCCTCGTCCACGTCGACGTACAAGGCACGCAGGGCATCTTCCGTAAAGTGCTGTTCCATGAATTCCACATGGTGCCGCACCAGGTCCCACCGGTCCTGCCAGTCCGAATCCTTATAGAAAAAGGCCCTTGTCACCTGTTCCGCAAAAGCCGGCGTTCCCCGCAGCAGGTCTTTGCGCAGCGGTGCAGCGGCGAAAAAGTCCAACACCTCTTCCATGAGCGACGCGTGCATACGGCAGCGTGCCAGGAAAACGACGTACCGTTTCCACTCCTTCAAATGCTGTGTATGATACAGGCGGTGCCCGATATAATGCAATAACTCAGTGTCCATGGTCTCTCCTTATTTTTCTGTCCTTCACCCGGCCCGGCCGGGCTCCCCGGGCAGCCGTCCTCACCCGTTGTCGAGAATCAAAAAGGCTTCCACATGAAGCGACGGATCGCTCTCCACCTTCACGTGGCACGCCAGTTCGCGGTTCCAGTCCTTGCAGCACTGCTGCAGGTATTCCGCCTCCACGGGATGGGCTACCAGGAGGATCTCCTTGCTGCTCCCCTGTTTCTTCAGCAGGCTCCGCAGGCGCCGCTTGATTTCCAGGGCGATGGCCTCTTTCGACTGGACGCGCCCCGTTCCGTTGCACGTCGGGCAGTCCGTGTACAAGACTGCCTCCAGGTTCTGCCGCGACTTTTTGCGCGTAATCTCCACCAGGTTCAGCACGGTGATGTCCTGAATGCGCGGCCGCATCTTGTCGCCCTGGAACGCCTGTTCCAGCAGGGACAGCAGTTCCTGCCTGTGGGCGTCGGAATGCATGTCGATGAAGTCGACGACAATAATACCGCCGATATCCCGGAGCCGCAGCTGGTGGGCGATTTCCCGCGCCGCCTGCCGGTTGATTTCCATAATCGTCTCTTCCAGGCTGTTCTTCCCGCTGTAGCTGCCGCTGTTCACGTCGATGACTGTCATGGCTTCTGTGTGGTCGATCACCAGATATCCCCCGCCGGGCAGGTCCACGCGCCGGTCCGACAGGGACGCGATGGCGTCGGCCAGACCACAGGCCGCGAATACGTCCTCCGCCCCGGCGTACAGTTCCAGATGTCCTCCCCGTCCGGGCGGCAGCTTGTCCAGCAGCGCCTTGACACGATCATACGCTTCGGCGCTGTCCAGCACGATGCGTTCCACATCCTTGTTCAGGTAATCGCGGACCATGCGGACAGACAAGTCCAGCTCGCGGTGCAGGAACGCCGGTGCCTTCGTCAGCTTCGCCTTTGTTTCCACGACATGCCACTCTGTCAGGAGGCTGGCAATATCCGCCTCGATGACGTCCGTCGGGACGCCTTCGGCGGCCGTGCGCACGACGAGGCCCATTTTGTCCGGACACAGCCGCTCCGCGATGGCGTGAAGCCGATCCCGCTCGGCACTGTCGTGAATCTTGCGGGATACGCCAAGCGTATCCGTCTGAGGAAACAGAACGACGTACCGGCCCGGAAAAGTAATTTCCCGGCTCGCCGTCGGCCCCTTGGTCCCACGGGGATCTTTCGTAATCTGCACCATGACCGGCATGCCTTCCGTCAAATCATGGCTCTCGCCCAGATACAGAAAGGCATTCTGTTCCAGGCCGATGTCCACGAAGGCCGCCTGGATGCCGGGGACAACGTTGTTCACGCGTCCCAGGAAGATGCTCCCCACCAAATGGGCAGACATGGCCCGTTCCACCAGATATTCCTGCAGGACGCCGTCCTCTACCAGTCCCATCCGGACCTCTTCCGGCGTACTGCCGATGATGATTTCCTGTGCCATCTCCGCCCTCCTTTCCGAAATTATTCTGCAAACATAGCCTGGTTGTCCAGCATGGGCAGGTGTTCGCCGTTCTCCCCGGTGCGGTACAGCGACAGTCGTTCGATGTCCGCGAGGACGACAGGCAGGTCCAGGCCGTATGTGTTGTTCAGGGCGTGGAGCAGGTCCACGGCCTTCATGCTGCCCTGGGGTGTAATGGCAATGTCGAACGTCAGGACCAGGGCATAGGTTCCCCGGGCCGCCGCCTCGTCTGCCCCTTCTCCCATCAGGGCTTCCCGCGCCACGTCCACGTGCGGGATGTAGTGTTTCACGTCAATCTGCTTGACTTTTTTCTTCGCCTTCGGAGCGATTTTTTCAAAGGGCAGCGCCGGTGCCGCATTGAACGCCTCCACGGCCGCTTCCGCCCGGGCAAAGTCGCCGTCCCAGGGCACGGTCACGCGGTAGCCTGCCCCGCCGGCAGCCGCCATGAGCGCCTGGGCATGGTCGTCCACGGCATCATATGCCAGGACCCGGATGCCGCGCGGCAGGGCTTTCCTGAACGCCTCTGCCGCCTCCTTCGGCACGACGGGCTCCGTCAGATCCAGTTCCACGTATTCCGCACGGCTGACAACACCAACGCCGAGCGCCGAGGCCAGGCTGAATTTCATATGGGGATTGAACCCCTGGGAATAAGCGACCGGCAGTTTAGCCCGCCGGAAGGCGCGGCCAATCGTCCGCAAATATTCCAGGTGGGAAATGAAGCGGATTTCTTTGTCCTTTGTAATCTGAAAACGCAATTTCATTCCGCTGCCTCCCCGGCCGGCTGAAAGGCCGTCTTCCGCGCCACTTCGGCGACGGACGGATCGAGCAGGTCGTACCCGGCACGGGCTGCCGCATCCCGCAGGGATGCCCGTACGGTTTCCACTTTATGCAGCATAGGTTCAAATTTCGGTTCCTGCGACGCGTCATACGCATGGCCGCTGTAGTCCTGAATCGAAATGCCCAGTTTCTGGCAGATACCGCAGCCGTTGCACTTGCCGAGGCGGCAGTCCGGTGTCAGCATTCCTTCTTTTGCTTTGGCGTATTCATGGGCCAGGAACGCGCGGCTGACGCCGGGGCGCAGATGTTCCCACGGAAACACTTCGTCGGCGCCGCGCAGACGATGGTTGTAAAAATCAGGATCGACCCCGGCGTCGGCGAGCGCACGCTGCCACCGGTCGTAGTCGAACTGGTCCCCCCAGCCGTCGAACTTCTCGCCGGCCTTCCACGCCAGATACAACGCCTTGCCCAGCCGGCGGTCGCCGCGGGCAAAAACGCCTTCCATCAGGCTCGTTTTGCTGTCATGGTACTGGAAGTTGATATTCTTCACGCGCAGGGCTTCGATCAGCAGTCCCTGTTTATGACGGATTTCTTCCAGTGTATTCTGGGGCACCCACTGGAACGGCGTATAGGGCTTCGGTACGAAAGAAGCGACACTGACTGTCACCTGGCAGCCGCCGTGCCCCGTAATTTCCTTATACTTCCACTGGACTTTGCGCGCCAGCCTGGCGATAGCCAGGACATCTTCGTCCGTTTCACCGGGCAGGCCGATCATAAAGTACAGCTTGACCTTGCTCCAGCCATTGGCGAAGGCGCCGCTGACGGCGTTCATCAAATCTTCTTCCGTCACGCCCTTGTTGATAATATCCCGCATGCGCTGGCTCCCCGCTTCCGGAGCGAAGGTCAGGCCGCTCTTGCGGACCGCCTGGACTTTTTTCGCAATGTCCACGGAAAACGCGTCGATGCGCAGACTCGGCAGGGACACGCTCACGTCACGGGATTTGAAATCCTGGATCATGGTGTCCAGGAAGGACGGCAGACACGAATAGTCCGCCGTACTCAGGGACACCAGGGAAATTTCGTCATAGCCCGTGTTGTCGACCTGCAGATGGGCCAGACGGCGCAGCACATCCTCGCGCCGTTCCCGCACGGGACGGTACACGATGCCCGCATGGCAGAACCGGCAGCCACGGCTGCAGCCGCGGAACACCTCCAGCATAATGCGGTCATGGACGATTTCGCCGAACGGCACAATGGGCGCCGTCGGGAAGTCGACGCGGTTTAAGTCTTCCACGACCCGCTTATCCACATAGGCCGGCGCCGCCGGGTCCGTCGTTTTCATGGCGCGCAGGGTCCCGTCGTCGTTGTACTCGGCCTCATAAAACTCCGGAACGTAGATGCCCGGAATCTGGACGACGCGGTGCAGGAATCCCTTCCGCCCGCCCGGACGGCCGGCCGCCTTCCACTGGCGCAGGGCTTCCATCACTTCCGGCAAAGCTTCTTCGCCGTCGCCGAGAATAGCCACGTCGATAAAATCCGCCAGCGGCTCCGGATTGAAAACGCAGGGCCCGCCGACCAGAACCAGGGGATCCGTATCGCCGCGGTCCTCTTTCCGTACGGGCACACCGCCCAGATCAAGCATATTCAGGATATTCGTATAGGACAATTCGTACTGCAGGGTAAACCCGATGGCATCGAGCTCCGACAGGGCCCGTTTCGTCTCCAGGGTCGTCAGGACGACGCCCCGTTCGCGCATGAGGGCCTCCATATCCACCCAGGGCGCATACACCCTCTCTGCCGCAATGCCTTCCATCTTGTTGACCAAATGGTAGAGGATCTTGAAGCCCAGGTAGCTCATCCCCACTTCGTACACGTCGGGAAACGCCAGGGCCAGACGCACATCCGCCTTCTCTTTCACGATGCTGCCAAACTCGCCGCCCGTGTACCGGTCCGGGCGCTTGACCGCCGCCAGCATATCCAGGGTCAATTCTTTTTTCATCACAGATGTATCCTCCACTTTGTTGCAAACTTAAAACTGCAGTTTCGCCTGCCGCATATGGATATTCAGCAGCAGGCCGATCAAGACGAGATTTGTCGACAGGGAACTGACGCCGTAACTCAAAAACGGCAGGGGTACACCCGTTACCGGCATGATGCCGGCTGTCATGCCCACGTTGACCAGCACGTGGAAAAACAGCATCCCCGTAATGCCCGTCGCCAGGAGCTGGCCGAACCGGTCTTCGGCGTTCAGGGCAATCGTCAGGGCCCGCCAGATCAAAATCAGGTACAGCAATAGAATAATGGTCACACCGATGAAGCCGAATTCCTCCCCGGCCACCGCAAAAATAAAGTCCGTGTGGTTTTCCGGCAAAAAGCTCAGCTGACTCTGCGTTCCCTGCATCCACCCCTTGCCGAAGAGCATGCCGCTGCCAATGGCAATTTTAGACTGGATAACGTGGTATCCTGCACCGTAGGGATCCAGCTCCGGGTTCAGGAACACGCGGATACGGTTCCGCTGGTATTCGTGGAGCAGATGCCACAACGCCGGAGCGGCGACAGCGCCGAGTCCGCCCATGATGACCATCCATTTGACCTTGAAACCGCACACCCAGAACATGGAGAACGCAATGGCGACAAAGACCATGGCCGTGCCCAGATCCGGCTGGCGCAGGACCAGGAAGAACGGAATAAACACATATACCACGGCGGGCAGATAGTCCTTCAGTTCGTCCATGTATTCCCGCCCCCGGTCCAGAAAAGCGGCCAGGCAGATAATCATGAGGGCCTTGGAAAATTCACTGGGCTGGAACGTAACAGGCCCGATCCGGATCCACCGCTGGGCGCCCAGGCTCGTGTGACCGAACAAAGCCACGGCCAGCAGCAGTCCCAGCATAATGATATACAGGGGCCGCGTAATCGCCGTCAGGGAATGATAGTCGATGCGCATGAGAAGGCAGATCACGACGATGTTGATGCCGATAAAAATTCCCTGCCGCAGGACAAAGCGGTTGTAGCCCGCCACGAGGGCGTCGTTATGGGTCGCACTGCCGATAAGGACCATGCCGATAGCCAGCAGGGCCGCAACGGTCAGTACGAGAATCCAGTCCATATTCCGCAAATAACGCTGCACTGCCAATACCTCGTCAAATTCCATGCTGCCGGCAAATCAGCGGGCTGCCGCCGTGCCGGCCGGCTTCGTTCCGTCCTGCGCCTTCGGCTGCAGGTTGGGATAGCCGAGAAGATAATTGTTCAACACTTCGTAGATAATCGGTGCCGACGCTGTACTGCCGAACCCGCCCTGCTCCACAATACACACGAGGACCAGAGTCGGCTTTTCGGCCGGCGCATAAGCAATAAACCAGCTGTGGTCGCGGCCATGCGGATTTTCCGCCGTACCGGTCTTGCCGGCAATAGCCGTCGGCAGGCCCGCGAACCAGGCCGCCGTGCCACCGGGCTGGGTGACACCCTTCAACCCATTTTGGATGCGGCGGATTGTATCGTCACTGATGCCCAGGCTCCGCTCTTTCGGACGGGGCAGCGCCGCCGCCATACTCCCGTCCGCATTCTGGATTTTATCCACCAGAAAGGGAGGATGCAGTGTTCCGCCGGCGGCAACACTACCCAGCATCTGGGCCAGCTGGATCGGCGTGACCAGCGTCAGGCCCTGTCCGATGGACGTATTGAACGTATCCCCCAGATACCAGTCATCTTTCAACAGCTTCCGCTTCACAGCAGGGCTGGCTACGATGCCTTCTGCCTCTCCCGGCAGGGTAATGCCCGTCTTTTGCCCGAAACCGTAGCGCCGGGCGTACTCATCAAGCTTTTCAATACCGACACGGCGCCCTACTTCATAAAAGTAGACATTGTCCGACTTCGCGAAGGCATTCTGGAAATTCAACCAGCCCAGGGCTTCGCCGCCGGCATTGCGCATGTCGATGAGCCAATGACGGCCCGAGTCAAAAATGAGCTCTTCCGGCGCGACCTTATGTTCTTCCAGACCCGCCGAACCGGTAACGACCTTGAAGGTCGAACCGGCAGGGTATTCGCCGTCAATGACTTTGTTGTTCAACGGATGGTGCGGATTGTTGTTGATGAGGTTCCAGTTCTTGGAAGAAATGCCTCCGACAAACCAGTTCGGGTCGAATCCCGGCCGCGATGCAAGCGCTTTCACCGCTCCCGTATTGGGATCAATTGCCACAGCGGCGGCCGCCTGGACGCCCAGTTCCTGCAGATGGTGGTCCATGGCGTCTTCCAACGTCTTCTGGAGGCGGTAATCAATGGTCAGGACCAGGTTCTGCCCCGGTGTGGGTGCCTGCCCGGCCAGTTGCTGAACCACACGGCCCCGCACATCCACCTCTTCCGTCTTGCGGCCGTTGACACCGCGGAGCTCCTTGTCGTAGACCCATTCCAGGCCATCCTTGCCGACAATGCTGCCCGACGGCATCCCTTTATACCGTCCTTCGCGCATCTGCGCTTCCGACACTTCGCCCACATACCCCAGGACATGGGCAGCCAGTCCGGGATACGGATACCGGCGAACCGCCTGCGACGTCAGGGCCACGTTCGGCAGGTCCTTGGCGTTTTCTTCCAGGAGCGTGACCTCTTTCATATTCAGTTCTGCTTTGATGGCGACCGGTTCATACGTCGTCTTTGCCTTGGCCACACGGGCCCGCACGTCTTCTTCCTTCATAGAGAGGATCTGCGTCAAAAGACGGATTTCCGGTTCCGTCACCGTTCGGCCCGGCAGGATATTCAGCACGAAGGCCGGCGTGTTGTCCGCCAGGACGACGCCGTTGCAGTCGAGGATCTTGCCCCGCGGCGCCAGCAGGATGACACTGCGCATGCGGTTTCCGTCCGCCTGGGCTCCGTAATACAGGCCTTTGTAAAGCTGGAGCCAGGCCATGCGGCCCTCCAGGATGACAAAGGCTGCCATTGCCAGAATCAGCAGCTTGATGAGCCGGTCCGAAGATAATTTATTGTCCATAGGCCGAATCTTCTTCCTGTTCCCAGCGGAACTGCTTGAAAAGCAGCCGCCCCACCGGAATGGTCAAGACCATGTTTGCCAGGCAATACCAGAGAGTTTCCCACAGGTACGGCCCGGCAGTCTCGGCCACACTGCCGCCGAGGGCCAGCACGGGAATGGCATAGAGCAGGCGCAGTCCCAGGCTGATGCCCCCGATCATAAGGACATGGTATCCATCGTTGTTTTTGAAAATCATTTCTTTGATACGGCCCACCAGATAGCCCGTCACGCCGCGTGTCAGCATATAGAAACCAAAGACAGCCGGCGCGGACAGATCCTGCAGCAGGCCGAACGCCAATCCGGCCACCAGGCCGCCGCGGGGTCCGTAAAACAAGGCAAGACTATAAATAAAAATCAAGGGCAAGTCAAAATACAGACTGCCCCTGAATAATCCGATGGAAGTCGTTTGCAGCAGGACGATGACAAATACTGTCACCAGCCAGGACCACATTCTCATTCCATTCCTCCTGCCACTTGGGCTGCATTACTTTGCCGCCGCGGCCGGTGCCGCGGGTTGTTTCTTTTGCTCCTCCGCTTTCCGTGAGGCCGCCGCCTGCTCCTGCTGCCGGACTTCCCGGGCCAGGAGGGCCGCCTCGTCCACGTGGAGGACGACAAACACCTTGTCCAGAACCCGCAGGTCCGCTGCCGGATCGACTTCCGCCACTTTCTGCAGGCCGATCGGATCCGGCGTCACCGAAGCGACTTTACCGATATAGACGCCGGACGGATATTTTCCGCCCAGCCCGTTCGTCACAATCAAATCACCCTCGCGGATATCCGCGTCCCTGGCGATGTACATCATACGCAGCCGGGCCGACGCCGGACCGTGCCCGGCCAGAACGCCGACGGCGTTGGAGCCGAAGCGCTGTACCTTGACACCAATCCGAGAGCTGCTGCTCGACAGATACTGGACGCGGCTGTAATGGGTATACGCATCTTCCACAATGCCCGCCAGGCCGGCACTGGTCGTGACGAGCATATCCTGACGGACGCCGTCGGCCGTGCCCTTGTCCAGAAAGAAATACTCCCGCAAGTCGCCCAGGCTTACGCCGACTACGCGGGCCGGCAGCAGCGTCTCTTCGGGATTCTTCTGCTTGTATCCCACCATGGCGCGCAACTGGTCGTTTTCCGCCTCCAGGCGCGCAATGCGGTACTCCGCGCTGTCGAGCTGTCCCAGGCGGGACTTGAGCTGTGCATTTTCTTCCTTCAACGTACTGTTCAGGCGCTGTGCCTCCCAGAACCCGGCCACCTTGTCATGAACAAAGAGGGCCGCGCTGTTGACCGGCAGCAGCACCGTGCTGACTGCCTGGTTCACCAGGGGAAAGCGCCATCGCTGGTTCACAGCCAGGACCATGCATGCTACCAGGGCCAGCACGGCCAGTACGATGACAAATTGCTTCTTTTTCATCATCTCAGAGTTTGCTGTTGGAAGACATGAAGCCTTTCTTGTACTGATCGATGTTTTCGACGCAGATGCCCGTGCCCAGCACGACACAGGTCAGGGCATCGTCGCTGACATAGACCGGCATGTGAGTCTGCTCGCTCAGCAGGTTGTCCAGATTGCGCAGCAGCGAAGAACCACCGGTCATGACGATGCCATGGTCGATAATATCCGACGCCAGCTCCGGCGGCGTTTTCTCCAGCGTGCTGCGCACGGCTTCCACAATATTCTGCACCGGTTCCTCAATACCCGTGCAAATCTGGTTGGCGTTGATTGTCAGGTTTTTCGGCAGGCCGCTGACCATATCCCGGCCGCGGATTTCCATCGTTTCCGGATTTTCCACGAACTTGGCCGTGCCGATCTTGATTTTGATTTCCTCTGCCGTCCGTTCGCCGATGAGCAGGCTGAACGTCTTGCGGATGTAGCGTGCAATAGCTTCGTCAATGGCATCGCCGCCAGTGCGGATGGACCGGGACACGACAATGCCGCCGAGGGAAATGACAGCAACTTCGCATGTGCCGCCGCCGATGTCGACGACCATGCTGCCCGTCGCTTCCTGTACCGGCAGGCCGGCACCAATGGCGGCAGCCATCGGTTCTTCAATCAGGTAGGCCTCACGGGCACCGGCCTGGATGGCCGCGTCCACGACAGCACGTTTCTCCACTTCCGTCACGCCGGACGGCACACCGATGACGATACGGGGCCGGATAAACGTATGGCGGCCCAGGGCACGGTGGATGAAATACTTGAGCATGGACTGGGTGATGTCAAAATCCGCAATGACACCGTCCTTCATGGGACGGATTGCCACGATGTTTCCAGGCGTACGGCCGATCATGGCCTTCGCTTCCGCACCGATTTCCAGTACCTCGTTCGATTCACTGTCCACGGCAACGACGGAAGGCTCGTGGATAATAATGCCTTTGCCTTTGCAGTGTACCAGCGTATTCGCCGTCCCTAAATCAATCCCCAGGTCGTGGGAGAAACTTTTAAAAATACTGAGCATCCTTTTTGCACCTCATTCAACTAGACATCCGCCAGGAACAGGGTTACAACTCCCCGTGTTCCTTGAAACTGTAGTAGACGCCATCCCCGATGACCAGATGATCCAGTACGGGAATTCCCATGATTTCGCCGGTTTTCGCCAACACCTGCGTCAAGTTCCGGTCCTCCCGGCTGGGAGTCGGATCGCCCGACGGATGGTTGTGCGCCACCAGGATGGCCGCCGCATGGGCCGTAATGGCCGGGGCGAACACCTCCCGTGGATGCACGACGGCGCTGTTCAGCGAGCCTTCGGCAATCTGTTCTGTCTGGATGACGCGATTTTTCGTATTCAAGAGCAAGACCAGGAACCGCTCGTGCGTTTCCCTTCGTAGTCTGCCCATCAGATACTGAGCGCCTGCATCAGGCGAACTGATGCAAGCCGACTCAACAGCTGATGCGCAGGCCAGCCGCTTTCCCAATTCCAGGGCCGCCAGGATCCGTGCTGCCCGGGCCGTACCCAGACCTTTGACGTGTTGAAAATCCTGGACGTGCCGCCAGCGGGCGACTTCGCGGTACAATCGTTCGTGGGCCGTCAATTGCGTGGCGATCTGCAGTGCCGACACCCCCTGTGTGCCGCTGCCGATCAGAATGGCCAGCAGCTCGGCGTTGGTCAGCGCGCCGGCTCCCAGGCGGCACAGCCGCTCCCGGGGACGGTCCGATTTACACATA
The DNA here is from genome assembly GCA_047835465.1 of Succiniclasticum sp. Lineage (GTDB taxonomy): Bacteria > Bacillota > Negativicutes > Acidaminococcales > Acidaminococcaceae > Succiniclasticum. Next base: position 1,870,748 of record CP181265.1, read on the forward strand.
TCACTGATTTTCAGATTGGTCAATGTACCACTCCTTTGCGTGTTACAGAGCCCCCAATCCCTGTAGAATTGTATAGACAAGGGTACGCGGCAGGCCGACGACATTGTCGTACGACCCGGCGATACGGGACACCAGAATGGCGCCCTTCCCCTGGATACCATAAGCACCGGCCTTGTCCATGGGTTCCCCCGTGGCGACATAGGCCGCAATTTCGGCGTCCGTCAGCGGACGGAATTCCACCACCGTCGTTTCGACCGCATGGCGTTCCTGTCCGTGCCACCGTACGGAAACAGCCGTTTTCACCTCGTGGGTCCGGCCCGACAGCGTCCGGAGCATGGTCCGGGCCTCCGCTGCGTCCGCCGGTTTGCCCAGTACAGCTCCGTCGACAGTCACGATGGTATCTGCCGCCACGACGGGGACAGCATCGCCATACTGCGCGGCCGCCGCTGCCGCCTTGCCGCGGGCATTGTAAAGACACACCTCGTCAGGCGAACCTGCTTCCTGCTCCGCAAAGTCGACAGGGCGAACGTCTGCCTCCCACCCGATTTGACGCAGCAGTTCCCGCCGCCGGGGCGAAGCCGAAGCCAACAATACTTTCATGAGCAGCCTTTCTCAGCGTCCACTGTACAGGAACGACTTCGTCTTTTTTGCATCGCCGTCGTCCTCGTCGTCCTCGTGAAACTCGAATTCCACCGGATCGACCGAAGCCACTGTCAGCTGTTCCTGGTCACTCATGGCATCGCGCCGGAAAATGCGCAGGTAGTTGAAGGCGACAAAGCCCCACACAACGACGCTGCCGACGATGAACGGGTAGTACCAGTAATCCATCTGAAAGTAGTTCGCCACCGTATACCCGAAAAGGAATCCTGTCAGAATACACAAGATAGGCAAGGCAATCATGAAAATCTTCGCCTTTTTCACGTCGACTTTACGGTATTCGATGGTAACATTGTCTCCCGGGTGGGCCTCAATGGGATTCCAGCAATCCACATAAGCACGCAGGCCCTTTTCATCGGTCAGCTTGAAGTTGATCCGCACCTTGGCGCGCTCGCCCTTGGTCGATAAAACCGTGCCTTTGATCACGTTGTTACTCCTTTCCGGATTTCCTTACGCGTACGGATGAATCAGGATGTACCAGATCCCGATGCCGAAAATAATACCGTACATAATCAGAGCCGTCAGCAGGCCCTGCCACGTGCGCGGATACCCGAAATTCAAATACTCGCCGAAGATACCACGGCGATTGAAAAAAGTATACTTCGTGCGGCGCTTGAACCAGCGGGCCTTATTCTCCGCCCCGATGATCCGCGCACCGGCAATGATGACGAAGAACGACAAAATGAAGACAACGAGCAGACGATACACGACGGCATGTGGATCAACCGTCGTAAAATCTACAAACTGCATAATCCAATTACTCCTTTTCCTACTGCCACTGAATTAAAACTCGAGGTATTTATCCGGCATGAGGCGGATCAGTTCGCGCAGGAATTCATCACTGCAGCAGAAAATGACGGCCGCCAGGCCCTTTCCCTCGCGGAAAGCCAGAATGCGGGTCGGGTTTTCATCGGCCATGTTGAACCGGTGGATGTAGTGTCCTATGCGGGTACGCCGGAAGAAATCGTGACGGTACTTGCGGGCGAAGCTCTCTGTCTTCGTCAGGTCCACGATGTAATGGGACTGCCGCCACAAACCGATGGTCACAATCTCCAGTTCGTCACGGCGCAGAATGATCTCGTACCGGTAAAACACTTTCCAAATCCACAGCCCCAGCCACAACAAGTTCATGCCCAGCCCGACGGGAGTCACATGCCCCGTCATGCGGAAACCGTAGCCCTCGTACGCCCAGCTGCAGCAGATCAGCAGCAGCACAAGGTAGGCGATGAGCATCTTGCTCCGGCTCCGCTGGGTCGATTCCCGGCAGATTTCCCGTGTCTTTGTCACCTTCACTGGTTTCGTCGCTTTCACGCAAGTCCCTCCTGTATCTCCGGAGGCCCGCCGCCCAGCCAAACAGGCTACTGGGCACACCTCTTCAGAGTATCCTATCATTTGAAATAATGCCATATTATTATAGCAAATCTCCCTGAAAAAAGATAGTACTATTTGGAAGAAACAAAGAGCCGGACAACGTCCCGTTGTCCGGCTCCGACTGGTCTTGCTCAGCTTACTTGGTTTCAATGGTGCGGTTGATGTAACGGTTCAGGTTGGACTGCATCCAGCGAGCCTGCCAATCCGTCTTGGTCAGGTACACGTCTTCCGTCTCATCGTAGGAATTGATCTTCTTGTCATAGTACTTGCCCGTCACGCCGTTGTAAGATGCGAACTGGCCCTCGACGGTCATCCCGATCATGGATTCCGTGCGGAAGTTGTAGAACTTTTCATGGACGTTGTCGATACGCATGGCAACAACCACATCGGCGCCCAACTGGGACGCAACGGACATAAGCGTCTCCTTATCGTAAGACGTCAAGCCCGATTCCGGTACAACCTGGGAAATGCTGGTATCATCGATGAGCTCGAAATCCGGATAATGGAAACGATCCACTATGATATCCCAGTACCAGCTGTTCCAGTCACTGGCCCGTTCCACCTTTTCTTCGTTCAACTGAATGGGGAGCACAGCAACCTTGGCTGCTTCCGCTTTGCCGGTAAAGCCCGTCGTCAGGCAGAACACAGAAAGGACGGCCATCATCAGCATCAAAATTTTTTTCATTGTTTCTCCTCCTGCATCATGGCTACAAAAGCCTGTTTCAACGGGTATATTTTACCATACCTGCCGGTTGAATTCCAGTGGAAAAAAGCCAAATTCAAGAAATCTTTACACTTTATTCAAGAGAGGACATAAGAAAAGAGGGACTGCCGAAACAGTCCCTCTTGAGTTACTGACTTAATCTGTCAACCGATACAGTCACAGATTAGAAGCGCAGCTGGAATTCGCCCCAGAAGGTCTTGGCTTTCTGGTCGTCATCGGAACGGCTCTTCAGGTCATAGTACTTGACGCTGGCCATCATGTTCTTGGCAACGGTGTAGGAGGCAGCAACGCTGTAGCCCTTGAAGCCGTCAGCCCACAGAGCGCCGGCAACGCCGTCTTTGCTCTGGCCAGCAGTATACTTGGCACCGTAATCGCCGTTCATGGTATGGGACAGAGCAGCGCCGGCCGGTTCATCGTAGTATACAGCCTGGAAGCCGAAGGAACCCGGTTTCTTATAATCGGCGCCCCACAGATCCAGGATAGCGTACCAGCCGTTTTCTTCGTCTTCAGCACTCGTATGCATATAAGCGCCCGTCAGTGCGACATCATCCGAGATATCCCACTTCAAACCAGCATGGGTGATATCCAGCTTGTCGTCGTCCAGGGCTTCGCCGCCGTACAGAGCCATCGTGTCTTCGTCGAATTCAACGGTGTTGTAGCCAGCGAACAGTTTTACAACCTCGCCCAGGTTAACGTCGGCATTAATGCCCCAGCCATTGTCGACATAGTCATCGGTATCGTAACCATTAGCTTTCGCTTCGGTCAGTTTGCCGTACCAGCCCATCAGGTTGTAGTTCTTTCCGCCGTATTTCAGGGAAATGCCATCGAAGCTATCATCGTAAATCATGCCGTCAGCCAGCCACAGAGCAGCACGGCCAGCGTCTACCTTGACGCCGCCCAGACGGCCGGTCAGGAATGCGCGGTTGATCTTGACATCCGAATCTTCGCCGTAGTAATCGTTAGGTTTCTGTTTCGCGTCAATATCAGCAGAATGATTGCCATCCTTGTTGAAGTACTGGTTGTTTTCCAGACGGCTTACGAAGTCCCAGTTGTCGTTCACTTTGCCAGTGAAGATCAAACGGGTACGCAGGCGGCTCTCAACGCTCTTGTTGTCATCGCCCTTGCCAAATTCCTGCTTCAGGTCTTTGTAGCTGTAACGGATCTGGCCGGTGATCTTAACATTGTCAGCTTTCTTTTCCAGAGCGGCAACGCGAACACCCAGAGCGTCCAGTTCGTCAGCAAATTCAGCAGCCAGTTTGTCAACGTTGGCACCCTTGGCCATTGCTTTTGCTACGATCTGAGCCATTTCATAACGGGTCATCAGACGATCGCCTTTGAAGGTCGTGTCGCCATAGCCGTCGATGACGCCAGCAGCTGCCAGTTTGGCAATGCTGTCATAAGCCCAATGACCTGCCGGTACATCGGAGAACGGGTTGGCAGCGTAAGCAGAAGCCGTTACGCCCAGTGCCATGGCCATAGCCATTACTAAGGTTTTTTTCATGGTGTTTTCCTCCTTGTAAGAAAACGTTTATTTATTATAAAACGTCCCCCAGGAGAACCTGTCCTCCAGTTCCATCTTGTTGGTGCGAGTTGCCTTGTTTCCTCTACCCGGATGTTACTTTCTGGTGATTCTCTCTTTCGTACGTTTCATAATACGGAAGAAATACAAATAGTGTGTCAAACCTTTTAGGTATCCCACTGGTGCCATTATACCCGCTGGCCATACTTTTTTCAAATGTTTTTTTGCTTAACTTTGGAAAGTTTAAAAATTTTTAACAAAAGACGAAATTATTCGCTCAAAATATTTTATTTTGTAAACAAAAAGTGAGACCGCCGAAGCGGTCTCACCGTAATTGCTAAACTACTTTGTAGTTTTTGGTTCCGAAGCTGTTTGCCTGGATTAGAAGCGCAGCTGGAATTCGCCCCAGAAGGTCTTGGCTTTCTGGTCGTCATCGGAGCGGCTCTCCAGGTCGTAGTACTTGACGCTGGCCATCATGTTCTTGGCAACGGTGTAGGAAGCAGCAACGCTGTAGCCCTTGAAGCCGTCAGCCCACAGAGCGCCGGCAACGCCGTCTTTGCTCCGGTCAGCAGCATACTTGGCACCGTAATCGCCGTTCATGGTATGGGACAGAGCAGCGCCGGCCGGTTCATCGTAGTATACAGCCTGGAAGCCGAAGGAACCCGGTTTCTTATAATCGGCTCCCCACAGATCCAGGATAGCGTACCAGCCGTTCTCTTCGTCTTCAGCACTCGTATGCATATAAGCGCCCGTCAGTGCGACATCATCCGAGATATCCCACTTCAAACCAGCATGGGTGATATCCAGCTTGTCGTCGTCCAGGGCTTCGCCGCCGTACAGAGCCATCGTGTCTTCGTCGAATTCAACGGTGTTGTAGCCAGCGAACAGTTTTACAGTCTTGCCCAGGTCAACGTCGGCATTAATGCCCCAGCCATTGTCGACATAGTCATCGGTATCGTAACCATTAGCTTTCGCTTCGGTCAGTTTGCCGTACCAGCCCATCAGGTTGTAGTTCTTTCCGCCGTATTTCAGGGAAATGCCATCGAAGCTATCATCGTAAATCATGCCGTCAGCCAGCCACAGACCAGCACGGCCAGCGTCTACCTTGACGCCGCCCAGACGGCCGGTCAGGAATGCGCGGTTGATCTTGACGTCCGAATCATCACCATAGTAATCATACGGGTTGTCATCTTTGTTGTCGCCGTCTTTGTTGAAGTACTGGTTGTTTTCCAGACGGTTTACGAAATCCCAGTTGTCGTTCACTTTGCCAGTGAAGATCAAACGGGTACGCAGGCGGCTCTCAACACTCTTGTTGTCATCGCCCCTGCCAAATTCCTGCTTCAGGTCTTTGTAGCTGTAACGGATCTGGCCGGTGATCTTAACGTTGTCTGCTTTCTTTTCCAGAGCAGCAACGCGAACACCCAGAGCGTCCAGTTCGTCAGCAAATTCAGCAGCCAGTTTGTCAACGTTGGCACCCTTGGCCATTGCTTTTGCTACGATCTGAGCCATTTCATAACGGGTCATCAGACGATCGCCTTTGAAGGTCGTGTCGCCATAGCCGTCGATGACGCCAGCAGCTGCCAGTTTGGCAATGCTGTCATAAGCCCAATGACCTGCCGGTACATCGGAGAACGGGTTGGCAGCGTAAGCGGAAGCCGTTACGCCCAGTGCCATGGCCATAGCCATTACTAAAGATTTTTTCATGGTGTTTTCCTCCTTGTAAGAAAACGTTTATTTATTATAAAACGTCCCCCAGGAGAACCTGTCCTCCAGTTCCATCTTGTTGGTGCGAGTTGCCTTGTTTCCTCTACCCGGATGTCACCTTCCGATGATTCTCTCTTTCGTACGTTTCATAATACGGAAGAAATACAGATATTGTATGCACTTTTAATGCAACAATTCACTACTTAGATTTTAACACCCGACTGTTTTTTGACAAATACCCGTTTGATATGACAAAAAAAGAGAACCCGGCTCCTGCCGGGTTCTCCATGTATATCTTATGCAGTTTTGAGCAAGTAATTAGAAGCGCAGCTGGAATTCGGACCAGATGGCCTTGACCTCATTGCCGGAATCTTCTTTACTTTCCAGGTCGTAGTACTGAACACTGGCCATCATATTCTTGGCAACCGTGTAAGAAGCGGCAACCTGATAGCCTTTGAAGCCGTCGGAAGCAAGGCTCGTTTCATACAAATCGGCGCTCATGGTGTGCATCTGTGCGGACATGGCCGGCTGGTCATAGTAGACAGCCTGGAACCCGAAGGATCCCGGTTTCTTATAGTCGGCACCCCACAAATCAAGGACTGCATACCAGCCATTGTTGTTGTCTTCGGCATTCGTATGCAGGTAGCCGCCCGTCAGTGCAATGTCGTCCGTCAGGTTGACTTTCAAACCAGCATTGGTGATTTTAGCCTTGTCTTCATTGAACATTACTTTGTTGTCGTTGTCACTGGCAGTATAAAGGGAGTCGCCGTTCTTGAAGCTGACTTCCGTGTACCCGGCAAACAGGTTAGTTACGTGGCCCAATGCTGTGTTGAAGTTAACACCCCAGGCACTGTCGCTCGGGTCGTCCTCCGTATTGTCGAACGCGCCCGTGACTTTGCCATAAAAGCCGCTGAACTGGTATTTGTCGCCGACGGAAGCCTGCACGCCGTCCAGCAGGTCATCGTATACCATGCCGTCTGCCAGCCACAGATCCTGGCGGCCTGCCGACAAATGAACGGCGCCGAGGTTACCTGTCAGATAGGCGTGATTCAGCGAGACATCATCATCGCCTTTGTAGTCATCGCCGTCCACACTGTTGTGGAAATACTGGTTGTTTTCCACACGGGCAACATAATCCCAGTTGTCGTTGACTTTGCCCGTAAAAATCAAACGGGTACGGAGACGGGCTTTGGAGTACTTGGTGTCGTCCTTGTCGAATTTCTGGTGTTCATAGCTGTAGCGGATCTGGCCCGTAATCTTGACGTTGTCGGATTTCTTTTCCAGGGCCGCCACGCGGACACCCAGAGCGTCCAGTTCATCGGCAAATTCCGCAGCCAGTTTGTCGACGTTGGCCCCTTTGGCCATTGCCTTGGCTACGATCTGCGCCATTTCATACCGCGTCATGAGACGGTCGCCTTTGAACGTAGTATCGCCGTACCCATCAATGACACCAGCAGCTGCCAGCTTGGCGATGCTGTCATAGGCCCAGTGGCCGGCCGGAACGTCGGAGAACGGATTGGCGGCGTAGGCAGAAGCCGTAACGCCGAGGGCCATTGCCATGGCCAGGACTAAGGATTTTTTCATATGGATTTCCCCCTCCACAATGTATTATTGTATAAATCCACCATTGTCCTCCCGGAATTCCGTTCTTCCTCCGTGCGAGTTTCCTGGTTTCCTCTACGTTGTCAGTCCGGTTTTTCCGCGATATCGCCGGCAAATTTATAGCCTTGGCAGAATAATTCACCCAAAATACCGGGTAAACTATTATGAGACAAATTATAGCAGGAAGTTGAAAAACTGCAACTTGTATACAATATTTTTTCGTTTTTATGCATAAACAACCTTGAAAGAGAACCAGATCCCGCTCTCTTTGTATCAAACCTTACGTTTCTGAACTTTTTCGGAAAACTCGTCCGACTGTCGTTCAGACGTGGTATAATACGAAAAACGACAGTTTCAACCATTGACATAGCTACATCAAATCGGGACAATCCTTGCAGCGTTTTTAAAGGAGTGGTGTCTATGAAAAAGTCCCTGCTTTCTAAAACATCCGTGGCCTCGGCAGCCCTGGTTCTGACGCTCGGTACGGCAGCCCTGCCCGTACCGGCGCAGGCATTCGACTGGGGATCCGGTGCTCTCGCCGTCCTGCAGGTCGGTGCGCAATATGCGTATCTCAACAAGCAGGTCCACTATATTGAAACACAAGGCCGCGACGAATACTTCAGCCAGATCAAGGAAAAATACGGCGTCAACACGGACGCCACGGCCAACGCCATGCTGGACCGCATCATGGGCCGGCTCAGTACGTCCATTGCCGCGCAGAATCCGAAATCGACGATCCAAACGGAGCCCTACCAATACTTTGTCAACAATGACAAGTCCTTCAATGCGTTCTGCACCCTGGGACACAACCTGAGCGTCAACATCGGGGCCTTCCAGAAATTGAACTACGACGAAGACGAACTGGCCTTTGTCATCGGCCACGAACTGGCCCACGGCGAAAAGAAGCATCCTTCCCGCGGCGTGACGCGGGGATTGCCTGTTTCCCTACTGGCTGCCCTTTATTCCAGCCAGAATCCCAATGCGGCTTCGTACATCGGCGCCACCCTGCTGAATGCTGTCGGTACGGCCAAGCTGGTCACCAAGCCCATGGAACAGGAAGCGGACAAAATCGGCTTCGATTACGCCGTCGGTGCAGGCTACAATATTGGCGGCGGTGCCGCCCTGTGGCAGCGCATCCTGGAACGGAACGGCAAAGGCAGCAGCGGGTTTGCTGAACTGTTCAACGACCATCCGCGCAGCATCACGCGGCGTGACAAATACAGCAAGCGCCTGACGAAATGGAGCAACAACAAGGTCAAGGTCGACAAGGACACGGGAGAAATCCTGGTTAAGGGGAAATCGTTCTACACCCCGCAGGACAACGGCACCAAGAGCGGCAAAGAACAGGCCTACCTGATTGCCGGGAATCTGGCGGCTGTCTTCCACGATCCGGACCAGGAGCCCGGTGCCGTCACCATCCAGGGCGGTATTCTGAGCGTTGGCAGACAGCCTGTCATGGCAACAGCCGGCGTGGCGGATCCGGAAGCGCTGGCATCGCGTCTGTCCACCATCCTGAACCCCAGAAAGGCTGACGCAGAAACGGACCGGAAAGCGGACAAAGCCGATAAAAACGAGGAAAAAGTAACTGAGAAATAGTCCAGTTCACAATTTGTTTTCCGCTTTGACTCAAAACTGTCCGAAAGAATCCATACTTTTTCAACGAATCTTTCGTACACTTACGGTGTCTCAAGAGAACCAACGACAACCTGACCACAGGTTGCCCCTGGAAAAGAAAAGGAGTTGTTGAGTTATGAAAAAGCAGTTTGGTTTCGTTTTGGGCGCCGTTGCAGCAGCTGTTTTGTCCGTTTCTTCTTACCTGCCGGTACAGGTAGAAGCTGCGGAGAGAAAAGTTCCTTACCAGGGCCCTGCAGTACAGCAGAGGATGAATGTTCCGCCTTCCCAGGCTAACAAGCCGAAAGAAGTGCGTCGTGCTCCGGCCCCGAAGGACCAGAACAGATTTGAAAAGAAAGACCAGAATAAATTTGAAAAGAAGGAAAGAAAAGCCTTCGAAAAGGATCGCAGAAACGACAAGAAGGTATTCAAGAACAACAAGAAGGCTCCGAAGCCTCCGAAAGAAGCAAAACGGGCTCCGAAAGCTCCGAAGAACGCACAGCGTCCGGATGCTCCGTTCCCGGGCCGTTGAGATTCCGCTTCCAAGGAATCGTAGCCACGAAATAAAAACCTCCCCTTTCCAATGGAAAGGGGAGGTTTTCTTGTATCCAGGGGCCGGCGCCCGTATGGCAGCGGGGCGTCGGTCTCCTTTTTGTCTGTTATCTTGCTTTTCGGCCGTGGGTATATGTGGGCAGCAATTTCGGCGACAACACGGCCGTTTTGATGCCGGCTGCTTCCCGTTCCCGGGCGAAGGCTGCCACGTGGTCAAAGTTCAGGCTTTCTGCCGGGGCAGCATCGTGCTGTTTGGCTTCCGCCGCGGCATGTTCCCCGGCAATCCGGCCGAAGACGATGATATCCAGCAGGCTGTTGCCCATAAGTCGGTTCGTGCCGTGGATACCTCCCACGGCTTCTCCGGCGACGAACAGGCCCGGAATTTCCGTCTCCGCATCGCGGTTGATCAGGATGCCGCCGTTCTGGTAGTGCAGTGTCGGATACACGAGAATCGGCTCTTTCCGGATGTCGATGCCGAATTTCTGGTACATGCGGAGCATGCCCGGAATCCGCTTCTCCACGGTTCCTTCGCCGTGCAGCATGTCGATGACCGGCGTATCGAGCCACAGGGCGACGCCGTCCAGGGCTTTCACGCCGTTGCCGCGCGCCGTGCATTCCCGGATAATGGAGGCCGCCGCCACGTCCCTCGTTTCCAGGGGATTCATGAAGGCCACGCCTTTGCTGTTGACCAGCTGCGCTCCGATGGAGCGCACCTTTTCCGTGACGAGGGCGCCGTAAATCTGGGCCGGGAACGCCACGCCCGTGGGATGGTACTGGATGGCGTCGGCATAGATCAGTTTGGCCCCGGCGCGATAGGCCAGCACCAGGCCGTCTGCCGTGGCACCGTAATGGTTCGACGTCGGGAAGCCCTGGTAATGGAGCCGTCCCGCACCGCCCGTTGCCAGGATGACGGTCTTGGCACGGACAACGGTAAATTCCTGGCTGTCAAAATCCCACAGCACAGCGCCGGCCACGCGGCCCGTCCGGTCTTTGAGCAGTTCCACCGCCGGCGCATAGCTCAGCACAGGAATACCCAGATTCTGCGTCTCGTCGCGGAGGACACGCATGATTTCCGCACCGGTCACATCCTTGCAGGCGTGCATCCGTTTGCGCGACGTCCCGCCGCCGTGAGTCGTCACCATGGTACCGTCCGGTTCCTTGTCGAACAGGACCCCCAGTTTACTCAGCCAGTCGATGGCCAGGGGACCGTTTTCCACCAGTTCTTCCAACAGATCAGGAATATTCTTGAAGTGACCGCCGCCCATGGCGTCCAGATAATGGATCAGCGGAGAATCATTGGCCTTGTCGGCCGCCTGGATGCCGCCTTCTGCCATCATGGTATTGGCTTCGCCCATGCGCAGCTTGGTCACAAGGAGCACGGACGCACCGGCGTTATGTGCCTCAATCGCCGCTGCCGCGCCGGCACCGCCGCCGCCGATGACAAGGACATCCGTATCGTAGTCGATGCGGGTCAAATCCAGCGAAACACCTTCCAGCCGGCTCTTGCCTTCCAGCAAGACAGCCAGTTCGTTCGGGACTTTGGACCCTTTGTTGGGGCCCGTGGATAAGACGGTGAACCCTTTTTCACTGTAATCGGGATGGAATTCCTTCAACAAGGCGTCCTTTTCTTCCGCCGTGAAGCGGGGCACTTCCTGGTGCAGCCGCTCCGCCCGCGTCGCTTCCACCATCTTCATGGACGCGAGCATTTCCTGCGTGAATGCGCTCATTTTGTTCCCTCCCTATTTCTCAATGACCCGTTCGTTATACATCTTCTGCAGCTCCGCCACCGGCGTGTGTTTCAGCTTTTCCAGCCCTTCGTGGTACACGCCGTCGTGGATTTCCTGTACGCGTTTCGCCAGGTGGGTACAGGGCGGTTCGATGTACTTGGCCGTCAAGCGGCGTGCCAGCAGGCCCACGGCGCTGTGCGTAATCTGGGCAGGGCAGCGGGAAGCGCAGATGTTGCAGCCGACACAGTCAAAGGACAATTCCGTGACCTTGCGGTAATCGCCGCGCTGGGCCGCCGCAATGTACTGCATGACATTGAGTCCCTGCGGGCAGCCTTTCGTACAAGTGTTGCAGCCGATGCAGCTGTAAATTTCCGGATACAGGTGGCCTACGATGTTTTCATCCCGCGACAGGGTATTCACATCGTAGCGCCGCTTGTTCACAGGATACGATTCCAGGCGGCCGACGCACATGCCTTCCTCGACCTTTGTCTGGCACGCCAGGGCAACCTTGATTTCCGTTTTCCCCGCCATGCGGTAGACAACGGCGCAGGCCCCGCAGAAGCCGCTCCGGCAGCCGCAGCCGCGGATCAGCTTGAAGCCTGCATATTCCATGGCATCCATAATGGTCAGTTCCGCCGGGACGGTATATTCTTTCCCCAGCAGGGATACATGTACCCTTTCTTCCATGATGAGTTCCTCCTCTTCCTACCGGCAAGCCATCCGGTCAATATTCATTCGGCATGTCGTCCAACTCGTCGCACGTAAAGACCGGACCGTCTTTGCAGACGTACTTTTTGCCGATGTTGCAGCGGCCGCATTTGCCGATGCCGCATTTCATGCGCAGTTCCAGCGTCGTATAGACCTGGTCCTTGCGAAAGCCCATTTCCGTCAGGGCCTGGAGACACAGCTTGATCATAATGGGCGGCCCGCACAGGCACACCGTCTTGTCGGGCGTGAAAGCCAGGTCCTTGAGGAAGGCCGGTACAAACCCTACATTGCCCGTCCAGCCTTCCTGCGGGCGGTCGATGGTGAGATGTACCTGCACGTCCGGCCGTGCCGGCCAGTCTTCCGTCAATTCTTCGTACTTGACGAAATCCTCGCGGCTCCGGGCGCCGTAGACCACGTCGATCTTGCCGTAGTCGGCGCGGTGGTCCAGCATGTAGTTTATCACACTTCGCAAGGGGGCCATCCCGATGCCGCCGCCGATGAAGAGCATATCCTTGCCTTTCAGCTTGTCTTCCACAGGGAAATGGTTGCCGAAAGGCCCGCGGACGGCGATTTCCTGTCCCGGTTCCATGGCTTCGTCCAGGTAATCCGTCAGGCGGCCGGTCCGCTTGATGCTGAATTCCATAAAATCCTTGTTCGTCGGGGACGACGTGATGGAGAAAATCGCTTCGCCCAGCCCCGGCACGGACAAGAACGCGCACTGCCCCGGCATGTGTTCGAAGAGTTTACCTCCGCCGGGCTTTTCCACCTGGTATGTATTGACATCTCCCGTTTCGCGGGTCACCTTGGTGATGACACCCACGACGGGAATCATGCTGTCGCGGTTCATTGCGCTCCCCCTTTCCCGTCCGGTGCCGCTCCCACGGCGCCGGGATCTGCCGCCAATGCCTGTTCGACCTTGACGATGTTCAGGTTCACGGGGCACGCTTTCAGGCACCGCCCGCAGCCAACGCAGGCGTAAGTGCCATTGTAATCTTCCGGAAAATAGACCAGTTTATGCATGTAACGCTGGCGGAACCGTTCCGTCTTGCCCTTGCGCGGGTTGCCGTGGGGCATCTGGGTAAAATCGCGGTCCATGCAGCTGTCCCAGCAGCGGTACCGTTCCGTCGTACCCGGTGCCGTCCGCTCGTCGCGTACGTCGAAGCAGTGGCATGTCGGGCAGACATAGGTGCAGGTGCAGCACGTCAGGCACGTGGCAGCCAGGGATTTCCACACAGGGCTCTGGAACGCTTCCAGCTCGTGCTGGTGCAGCCGGTCGTCGAAACGCAGGCTGCCCAAAGGCAGGCGCTCGTACAGTTCGTGCACGGCCTTACGCTGGGCTTCCACCGGTGCCGGTTCGGCATCCTCGAAGGGAACGGCGCCACGGATGGCTTCGGTCAGGTGCCGGCCCTTGTCCGTGCGGGCCTCCCAGTACAGGTTCCCTTCTGCCATCCACAGGTCCACGTCACCGCCCGGCGCCGCCGGGTCCAGGCCGAAGGTGCGGCAGAAACACGTTTCTTCGGGCTCGCTGCAGGCCAGGCCGAGAATCGTCAGGTTCTCGCGGCGGGCGCGGTAGCAGGCGTCAGCCGGTTCCTGCAGGAACACTTTGTCTAAAATGGCGAAGCCTGCAATATCACAGCCCCGCACACCAAACGCAATGACAGGATCCGTCGGCAGGGGCGCTGCCTCCAGGTCCAGTTTCTTGCCCTGCTGGCGGAAACGGAGCAGATTCTCCACTTGCGGGAACAGGAGATCCTTCGGCGCTTTGGCCGTGTAATGTTCCCAGTCCAGGGCGGCGGCATCGTGACCGTCCGTCCCGTCGTACCAGGCAAAGTCCGTCTTGCTTCCCCTGCGAAAGGGGGCGTAGACCTTTCCCTGCCCGGCCAGGGCGTCCAGCAGGGCACCCAGGTGCTGTAATTCCAACTTAAGCATGGCGGTCCCTCCTGTCGTCCAGCTGCGTCACTGTGTCCGGTTCCGGATCGCCGGGACGGAACGTGAACTGCGGCGCCGGCGTGTCGGCGTCTTCGCCGGGCTGATAAGGTCCGAAGAATTCGTCGATGTCCTTGGCAAATTTACTGTTCAGCAAATCGAGACGGATGCCCTGGGGGCACACACGGCCGCATTCCCCGCAGCCCGTGCACCGTCCGGCCACGTGAAAGGCGCGGATGATGTGGAACATGGCCTCCTGGGATGTGTCGGCGTAGGCTTTGCCGTCCGCGCCGCTGCCAGGATGGTCGAAAATGCACTGTTCGCACGAGCAGGCCGGGCACACGTCGCGGCACGTATTGCAGCGGATGCACTTCGACAGTTCCTGCTTCCAAAAGGCGAATCGCTCTTCCGGCGGCAGCGCTTCGATGGCACGCACCTCGGCGTACCGGTCCTCCGGTGCGTGCGGCGTTTCCAGCGGCGTGCCGATTTCGTCGTCCGCAATGCGATAGGCCGGGCCTTTGCAGGCAAGGCACTTGCGCAGCAGGACCTTGCCCTTTTCCACTTTCACCGGTCCCCTGGCGGTCGTTACGGTCAGGACATCTCCCCCGTCCTCGACGGCCAGGATGGTCCGGCAGCCGGCCTCCCGCAGTTTCCGTACGTCCACCATGCCGCTGCACGGTGTTCCGATGGCCAGCACCCGGTCCCGGACGATGCGGTGATCCTTCAGGAGCTGGTTCACGCCGTATGTGTCGCACGGTTTCAGGAACACGGCAGCCCGCTCGCCGGCGCGGGACGTGCCGATCAGGTACTTGGCCAGGTTGGCCGGGCAAAACACATCGTACACCAGCCGGGACAAGTCGTCGCCGCGGCGGAACAGGGCCGGTGCGTGGTCGTAGGGAAATTCGCCCTGCTTCCAGGCGAGGACGCAGTCTGCTGTGCCGTCGGCCAGAACAGCCGCCGCTTTTGCCCGCATCAATTCCTCTATTTTCTGCATCGCATATCCCTCAACTTCACATTTTCACCCAACGACGCGATGTGCGCCGTGAAATCGTTCATCACTTCGGCAAAGCGCGCGCCTTCCGAAGCCGAAACCCAGGCCACGCGGAGGCGGTCCTTGGCCACGCCCATGTAGTCGAGCATGCTCATGAGCAGAGTCAGGCGGCGGCGCGTATAGTAGTTGCCCGTCATGTAGTGGCAGTCCCCGGGGTGGCAGCCGCAGAGGATGACCCCGTCGGCTCCCCGCTGAAAGGCCCGCAGCACAAAGAGGGGATTGACCCGTCCGGAACACGGGACCCGGATGATTTTAACATTGGCCGGGTAGTGTTTCCGCGCCGTGCCGGCCCCGTCAGCGCCGGCGTAGCTGCACCAGTTGCAGCAGAACGCCACGATTTTCGGTTCAAAGGCACCGCTGGCCGGGGTACTGGCCGCAGCAGCAGCCGGTGCCGCTTGTTTCGTTTCCTGTGTTACCAGCATAGCGCATCCACCTCCGCCATGATTTCCTTGTTGGAGAAGCCCTTCAGATCCATGGCACCGGACGGGCAGGCGACGCTGCAGGCGCCGCAGCCCTGGCACAAGGCTTCATTGACGACCGCGACCGACCGTTTTTCTTTGGTACCCTCCAGGGTGATGACGGTCTTTTCTTCCGTCGCGATGGCGCCGTACGGGCAGACCTGGACGCAGGATTCGCAGCCGCTGCAGCGCATTTCGTTGCAGTGGGCCGTGCAGGGATTCGTCAGGAGCTTGTCCTTGGCAAGGAGTCCGACAACTTTGACCGCTGCCGCCCCCGCCTGGGACACGGTTTCGGGAATGTCCTTCGGTCCCTGGCACATGCCCGACAGGAAAATGCCTGCCGTCGGACTTTCCACAGGCCGCAGTTTCGGATGGGCTTCCACATAGAAGCCGTCGTTGTCGATGGAGGCTGTCACCAGACCGGCAATTTTCCGCGCGTCCCGCGACGGCGTGACGGCGGCGGCCAGGACAATCAGATCCGGATTCATTTCAATCTGGCGGCCGCTGTTCAAGTCGCTGGCCAGCAGATGCAGGGAGCCGTCCTTGTGGACATCCACCTTGCCGACGAGCCCGCGGATATAATGGACGCCGTATTCCTCGACGGCACGGCGCTGAAATTCGTCGAACCCCTTGCCGGGGGTACGTACGTCGATATAAAAGACGGTTACATCCGTATCAGGATATTTTTCGCGGATGTACATGGCATGCTTCGCGTTGTACATGCAGCAGATCTTCGAACAATATGTCTTGCCCCGGTCCGTCGTATCCCGCGAGCCGACGCAGCTCACAATGACCACGCGTTTCGGTTCTTTGCCCGTCGAAGGGCACACCAGATGGCCTTCCGTCGGCCCGCCGGCATTGGTCAGCCGTTCCAGCTGGAGCGACGTAATCACGTCTTTGCTCCGGCCCCAGCCGAGGTCGCCGAAGCGCTTCAGATCCAGCAGCTCGAACCCTGTGGCCAGCACGATGGCACCGTAGTGCTCCGTTATCATTTCGTCTTTCTGTTCGTAGTCGATGCAATGGTTCGGGCAGACGATGCTGCACACGCCGCACTTGCCAGTGCGGAACTTAAGGCAGTGCGCCCGGTCGATGACCGGCACCTTCGGGATAGCCTGGGCAAAGGGGATGTAAATGGCCCCGCGCTTCTGCAACCCTGCATCGAATTCGCTGTCCGCCTGGCGGGACGGACACTTGGTCGTGCAGATGCCGCAGCCGCTGCACAGGTCTTCCCGCACACTGCGCGCCTTGCGGCGGATATCCACTTCAAACTGACCCACGTAGCCCCGTACCGCCTCCACTTCACTGTAGCTCAGGATGCGGATGTTCGGGTGCTGCGCCGCGTCAACCATTTTCGGCGTCAGGATGCACGCCGAGCAGTCCAGGGTCGGGAACGTCTTGTCCAGCTGGGCCATCTTGCCACCGATGGACGGTTCCTTTTCCACGATGTCCACTGGATACCCCGCCTCGGCAATGTCCAGGGCCGTTTCAATGCCCGCGATGCCGCCGCCGATGACGAGGGCCCGCTTGGTAACCGGGCTTTCGCCGGGAACCAGGGGCGTATCGAGGAGGGCTTTGGCCACGGCGGCCTTCATCAGGGCAATGGCCTTGCCCGTCGCTTCCTCCTTATCTTTCAAAATCCATGCGCACTGTTCGCGGATGTTTGCAATTTCCACCTGGTACGGATTGAGACCGTTCCGTTCGGCGCAGGCACGGAAGGTCTTTTCGTGCATGCGGGGCGAGCAGGAACATACCACCAGGCGGTTCAGTCCGTGTTCGTGGATAGCCTTGCCAATCAGTTCCTGCCCCTGTTCGGAGCACATGTATTTATAGTCTGCTGCATAAACGACACCGGGTACTTCCCGGGCGGCGGCAACGACACGGGCGACGTCGACCGTTGCGGCAATGTTGCTGCCGCACCAGCATACAAATACGCCTATTTTCTGCACGATCGTTCCCTCCTGTTATTTGCTGAACTTACGATACGCTGCCACGATACCCTGCTGGGGCATGTCCGGATCCACGGCGGCCAGGTCTTCCGCTGTCAGGACCGTCGCGCCGGCCGGGCGGATTGCCATCAGGCGCGCTGCTTCCATGCAGGCAGCCGGGCTGACGCCGCGGGGGCACCGGGTCTCGCAGGCAAAGCACGACAGGCACTCCCAGGGAGACTGGGCGGCCAGGACCTTCGAGGCCCGGCCATTTTTCAATTCCCACACCAGGCGGCTCGGCACCAGGTCCATGTGCTTAGCCATGGGACACGTGGCCGTGCAGCGGCCGCACTGGACGCACTGGCGGACCGGCGTATTGGCCAGACGCAGCAATTGTTCCGTATAATCCGCTTCCTGTTCCGGTGTGCGGATTTCCGCCGGGTTGATATTGGATGCGGTCATTGTGCGTCACCTCCGTCCGTCAGGCCCAGGGCCTGGGCCAGTAATTCCGTAAAGTAGACGACCCCCACCTGCTGTCCCTGCGTGCGCTGGTGGAGCAGGTTGTACGAGCACAGGGGGCACGCCGTCACCAGTTCTTCGGCCTGGGCGTCAGCGGCGCTCTGCAGGATGCGGTCCGTCATCTCGCGGCAATAAGCCGGTTTCGTGACCGACAGATAGCTGCCGCAGCACTCGTTCCGTTCGTCATAGATCACAGGGTCCGCCCCCAGGGCACGGAGAAAATCTTCCAGGATCGTCGGCGACTCTGGATCGTCCAGCGCCATGACCTTCCCGGGACGCAGCAGCATGCAGCCGTAGTAGCCGCCGATATGGCGTCCCGTCAGGGGCTTCACCACGAGGGACGACAAGCGCTTCCAGCCCACCACGTCCCGCAGGACTTCCAGGTAATGGTACACCTTCGTTTCTCCGTTGTAGGGTCGTTCCAAGTCCAGGTACCCATTGACAGTGTCCCGGATAGAAGACACGTTTGCCATATCATGGTTCACCCGCTTCAACACGTGGTAGCAGGCGCTGCAAAGAGCCACCAGGACCCCGCCATTGTCCCGCGCGGCCGCCAGGGCCCGGACAGCCGACAGGCGTTCGCCCACTGCGTCCGGTGCCTGGGGATAGACAGCGCCGCAGCACTGCCATTCCGGCAATTCAACGAGCGGAAAGCCGAGTTTTTCCGCACAGCGCCGTGCCGTCTGATCCAGTTCCCTCGCCTTGGTGGACAAGGTACAGCCCGGATAATAATTGTAGATCGTCATGATACATCCTCTTTTCCACACTTCGCATACCGATTGGGGTTCTTCTCTCCAGCTGCTTCTTCTCTCTTTATTTCTTTTTAAATTTAATCTTTTTGACCAGGTCGCCTTCGCTCTTCAGCCACATGGACACGCCCCGCTCGCCATAGACCTCTGCCGTCACCGTCGCGCCCTTGCCGTCCTTGTCCCGCTTGACGATCTGCGCTGTAGGCAGGCGGTCCAGAACGGCTTCGAGAGCCTCTTCCGCGCACCAGAAGGTAACTTCGGTCAGGTCGCCCAGGAACATGAACTGGGTCCGCTTGCGGAATTCCCCTTCCTTAAAGCGCTTGGCATACGGCGCGGTAAAATGCCGGCCCGTGGGAACACACGAAAGAATCCGGTCCAGGCGGTATCCGATGGGGAATTTCTGCTTGATTTCCTTGCGCGTGGCGTTTTCGTCCTTTTCGTCGAAATAGGCCAGCAGGTAAAAGTAAAGATTGTCCGTCAGGATGCCCACGGGTTTCAGAAGCCGTACGACGGTATTCCCGTCGCTGTGCCGCCGGTAGGTGACCGACACGACCTGCTGCTGGGACACCATCGTTCCCAATTCCCAAATCCGGTGGATCAGATTCTGGTGGTGCCGGGGTTCCACGTACAGGGCCTGTTCATTCAGGATGAGATCGTGCATGCGCCGCCGGTCTGCCATGGGATAGCAGCATTGCTCCAGTTTCTTCAGGAGGACATCCAGCTCCTTTTTCGACAAGGAGCGGCTTTCGAAGAGAATCTTGGCGATGGCATAGGCTTCGCTGCTCGTAAAGGACGCCACAATGGGCGGTTCGATGGTGACGGTCCCATCCTCCTTATGGTACATCAGGGTCCGGTCCAGGCCGGTTTCCGGGCGCTCGTTTTCCAACAAGTCCCGGATATCCCGGAAATCCCGCTGGATGGTCCGTTCCGATACACCGAAACGATCTGCCAGTTCCTGTTTGCTGACGGGCTTTCCCGCAGCCAGGAGGGAATAGATATACAAAGTCCTGTCCATACCGAGTAACTCCCTTCTTGGAAAATTTCACATTCAATTTATTCTATAATATAGGAACGGAAGTTACAACCTCTTTCCCACCGAAAAAAATATGATAAAATAAGAAGTTAAGGTGAGCACTTTATATCAAAAAAGGAGGTCCGGTTTATGGGCAGTAAAAGCGGTACGACCGCAGCCTGGCTGGAGTTGGTCGGCAAAAACAAGCTCCAGACGTTTCAGGATCGTTTTGCCAACGCATTCAACATTGCCCTGGATATCCATGATTTGAACGGCCAGCCTTTGACCGTGTGGGCCCAGCGGCCTCTGTTTTGTTTCGCCATCCGGCAGGAACACGAAGCACAATGTGACGCCAACTTCCGCAGCGACCTGGAACGGGTGCGCGGCGGAGAAACTTTTATACATCTTTGTCCCTTTGGGATGATCCGCCTGTATGTTCCCATCCTGTTTCGCGGCAAGCCGGTCGCCTACGCTGTCTGCAGCGGCATGACCTACCCGGACAGCAACCTGCCCGAAGCCTTGCGGAAACGGTTCCGTGTCACGGTCTATTCCCGGGAGGAAGTCCAGGCCATCCAGCAACTTTTGGCCAGTGCCATGACATTGCTGGATTTCAACTTGTCGGTTCTGCCCCGTCTCCAGCACGTGGAAGCTGCTGTGACAGAAGACTGGAAGGACACGTCCCAGCCGCCGCGGGAAAGTCGGATCAGCCGGCGTGAACTGGAAATTGTCAAACTGGTCTGCCGCGGCATGAGCAACAAACAGATCGGAGCCCAGTTGTCCATTTCGGAGACAACGGTCAAAACCCACATCAGCAATATTCTGGCAAAACTCAATCTGCATGACCGTACGCAGATTGCCATGCATTTTGTGCAGAAAGACGCTAAGCCATGAGTCTGAAACAACGCCTGTCGTCCTTTTGGGACCGTACCTTCGACGCGATGGCTACGAACTTCCTGCCTGCCATCGTCCTGTTCATGGTCGTACCCTCCCTGCTGATTACGTTTTTCTCGGCACGGTATCTGACGTGGCAGTTCCGGGAAAGCCGGGACAAGTACCTGCAGGCCACGCTGGCCGTTGCCCTGAGCGAAATGGAACAGCGCCAGCTGGATATCCGCCGTACAGCAGCCATCCTCGCCGGGGAACCGGATACACAGCAGGCCCTGCGGACGGGCAACGCGGCAGATTTGTCCGCCAAAATCGCCCTGTTCCAGCAGCAGTTCGACAAAGTCGACTATATCGTCATCCTGGACCGGGACAATCATATTGTGGCACGTTCCAGTCCGAACCTGCGCTACCGGGAAGACGGCATCTTATCGGAACTCAGCCGCATGGCTCAGTCGGAGCGGCGGGCCATTACGTCGAACGAAACCATGCCCCTGACGGATTTGTTTATCGAAGGCAGCCCGGATTATGTTAAATTTTCCGCCCTGCTGGAACGGAGCATGCGCGGCCGCAGCGGCCCCCTGCCGAAGGCATTGTGCGAAGTGACGACCGTACCCATTCCCTCCGGCAAGCCTGCCACCGGCACGGCGGCGAACGCCAGCCCCAGCATCGGCAGCCTCGTCCTCGTCGGCATCAGTAACAGTGATTATTACTTTCCCGATTACATCGCCTCCCGCGCGACGGAAGGCTTTCTAGTTCTGACCGTGGATGGTGTCCGCGTTGCCACAAAGTCCACCGTCGGCGAAGATCAGAGCGAATTAATCGGCACGCCCTCCGCGCGCCTCTCCAACGAACATCCGGATGGTGACGGGCATTCCGGCGGACGGCTCGTCATGGACGGCATCCCTTATGTATTCGCCGACCAGCCGTTGAAAAACCGGAACGGCCGGATTGTAGGCTACATCAGCTTCGGCCTGCCTGAATCGCGGTTCTCGGACATCGTCACGGACAGCCGCAACCTGTCCCTCATCCTGGCCGGCGTGTGCCTGCTCTGCTTCGCACCCCTGGCCTGGCTCGTGTCGCTGCGGCAGCGCCGGCAGCGGGAAGCCCTGGAACTGCAGGTCCGCCTGCGGACGTCCGAACTGGAAAGCACGGTCCGCCAGCTGGAAGAGGCAGACCAGATGAAAACGCGGTTCCTGTCCAATGTATCCCATGAATTGCGGACGCCCTTGTCTGTCATCCTGAACGCCTGCGAATTTTTAAAGGGGGGCTACGGCGGTCCCTTGACGGAGAAACAGCTGCGCTATATCAACGATGCTACGGAATGCGGCAACCACCTGCTGTCCCTGATCAACGACCTGCTGGATTTGACGCGCCTGCAGGCCGGCCGTAAGCAATTCCATCCCGTGACTCTGCCCCTGGCAGGCCTGCTCAAGGACTGCGTACTGGAAATGCGCTCCTACCGGCCGAGGAATGATGTGGCCATCACGTGGTCCCTGGAGCCGGAAGATTTTCAAGTCTATGCAGATCCGCAGCTGCTGCGCCAGATTTTGTACAATCTGCTTTCCAATGCGTTGAAATTCACCACGCCTGGCTGCCACGTCGCGGTAAAAGCCGAGCAGGACAAAGCAGCCGGCCTGGCCCTGATTACAGTAGAAGACGACGGCATCGGCATCGCGGCGGAAGACCAGGACCGCATTTTCCAGGAATTTGAACAACTGGAAAATCCCCTGACGAAAGCTGCCGCCGGCACCGGCCTGGGACTTCCCATCGTCAAAAAACTCGTCGAACTGCACGGCGGACATATCGTGGTCCGCAGTGCTCCCGGCAAGGGGGCAGCCTTTACCTTTACGCTGCCTCTGTCCGCCCCCAACTCCTGACGGCCCCGTTTGCGGCAGCCGGCCGGGAACATCTTATCCGCCTGACAAGGAGGTACTTTCGTGGCCAAGATTTTAGTCGTAGATGACAACAGCCAGTTGAACAGCATGCTCAAAGACGTGCTGGAAAGCTGGAAACATACAGTATTT
This sequence comes from Succiniclasticum sp., assembly GCA_047835465.1. Taxonomy (GTDB): domain Bacteria; phylum Bacillota; class Negativicutes; order Acidaminococcales; family Acidaminococcaceae; genus Succiniclasticum. The sequence continues at coordinate 1,893,472 of CP181265.1, forward strand.
GTGATGGAAGACGGGTATACCTGCGTAGAAACAGCGCGGCGCGAGCTTCCGGACATCATTTTCCTGGACATTATGCTTCCGGGCCTGTCGGGGTACGAAGTGTGCAGCACCCTGAAAAAGGATCCGGCCCTGCGCGAAACGGCTGTCATCCTCATGACGGCCCTGTCCGACGTGGAAAGCCGTATCCACGGCTACAGCTGCGGTGCCGACCTGTTCTTGAGCAAGCCTGTCCATTTTGACGAGCTGCGCGTGCTCATCGACCAGTTCCTGCAGCGGAAGCGGAATCATGAAACCATGGAAGCGCGCTACGCCGTAGCAGAAACACTGAACTCAATTTTCACCATGGTGCTCCACCGTCCGACGCCAATCAACAAGATGAAGCTCGTCTACTGTAACAAGCTGCTCCAGGGGATGGACTGGACGCCGGAAGAGGAAGAACAGGCCCGTATCGCCTGTATGCTCGTCCCTATCCAGTCCCTGTTCCGGGAGACGGAATACAACCTGGACCGGCTGCTGGAAGCTATGAAGCCCTTGAAAATGGCGGCATGGCTCACGCCGATCATCCGGTTTCTCGCGGCACCGCCGGAAAAACGGGAACAGTACCTGCCCGCCCTGGCAGCGGCGCACTGCGAAAAACCGGCCCAGTTGTCCCTGCTCATCGCCCACTACATCACGTTGTACAACCAGACCAAGGGGGACCGCCGCCGCATCCTGGCCATCCTGAACGAGGAAGACGGGCAGGCCCATTACGATCCGGCCATCCTGCGCCGCCTGACGGAACTGATCAACGCGGAAATCGTCTTCGAATCCATCCAGTCCTGACGGCATTTCCCGGGCAATATCCGAAACAGCTGCTCCGTTTCTACACAAAAAACCGCAGCCCTGCAAAGAACGGCGAACGTTCCTTGCGGGACTGCGGTTTTATTTTAAAAATACAGCTGCTGCGGCAGTTTCTACCCTTTCAAACGGGTCCAGCCGTCAGCCTGCTCGATTTTTCCCTGTTTCATCAAATGGCCCAGGGCCCGCTTGAAGGCTGCCTTGGAAATACCGAACTTGGCTTTGATAATTTCCGCAGGCGTGTCATCACAATAGGGCATCTTTCCGTTGCGGGACTGCAGCTCTTCCAGGATGCGGGCTGCGTCGTCCAGCATGGCGTTTTCTTTCTGCTTGCGCAGGGACACATCGACATGCCCGTCGGGACGGATGAAGGTAATGCGGGCCGTCACTTCTTCCCCGAAGCTCAGGTACCGCTTCGAATCGGCTTCGCTGCGGTGCAGGAAGGCAATATGCCGCTCCGGCGTGAACAGGAAAAAGCCATCCCGTGTAATGTTGTAGATGGTCCCCGTCACGATGTCGCCGACTTTTTTATCCACCACCGGTTTGGCCAGGCGTGCCATCTCTTTGTCGACACGCATGGTAACAGCCGGACGGCCGCTTTTATCGCGGTACAGTTTAACCCAGACGAACTGGCCTGCATGAACCCGGCCCTGCATTTCCGTATAGGGCAGGAAAACGCCCCGTTCGGCGCCGATATCAACAAAACCGCCGTCGCGGGTAACGTTCAGGACCTTCACATACCCCAGCTGCCCCTCGTGCATCTTGGGCAGCTTCATGCTCGCCGTCAGGCGTTTGTGCGGATCCAGGTACAAGTAGACCCGGACCTCATCCCCGACCCGGACCGGTGTCGTCTGCTGCAGTTTGTGCAGCAGGATATCATCCGAAGTATTGCCCGTCCCGGCATCCAGCCAGACCCCCATGTCGCCGGCGCGGACGGCCTTCAGGGTCACAACGTCTCCAGGACGGTATTTCACCGCCGTGTCCGTCATTACTCCTCCTGACTCTGGAACGGTTCGCTCGGCGCGTCGGCCCACAGTTGTTCCAGATTGTAAAAATCCCGTTCCTCTTCCAGGAACACATGGACGATGACGTCGCCAAAGTCCACCAGGACCCAGCGGCCTTCGCCGTACCCCTCTTTATGTTTGCAAGGCACGCCGGCTTCCGCCATCTTGTCGTCGATCTCGTCGGCAATCGCCTTGACCTGGGTCGTATTCCCTGCACTGACAATGACAAAATAATCCGTCACGAAAGAAAGGTTCTGCATGTTCAGGATTAAAATATCCTTCCCTTTCTTGGCATCGGCCAGGGCAGCAATCTTCTTAGCTATTTCTTTTGCTTCCATGTATCAACTCTCCTTCTTCTCAACTTTTCTGGGACTGTGTCTTGGTGCGGCGCGTCGTAGTCCGCGGCGAACGATCGGTCTGCCGGGTCGACTCCCTGGCGGGGGAAACGGTCGTTTTCTCCTTTTTCGACTTGGCCGGCGCAGACGATTTTTCTTCCTGTTTTGTCTCACTCTCCGAGCGTCTCGACTCCGAAGATTCAGCCGGGCTTACCGATTTTTTCGGCGTACTCGACGGAACCACTTCTTCCATGTCGGAATCTTCCCTGCTGTCCATGAAGGGGATGTCGACTTCACGCAGGGACTTTTCAATATCAGCCCGTTTTGCCAGCCAGTAGCTGGTTCCGGACGGAGCATCGTAGAAATTACCGTACAGCATGCCGGAGCGGATCTTGTTGTCCGACAGGATATTGAAGCTCCGCACGGCTTTCAGGGCCGTCACGGTCGTCATATCCGTCTCGACATATTTATCCACCGTGGCAACGATGGACGGAATCTTGGTAATGTTGTTCACGGAGAACATCTGCAGGCCCAGCGCTTTCAGGAATTTCTGCTGCCGCTGGACGCGGCCGATGTCTCCCAGTTCGTCGGCACGGAACCGCACATACTGGCCGCTCTTTTTCCCGTCCAGGTGCTGGTAGCCGTGTTTGATATCGATAACGAGGTCCGCATAGGGATCTTCGTAATGCATATCCTTGTCTACATACAAATCCACGCCGCCGATGATATTCATTACTTCAATGAAACCTTGCCAGTTGACGAGGGCGTAGTAGTGGATGGGAATGCGCAGCAGGTTGGCCACGGTCTGTTTGGCCATGGCGACACCACCATACGCATACGCTGCGTTGATTTTGTCGTAGTCACGATGTCCCGGCAGCCGGACCATGGTGTCCCGTGGAATGGAGACCATGGAAATTTTGTGCTCGTCCGGGTCGAAGCTCATCACGACAATGGCGTCGGTGCGTTTGGGTTCCGACTTGGCTGCTTCGCTGTCACCGTCGTCAATGCCCAGGAGAAGCACATTGATCCGTTGATTCAGTTTCTGGTCCTTGCCGATCTTGTCCGTCGCCGCGGCCGTATTGGCCTCCGGCGCATTGATAATATGCGTATAGGCCCATACGGCGCCCCAGAACATGGTCGTCATGAGGACAGCCAGGACCACCAGCAGGGCAAAGACACGTCCCCAGCGCAGGCGGCGTTTTTTCCGCCGCGGCCGGTGCGGGACCGGCGTGCGGTTCTCGTCATTCTGATCCGTCATTTTCCGTGTTCCTTCTTTTCCTTCCCCGCCACAGGACGGGTCTTTTGATTCAACTTGCCGTGATACGACTCCGCAAGGGCTTCCTTGCGGGCCAGGGCCAGTTCATTGTACCCGGCCACGGCATCAGGATGGATCAGCAGCTGCTGGTCCAGCAGGTATTGTATCGTATTTTCATAGGCCATGAGCATGGCTTCGTCCAGATTCCGGCGGCTCGCTTCACGGAGTGCTTCCACACCGGGGAAATCCCGGCCTGGTTCCGTCATGTCGGCCAGAAAGACAATCTTGGCCAGGTCGTCCATGCCGGCGCCGCCCGTCGTATGCCGGCGGATAGCTTCCAGGATGTCCGGATCCGTCACACCGTACTTTTCCCGGGCAAACCACGGTCCCAGTACAGCGTGCAGTAAAGTCGGCTGGGCACACTCGACCGGCGTCGGGTGCAGTCCCAGGGCAAGGGCTTTTGCCACGCTGTCCGGCGTCGGGACTTCGCGTCCGCAGTCATGGAGCAGGGCAGCGACGGCCACTTTTCTTTCATCTGCGTGGTGCAGCCGCGCCAGCTCCAGCGCCGTTTCATACACGGCACAAGAATGGCGGAACCGTTTCGGTTTCAACGACGCTTGCAGCACGTTCCGCATTTCGTCAATGGTCAATGCTGACATCCTTCCTTCGACTCTTTCTTCGCCTGGCAGGGTAAACCGTCCTGCCGGCTTGTTTCCGGCAAGGCTTCCCCGTTCCGGTAGAGTCCTTTTTCCTGAATATACTGTTCCACTGCCAAAGGCACCATGCCGCGAATCGGCAATCCCTGTGCCACGCGGGAGCGGATTTCCGTCGATGACAACGCCGTTTCCGGCACTTCTTCCAGCAGGACACGTCCGCGGACCCAGGGCCCGAAAGCGCGTTCCAGGGCTGCCAGGCCTTTGCGGGCGTCATAACCCGGCCGGGCAGCGACCACAAACCGGGCCAGGCGCAGCAAGTCTTCCGCGCGATACCAGGTGTGAAGCTGTTCCAGCGAATCTTCGCCGATAATGACATACAGGTCCGCGTCGGGGCGCCGTTCCTGCAGCAGCCGCACCAAATCGTACGTATAGGAGAGACCGCCCCGTTCATACTCCAGGTCACTGGCGTAGAAATCCGGATAAGGGGCGACCGCAAGGCGCACCATGGCAAGCCGGTCTTCCGGCGGTGCAAAGTGCCGGCACCGCTTGTGCGGCGGATTCAGGGCAGGCAGGAACAGGACCCGGTCCAATTCCAGGCGGCCGGCCACAGCCGTGGCGAGACGCAGATGTCCCTCATGGATGGGATCGTAGGTTCCTCCGAGGATACCGAGCCGCTCCATGTCCCCCTCTCCTTCCCTGCCCGTAATGGTATGCATTCTATTATACCAACGGCACCGGGCATTTGTAAACACCTCTCCCTCGTGTCCTACCGGTGTTCCCACCAATAAACGATGCCTTCCAGGACAAGGACGATGGCCGCCAGCATCACAAGGAGAATGCCCCGGTCCTTTAAATCAAAAACAGTTTTAGGCCTTCTCAGAAATTCTGAGAAGGCCTGTAAAAATGCACGAAGCTGTTTCATGAAGATTCCTCATTCATACCGCAGGGCATCGATTGGATCCAGCAGGGCCGCTTTGCGGGCGGGGTAGATGCCAAAGAAAATACCGATGCCAACGGAAAAGACCACGGCAATGATGATGACGATCAGAGACAGCACGGTCTTCCAGCCAGCGATGGCGCTGATAGCGTAGCTCGCGACGACACCCAGTACTACGCCGAGAAGGCCGCCGATAATCCCGATGACAGCCGATTCAATCAGAAATTGGAGCAAAATATCGTGATAGGTTGCCCCCAATGCTTTCCGGATGCCGATTTCCCGCGTCCGTTCCGTCACGGAGACAAGCATAATGTTCATGATGCCGATACCGCCGACAAGCAGGCTGATAGCGGCGATACAGCCCAGCAAGGCCGTAATCGTGTTCGCCGTGCTCATCATGGTTTCCATCAGGGCAGACAAGTTCCGGACGGAAAAGTCGTCGTAGTCCGTATCCCTGATCCTGTGCCGTATCCGCAGGAGCTGCTCCACCTCTGCCTGCACATCATTGATGACATTCTCATTTTGTGCCTGGATGGTAATGCTGCGGATGTATGTAATCCCCATAACGCGGCGCTGGGCCGTTGTCAGGGGGATAATGACAATATCATCCTGGTCCTGGCCGTTGGCGGACTGGCCTTTCTCTTCCAGAATGCCGATGACTTTAAAGGGGGCCGAATTGATACGGATCATCTTTCCCATGGCGTTGCCGTCAGGGAAAAGGTTTTCCACAATGGTCTGGCCGATGACGCAGTTCCGTTCGGCACTCGACATATCACGGTCGTTGATGTTGCGGCCCTCCGCAACGGTGTAATCCCGGATATCCAGGATATTCGGCGTCGTGCCCATCACGGTGGAATACCAGTTCTGGTTTCCCTGGACGAGCTGGTACGTCGATTGAACCATAGGAGCCACGTACTTGATGCCGTCGACATTCTTTTCGATTGCCTTGGCATCATCGTACGTCAGGCGTGCACCGGATCCGGACTGGATACGGGCTCCTGTTGCCGTCCGCCCGCCGGACATGACAATCAGCAGATTGCTGCCCAGCCGGGAGATGTTATCCTTGATCTGCTCCCGTACGCCGAAGCCGAGGCTGACCATGGCGATAACGGCGCCGACACCAATGATAATGCCCAGCAAAGTCAGGAAGGTGCGCAGCTTGTTGCCGATCATGCCATCGATGGCCATTTTGATCGACTCATTGAACATAGTCTTTTACCAACCTTTCATCGCTGTTCAGGCGCCCGTCGCGCATGACCAGTATGCGCTTCGTCTGGCGCCCGATATCCGGTTCATGGGTAACCATGACCAATGTGCGGCCCTCTGCATTGAGGGCCTTGAAAATATCCATGATTTCGTAACTGGACTTGGTGTCCAGGTTCCCGGTCGGTTCGTCAGCCATGACGATAGCCGGGTCGTTGATGAGGGCCCGGGCGATTGCCACACGCTGCCGCTGCCCGCCGGACATTTCCATCGGTTTATGCTCCAGCCGTTCCCCGAGGCCCACATCCTCCAGGGCCTTCCGGGCGCGCTCCATCCGTTCCTCTTCGCCTACGCCGGCGTAGACCAGTGGCAGGGCCACATTTTCCTGGGCCGTCAGCTTGGACAGCAGATTGAAGTTCTGGAACACAAAGCCGATTTTCTTATTCCGGGTGCGGGCCAGTTCATCGTCACTCAAACTGGCCACCTCCCGCCCGTCCAGGTAGTATTCCCCGCTGGTCGGACGATCGAGGCATCCCAGGATATTCATCATCGTGGACTTGCCGCTTCCCGAAGGACCCATGATGGCGACAAAATCTCCTTCCTCCACGGTGAAATTGACGTCATCCAGGGCGTGGAGCTCCTGGTCGCCCATGCGGAAGATCTTCACGATATCTTTCAATACTATGACTTGTTTTGTCATGACCTTCCTCCTTACATCGGAGGCCTGCCGAAGTTCGAGGTCTGCTTGGCTTGCAGCTGTTTGACAATCAATTTGTCGCCCTGTCTCAGGCCGGTGCCGGTCACTTCCACATTTTCATCCCCCGACATGCCGACGGTCACATTGATACGGGTTTCCTTCTTCGTCGCCGCATCATATTTTCTCACATACGCCTGCTCCTTATCATAGAACACACAGTTCTGCGGCACGTTGAGGACCTGCTCCATCTGCTTGATGATAATGTTGGACCGGGCCGTCATGGTCGGGAACAGTTTTCCCTGAGAATTGGAGACCTGGATGTATACCTTGTAGTACACGACGTTATTGGTCGTCGTGGCACTGCGGGAAATCAAGCGCACCACACCGTAGAAGGTTTCGTTCGGGAAGGAATCGACGGTAAACTCCACCTTTTGCCCCAACTGGACCTGGCCGACATCCGATTCGTCCACCATGGCTTCAATCTGCATGTTGTCCAGATTGGCAATGGACATGATGACCTGCGGCGTACTGATACCGGAGCTGATCGTCTGGCCGACAGGAGTCGGTTCACCGATGACGTAGCCGTCAATCGGGCTGTAGATGTTCGTATCGTTGGTGTTGGAAACGGCCTGTTCATACGCAGCCTTCGCCACTTTGTATTCCATCAGCGCTGTATCGTACGTCTGCTGTGAAATAGCGCCCTGCTTCCGCAAGTTGGCATCACGGTCCAGCGTAAGCTTGGCATCTTCCATCTGGGCCTTCTTCTGCAGTTCCGTCTGTTTCAACGACGTTTCGTCCAACTTGACCAGCAGTTGACCGGCCGTCACATGGTCATTTTCTTTGACATTGACCTGCACGATACGGCCGGTAATTTTCGAACTGATATCGACGTTGTCGACAGCGCTCAGGCTGCCCGTCGCAGAAACGGTCTTGCGCAGCATCCCGTACTGGACAGTCGCCGTCTTGACGGGCGTCGCCGATGCGGCCTTCTTCTGCTGATAGTAGTAATACCCGCCGGCACAGGCCGCCACCACGACCAGCAGGCTGATCAGCAGGAAGAGATGATCTCTGATAAAGTTCCGCACTCTTGGTTACTCCTTCCATGCACTCCCCCTGTTTTACGCGGATTCTCCTACTGCAATCCCAAGGGGATTCTTTCTGAGTATCGACATTGTAGACAGGATTTATGACAACTCTGTGGCTACTCTGTGATTTCCCAGCTCACATTTTCTTCTTCAAGTAGCGGTCCTGCAGTTCCGCCAGCATGACGTCGCTGAGGCCGAGAACCGTCTGGAGATACCCCTTCGGACTTCCGCCGAGCTTGATCATTTCGCTGCGGGCTGCTTCGAGATAACTTGCGTCCGCCAGGTACATAGCACGCACCACATCGTGGGAATGGGGATTCTGGTGACGGTCCGGCAGGTTATGCAGGCGCCGCTCCAGATTCTTCTTCACGCGTTCGTTCGTGCCCATATAATCCAGGGCGACGGTATTCCAAGGTACGCCGAGGGCAGTCAGGACGAGTGCCGTCAGGATGCCCGTCCGGTCCTTGCCGCCATTGCAGTGGTACAGCACGGCACCATCCTGGTGTGTCAGCAGGACGTCGAAAAAACGGCGCAGGGAATGCTGCGACTGTTTGCTGGCAATGAGCTGCTGGTACACGTCAATCATATACTGGGCGGCCGAGTAGCCCGGCTGGAGTGTCTGGTCCACCAGGGTATCCAGGATGCCCTGGGGTTCCCTGCTGTCCGTGCCGGACACGCCGGAGAAGCCCAGCTGGTCGTCGTTGAGCATGGGCAGATGGTAATGTTCGACAATGCCCCATTGGGGATCAGGGTTCTGCTCGGCTTCGAGAGCGCTGCGCAAATCAACGACCGTCCGCACGCGGCACGGCCCGAGCAGAGTCGAAGCATCGTCCCGGGTGAGGTGGGTCAGACGGCCGCTCCGCAGCAATTTATGAGGACGGACGACGCGTCCGTCTTCCGTCACGGTGCCGCCCAGATCCCGCGTATTCGGTTGTTTCTCCAGTTCGATGTCGATCATGGCCGCACCTGTCCGTCTCCGCTGATGAGATACTTATATGTCGTCAATTCCGGCAGCGCCATCGGTCCGCGGGCGTGGAGTTTCTGCGTGCTGATGCCGATTTCCGCGCCAAAGCCGAACTGGAACCCGTCCGTAAAGCGCGTAGACGCATTGACGTACACGCAGGCCGCGTCGACGGCCTGCTGGAAGCGGCGCGCATTGGCGTAATCTTCCGTGACAATGCACTCGCTGTGTTTCGTTCCGTAACGGGCAATGTGATCCAATGCCTCGTCCAGGCCGGAAACGACTTTAATCGACAGGCGCAGATCGCCGTATTCCGTCGCCCAGTCCTCGTCTGTCGCGGCCACGACGGCGCTGTCGACAGCCTGCACCCGGGCATCCCCGATGACCGTCACGCCATGCTCCTGCAAAGAATGTACCATGCGGGGCAGGAACGCATCCGCCACGGCTTCATGCACCAGCAGCGTTTCCAGGGCATTGCACGTAGAAGGACGCTGCGTCTTGGCATTGAGGACAATTTGTTCTGCCATGTCGAAGTCGGCAGTAGCATCAACGAACGTATGGCACACGCCAACCCCTGTTTCAATGACCGGCACCGTAGCATTTGTCACCACAGCCTGAATCAGGCGCCGGCTGCCGCGGGGAATGACCACATCGACAAGTCCGTTCAGACGGATCAGCTCCTGTACGGCGCTGTGATCCGTACTCGTAATGAACTGAACGGTGCCGGCAGGAATTCCCGCCGCTTCCCCTGCCTTACGCAGGATGCCAGCTACGGCCGTATTGGAATGAATGGCCTCGCTGCCGCCCTTCAGGATGACTGCGTTGCCCGATTTCAGGCACAGGCCGATGGCGTCGGCCGTCACATTGGGCCGTGCTTCATATACGATACCAATGACGCCCAGAGGCACACGGGTTTTTGTAATTGTCAGGCCATTAGGCAGTGTGCTGCCTCCCAGGATGGTACCGACAGGATCGGGCAGTGCCGCGACTTGCCGCAAGCCTTCCGCCATATCTGCCAGCCGCTCCGGCGTGAGCAGAAGCCGGTCCAGCAGGGAATCTTTCAAGCCCTTCACCCGGCCGGCTTCCATATCGGCCGCATTGGCCGTCAGGACTGCCTGTTTTTCCCGGAGGAGGGCATCCGCCATAGCGAGGAGCGCTTCATTCTTGGCTGCCGTGGAAAGCACGGCCATCTGCCGCGCGGCATGGGCCGCTTCACGGGCTTGTTCTTGAATAGTCATGGTAGTTCCTTCTTTCTATCACAACAAGACGAGATCGTCGCGGTGGATGACTTCGTCGCACACCTTGGCGCCCAGGATCTGTTCGATCTGGCTCGTCTTGACTCCTTTGATCTTCTGGAGTTCTGCTGAGGAATAGTGCGTCAGGCCCCGGGCCAGTTCTTTCCCCGCGCCGTCGCGGATGGAAACTGTCTGGCCTGCCTCAAAGTCGCCGTCGACGCGGAGGATGCCCGCCGGCAGGATGCTGCAGCTTCCTTCACGCTGCATGGCTTTCACACAGCCGTCGTCCACGACGAGGGTCCCCTGGCAGCCGGCACCGAACGCCAGCCAGCGCTTGCGTACCTGAAGCCGGTTTTCGCGGGACAGGAAGAGGGTTCCCACTTCTTCTCCGTCCAAAATGCGGGTCACGACGTCCCGTTCCGTTCCGGAAGCGATGACCAGGCTGATGCCCGAGCTTGTCGCCTGCTTTGCCGCCTGGATTTTCGTCATCATCCCGCCGGTACCGCGGGTCGACCCGGCATCGCCGGCCGCCGCTTCGATGGCCGGCGTAATTTCCGGTACTTCGTGGACCAGAACGGCGTCTGGATGAGTCGCCGGATTGGCCGTATAGTATCCGTCGATGTCCGACAGGATCACAATCAGATCGGCGTCGGCCAGCCCGCCCACCAGGGCGGACATATTGTCGTTGTCACCGATTTTCAAGTCGTCCAGGGCAACCGTGTCGTTTTCATTGACAATGGGAATGACGCCCATCCGCAGCAGTTCCATGAACGTGTTGCGTGAATTGATGTAATGGTGCCGGTCCCGCATTTCCATGCGTGTCAGGAGGACCTGGGCCACCGTCACGCCGTACTCGGCGAAGGCCTTCTCATACGTGTGCATGAGAATCCCCTGCCCGACGGCTGCCACGGCCTGCTTTCCCGGAATGGTCCGGGGCTTTTCCGGCAGGCGCAGCCGGTCGACACCGACGGCCTGGGCCCCGCTCGTCACCAGGATGATTTCCTTGCCCCGGTTGTGCAGGTCGCTCAGTTCCCGCGCCAGGTGATCGATGCGGGTGAAATTCCGGCTGTAGTTCGGATAGGTGATGGTGCTCGTCCCGACCTTGACGACAATGCGTTTTGCCTGCTGCAGGTCGGCCCGGTTCCGAATAATCATGTTCCTTCCCTCCTGCGGCCTCAGCGCCGGTCGCTCCACTTGCTCTTTTTATAAACGAAGACCATGTCCAGGATACGGACTGTATCCCCCTCCTGGACGCCGGCCTCTATCAGGGCCTCTTCAATCTTCAGCCGTTTCCAGATCAGCTGGAAGCGGTACTGCGCCTCGTCGTTGTCGAAGTTCGTCATGGCCACGAGGCGCTCGATGTTCTTTCCTTTGACCTCGTAATCGGCATCTTCGGCGCCCTTGATGATTTCGAAAGCGTCAGGATCGCCTTCGTCCAGTACGCCGATTTCCTCTTCCGGCTCTTCCGGCACGTAGGACTGGGCCATCTCGTATGCCTTCCACATCAGTTCCTTCATGCCCTCCCCGGTCACAGCCGACACGGGCATGATGTCGTAGCCTTTCTTGCCGACATATTCCTTCAGGCGCTCGAAATTTTCCTGCGCGTCGGGCAGATCCATCTTGTTCGCCACGACCAGCTGGGGACGCTTGGCCAGTTTTTCGCTGTACGCCGCCAGTTCATGGTTGATTTTATCGAAATCTTCCAGGGGATCACGGCCTTCGCAGCCGGACGCGTCCACCACATGGAGCAGCACCTTGGTACGCTCGATGTGGCGCAGGAAGTCATGCCCCAGGCCGACACCTTCCGAGGCCCCCTCGATGAGGCCCGGAATATCAGCGAGAACGAAGCTCGCCTCGTCGCTCAGCCGCACCACGCCCAGGACCGGCGTCAACGTCGTGAAATGGTAGGCCGCTACTTCCGGTTTGGCGGCACTGACACGGGAAATGATGCTCGACTTCCCGACGCTCGGATAGCCTACGAGTCCCACGTCGGCAATAAGCTTCAGTTCCAGACGATACCATCCCTTCGTGCCCGGCTCGCCCTTTTCGGCGAAGGTCGGTGTCCGTTTCGTCGGTGTGGCATAACAGGCATTCCCTTTGCCACCGCGGCCGCCCTTGGCAGCAATGAACTCCTGCCCGTTTTCCGTCAGGTCTGCCAGGGCGATGCCCGTCGCGTCATCCCGGACTACCGTGCCCAGGGGGACCCGGACAATCACGTCCTGGCCGCGGGCGCCGGTCATGTTATTATTGCCGCCGGGCTGTCCCTTCTGGGCGACAAACTTGCGCTTGTACCGAAAATCAACGAGGGTATTCAAATTGGAATCCGCTCGTAAGATCACACTGCCGCCGTGGCCGCCGTTGCCACCGTTCGGGCCTCCCTTGTCGACAAACTTTTCACGGCGGAAACTGGACATGCCGTCACCGCCTTTTCCTGCTTCGCAGTATATCTTGGCTCTATCAAAAAACATGATAACTCCTTTTTCTTATATCGGTTGCTTCTGCCGGAAATCAGGTTTCCGGATATAATACCCCAGAATATCGTTTTATTATACCATAGAAGTTGAAAAACAAAAACAGGCCTTCTCCCGATTCTTCTTCGGGAGAAGGCCTGTTGATGGCCGGATGGGCAGAATTCTCCAAGCCGCGTCACGCTGCTCTTCAGCAGCTCCTCTCAGGGGCTTTCCTGCTCTTTCGGAATCCGCAATCCGTTGTCAAGGACAAGCAAATCGGGCCGTGTTGGTTCGTCCGGTGCCGCGCCGGGAATGCCTTCCGGCGTGACGTGTTCCGGGTTGATCAGATAACGGCGCCGAAAACGGCGGAAGACAGGCTTGTTCGCCGCCAGCAGGGCTTCGGCCCTGCCCAGGCTCGCCCGGGTGCAAATGCGTTCCCGCCCCTTGTAGATGGCAAGGCCATCCTGCTCCCTTACGCAGCAGGTAATGTCCCGCTGCCGGATGCGGTAATGCCGCCCGTTATCCCGGATATACAGATAATCCGTATCGGCGTCCAGGGATGTCTCTACACAGGGGATGTCCTCCTCTTTCCCTTTCGCAGCGGCCGGCGAGGCACTGTCTTCGACTTGTTTCTGGCGTGAATAGCGCAGGACATCTCTGTCACTGGCCTGAAACGTTATATAATGGTGACGCTCCCGAGGATCCCGCAAAATCGTATCGGACGGCTCCATGTCTCCGACAAAGTGGATCTGAGTCACCCCTATATACCGTTTCAGCTCTGCCATCAACGCTTTGTTTTCCTGTTCCGGTTCTGTCGAGAGCAAATAGGCCGACGGCTCCAGGATGGCGTACTCGACGCGCTTTCGCGCAAAGGCCGGGTCGACGGTTCCGTCCAGGGTGTGGTGGATGGTATCCAACAGTTCCTCTGGAGAATGGAAGTGAATGTAGCGCAACGGACCGCAGATCCGTTTCATCTCTGCCATCAGGTAGCGCGTCTCCAGAGCAATCTTCCGGCGGCTGGTACAAACTGCAACTTGCCTCACTAAATTCCCTCCTTTTGGGCTGCCGCTCCCTGCCGACAGATTCCCGGATTCTGTATTTGCCTGCCGGCACGGCCGTACACAGGCACTTTTTCATTATAACATACGAGAACCTCCTTTCATAGGCTAATTTATTGAAAATATTGAAATATCTGAAAGAATCGGGGTAAAAGAAAAGGCTTTCGAACGGATTCGAAAGCCTGTATTTGCGGTGGCGGAGTGGCGGAGATTCGAACTCCGGCGAGCCTTGCGACCCCTAACGATTTAGCAAACCGTCCTCTTCAGCCAGCTTGAGTACCACTCCATATGAACTTGTCGTTACTCGACCATTATATCCCATTTGGGGAGAACTGGCAAGTGGTTTTTCCATGGGTTTCTTGCAAAAGAAAACAGGCACGGCCCGTGCCATGCCTGTTTATAAATCTCTTTGTTTCTACACCAAGCAAATCCAATCGGATTATTTGCCAGGGAAGAACGGCCAGAACATAGGAATGAGGATTACCGATACGATGAAGCTTACGATAACCAGACCCAGACCGGCTTTCACATAGTCCATGAACTTGTATCCGCCAGGGCCAAGCACCAGGGTGTTCGGAGGCGTACCTACAGGCGTTGCGAATGCGCAGGATGCTGCAACTGCAATAGCCACCAGAACTGCGTGCGGGGAAGCACCCAGCTGTTTGGAAATTGCAATGCCGATCGGGCACAGCAGCGCAGCAGATGCTGTGTTGGACATGAACTGCGTCAGGCCGCAGGACAGGATGAACAGAACGATGGTCACGATCATCGGGGAAGGAGAGCCGCCCATGATGCCGACAGCTGCTTCAGCGATAACTTTACCAGCGCCCGTCTTGTCCAGAGCTTTGGATACAGGCATCATACCTGCGAACAGGAAGATGGTAACCCAGTCGATGGAAGCATAAGCCTGTTTTTCAGTCAGGCAGCCGGTGATGACGCAAACCAGCGCGCCGGTGATAGCAGCCATTTCCAGGGTGACACCCTTGATGCCGATAGCCATAACGATAACGACGACCAGCAGGATGATACCGGAAATAGCCATCTTCGTGGTAGAATGCGTGGTGGCTTCGATTTCCTGGTCAATTTCCTGGTCCGCATCGAGTTCACGTTTCGGAAGCAGGTGTTTGCCGATGAACATCATGTAGAGGATAGCAGCGATGGTCAGAGGAATACCGATCTTTGCGAATTCGAAGAATCCGAACGGACGGTAACCAGCCTGGCCCAGGGCGCCAGCGGCGATGATGTTAGGAGGCGTACCAACGAGGGTGATGATACCACCGATGCCGCAGGCAAATGCCAGAGGCATCAATTCGCGGGAAGCCGGAACTTTTGCTGCTGCGCAGACACCCAGAACAACCGGGAGCAGGCAGGCAGCCGTACCAGTGTTGGACAGAACCGAGGACAGTGCTGCGCCGACGAGCATGATGCCGAGCATCAGGCTGTTTTCACCGGTACCGGTCAACTTAACGACGGTTTCGCCGATCTTCTGTGCCAGGCCCGTGTAGAACATTGCTGCACCTACAACGAACATACCAGCGAACAGAACAACGGTAGAGTTAGACAAACCACTGAATACCTGCTTAGAGGGAATGAAGCCCAGTAAGCCGCATGCAATGGATGCTGCGGTAGACGTGACAGCCAGCGGAATGATTTCGGTAATGAAGAAAATCGCTACCACAGCCAACAAAATCAGACACTTTGTTGATTGAGACATTTTATCTCCTCCTTTTTTTAATTTTATATTAAGTGCACAGCAGTGAACGCAGCGGGCAGACAGAGCATATGCACCAATATAACTCGGCTTGTTCCGGCCAACGCCGGACCTCGTTACATGCTCATTATAGCACTGATTCAGTGGATTTGAAAGTGGGTTCCACCCGATTCGGCTTTGAATTATGCTACAATTGATTCTTATTTCGTGGACATTTGCCTACTATTTGTGGAAT
This sequence comes from Succiniclasticum sp., assembly GCA_047835465.1. Lineage (GTDB taxonomy): Bacteria > Bacillota > Negativicutes > Acidaminococcales > Acidaminococcaceae > Succiniclasticum. The sequence continues at coordinate 1,909,131 of CP181265.1, forward strand.
TCATTGCTATTTTTATCTTTTTGAGTTCTTGAAAGTTTGATTTCTTTTCAATTTCACGATTCTGCAACATTTATTTGTTACGGCTGCCTTCTCCTTGCGCTGCGAACATAAAATAAAGCCGGCACGCAGTGCGTGCCGGCTTGTATTTTTCCAGAGAATCCGCAAAGCGGCTGAATCCGGGAATTACTTACCCGGGAAGAACGGCCAGAACATAGGAATCAGGATTACCGATACGATGAAGCTTACGATAACCAGACCCAGACCGGCTTTCACATAGTCCATGAACTTGTATCCGCCAGGGCCAAGCACCAGGGTGTTCGGAGGCGTACCTACAGGCGTTGCGAATGCGCAGGATGCTGCAACTGCAATAGCCATCAGAACTGCGTGCGGAGAAGCACCCAGCTGTTTGGAAATTGCAATGCCGATCGGGCACAGCAGCGCAGCAGATGCCGTGTTGGACATGAACTGCGTCAGGCCGCAGGACAGGATGAACAGAACGATGGTCACGATCATCGGGGAAGGAGAGCCGCCCATGATGCCGACAGCTGCTTCAGCGATAACTTTGCCAGCGCCCGTCTTATCCATGGCTTTGGATACAGGCATCATACCTGCGAACAGGAAGATGGTAACCCAGTCGATGGAAGCATAAGCCTGTTTTTCTGTCAGGCAGCCGGTGATAACGCAAACCAGTGCGCCGGCGATAGCAGCCATTTCCAAGGTGACACCCTTGATGCCGATAGCCATAACGACTACGACGACCAACAGGATAACACCGGAAATAATCATCTTCGTCTTGGAATGTTCGTTGGCTTCGATTTCCTGGTCAATTTCCTGATCCGCATCGAGTTCACGTTTCGGGATCAGGTGTTTACCGATGAACATCATGTAGATGATGGCAGCGATGGTCAGAGGAATACCGATCTTCGCGAATTCGAAGAATCCGAACGGACGGTAACCAGCCTGCCCCAGGGCGCCAGCGGCGATGATGTTAGGAGGCGTACCAACGAGGGTGATGATACCACCGATGCCGCAGGCAAATGCCAGAGGCATCAATTCGCGGGAAGCCGGAATCTTTGCTGCTGCGCAGACGCCCAGAACAACCGGGAGCAGGCAGGCAGCCGTACCAGTGTTGGACAGAACCGAGGACAGTGCTGCACCAACGATCATGATGCCGAACATCAGGCTGTTTTCACCGGTACCGGTAATTTTGACGACGGTTTCGCCAATCAGCTGAGCCAGGCCCGTGTAGAACATTGCTGCACCTACGACGAACATACCAGCGAACAGAACAACGGTGGAGTTGGACAAACCACTAAACACCTGCTTAGAGGGAATGAAGCCCAGTAAGCCGCATGCAATGGATGCTGCAGTAGACGTAACAGCCAACGGAATGATTTCGGTAATGAAGAAAATCGCTACCACAGCCAACAAAATTAGACACTTTGTTGATTGAGACATTTTATCTCCTCCTTTTTGTATTTCACATCCCAAGTCGCCACCCTCTGGAAAAAGTGGCATTTCGAATGTGATGGCGTAGTCCTTTCGGATTACAGTAAGATTATAGCACTAATACTTTAAAAAAGAAAGCCTTTCGATGTAATTCTTTTCGTTCTTTCTTCACAAATTCGTTTAAAATTCCATATGTAATGCACATTTGTTCTTTTATATTGGTCTATTTTTCTCCAAAGAATGTGCTCTTTACAATCTGTTCTCTAATTTAGGCATGCTGAACTAATTCCGTTCAAAACAGAGATCCAGCCCACATTTTTCAATTCTTTTTCTTCTATCCAGGTAAAATAAAAGGACAACATAACACCCGAAGAACCAGTGTCTCCTGGGAGTTATGTTGTCCTTCCCTCTTTCTATCTTGTTCTGCCCGCTGCGACTTCACTTAATATACTGGAGGAGTTGTGTTTATCATATCAGACGGTCCTACTCTTGTCAAGGTATTTCTACGACTTTAGTAGTACGACTTTATATTTCAAGCCAATGGAAAACACTAACTTATCCGTTTCCTTATTGGACCTCCCTGCTAAACAAAAGGCAAGGCCTGCCTCATCCCTGCTGCAAACCTTGCCTGCTATCCTCGTTGTTTGAAAAGCGCTGTTACATAGTCAATCAGAGTTCCTTCTTGTTGTCAGCGCCCGGAGTGGTTACAATGACTCGTTCGGGCGTGATAACAAGCGCACCTCTTGCTGTGTAGGCTCCCTTGAACAAACTGTCCGCTCTTTGCTTGAAAATCTCAACCCATTTGCCTTCCGTGATATATTCTGCTTTACCCTTAATCTGATATCCTTCCAGGGTTTTCATGCTGAAGGCTGACACTGCAATGCGTCCGTCATTTGCCTTAAGGTTCTCCAGTGTTGTTTTCAGGAACACGTCACCTACAACTAGTTTGCCGTCGTCGGTCACATCTTTGAAGGCTACAGGAACAACATTTGGGTCTCCCTGTGCACAGGTAGCCAGCTCCCATACATTCTTTTTCAGTACGTCAATGACTTTTTCATTCAACATCTTAAGGATTCCCTCCTATACCGTGAATCATCGTGCCTGGTTAATCCTCACAACTTTTCCTTTGCACAGATTTATTTTATAACGTAAACACGGATTCTACAATATATTAAAAAATTTATAAGTAACTCATAAATTTGGTAGTATAGAACCCCTGCCTGGCAGGATTTGTTTCGTAAGTAAAAAAACCGGCCGCACTCGTAACCGAGTGCGGCCGGTCGTGGTCATATGATGCAGGGAGCTGCAGCCAATCTTATTATTGTGCAGGTCCGATCATAGCCAACATGGTGCCTGCTGCAACAGCAGTACCGATAACGCCTGCGACGTTCGGGCCCATAGCGTGCATGAGCAGGAAGTTAGCAGGGTTGGCTTTCTGGCCGACAACCTGGGATACACGGGCTGCCATAGGAACAGCGGATACACCGGCCGAACCAATCAGCGGGTTCACCTTGTTGCCGGAGGCAATACGCATGAGCTGACCGAAGATAACGCCCAAAGCCGTACCAGCGATGAAAGCGACCAGGCCCAGGCAGATAATCATCAAGGTCTGTGCGTTCAAGAACTTATCAGCCTGCATGGTCAAGCCGGTACCAACGGACAGGAAAATCGTGACGATATTCATCAACGCATTCTGCGCGGTATCGGACAGACGGTCGAAGCAGCCAGCTTCCTTATACAGGTTGCCCAGCATCAACATACCGATCAAAGAGCAGACCGGAGGCAGAAGCAGGGAAATAAAGATCGTCGAGAAAATCGGGAAAATGACTTTTTCGAAGCGAGTTACGTGACGCAGCTGGTCCATCTTGATGGAGCGCTGTTCTTTCGTCGTCAAGAGGTTCATGACAGGCGGCTGAATCAGCGGAACCAGAGACATATAGGAGTATGCTGCGACGGCGATAGCACCCAGCAGGTTCGGAGCCATCTTCATGGTCAGGTAAATAGCGGTCGGGCCGTCAGCGCCACCGATGATACCGATAGCAGCAGCTTCACGCAGGTTGAAGCCCAACAGCATAGCGCCGATCAAAGCGATGAACACACCGCCCTGGGCAGCAGCACCGAGGATCAAGGTCTTGGGGTTTGCAATCAGCGGACCAAAGTCAGTCATTGCACCGACGCCCATGAAAATCAACGGCGGGAAAATTTCGTTGTTGATGCCGTACAGGATTACCTGCATAACACCAGGATCCGTGAAGAAGCCGGTCTTAGGAACGTTGCCCAAGATACAGCCAAAGGCGATGTTGCCCAACAGCAGCGGTTCGAAGCCTTTAGCGATTGCCAGGTACAGAAGAACCAGACCAACCAACATCATGATGACGTTGCCGCCTGTCAATGCCTGGAAACCGGAGTCAGCCCAAACGGACTGCAAGGAAACGATTAATGCATCCATTTAAAGTCCTCCACTCAATGTTAATTTTTGAGGGTATGTAACCCGAATACCCGGACCGCAGGTGCGGCCGGGTATAATTCCTGTTTCAGGAATTACAGAACGATCATGACATCACCGGTGTTAACGGTAGAGCCAGCGCTGACGCGAATGTCAGAAACGGTGCCGTCGGTCGGAGCCATGATTTCGTTCTGCATCTTCATAGCTTCGAGGATCATCAGGACATCGCCGGATTTGACAGCGTCGCCAACTTTAACCTTAACTTCCAGAACTTTGCCAGGCATCGGAGCGGAAACAGTGGTAGCACCAGCAGCAACCGGTTTTGCAGCCGGAGCCGGAGCAGCCTTCGGAGCCGGAGCCGGAGCAGCCTTCGGAGCCGGAGCCGGAGCAGCGGCCGGAGCCGGAGCAGCTTTCGGAGCAGCTTTCGGAGCAGCGGCAACAGCGCCACCCTTTTCTTCAACCTGTACGTCGTATGCAGTGCCGTTAACGGTAATCGTGTATGCTTTAGCCATGAGAATAAATCCTCCTTAAAATTAAGGCATATGCCTCATTTAAATTTTTGATCTTATCAGATCGAAAGTATGGCAGGGTTGCAACCCATTAGAAGGGTTTGCAAGCCTGAATCGCTTCTGCATGAGCATTGATGGTCCATGCAGCAGCCTTGTTTGCAATGCGAATGCATGCAATATTTTCGGAACCGCCAGCGGCAACAACTGCGGCGGCGATGACAGCGGCGATTTCTTCACTGTTGTCTTTAGCAGCCGGAGCAGCAGCCGGTGCAGCGGCCGGTGCAGCTTTTACTGCGGCAGCCGGCTTAGGCTGTTTTTTTTTGGTCGGATCAACCATTTCGATTACGTGCACCAGGATGCCGAGGACGATCAAAACGCCGAAGACGACAACCATGTTGATGATTGCAACCAGAAACGGGTTAGTGGTTACAGGACCCATTCAATTCACCTCATTTTTCTTATTTACGTCAAGCAACTTCCAGCGGTAACGAATTACAACGGAATATTGCCATGGCGTTTCGCCGGACGAGATTCACGCTTGGTTTCCAGCATATGCAGAGCGTTGATGATGGTCGGGCGGGAGTTCTTCGGCTCGATGATGATATCAACCATGCCACGTTCCGCAGCGATGTACGGAGTAGCAAATTTCTCAACATATTCTTCGGTGCTCTTCTTCTTCTGTTCAGGTTCTTCCTTCTTGAAGATGATGTTAGCAGCACCAGCAGGTCCCATAACGGCGATTTCAGCGGTCGGCCAAGCGATAACCTGGTCAGCGCCCAGTTCCTGGGAGCACATAGCCAGATAGGAGCCGCCGTAAGCTTTACGGGTGATCATGGTGATCTTAGGAACCGTAGCTTCGGAGTATGCATACAGCATCTTGGCACCATGACGAATGATACCGCCGTATTCCTGAACGGTGCCAGGCAGGAAGCCAGGAACGTCGACCAGGTTCAGCAGAGGAATGCCGAATGCATCGCAGAAGCGGATGAAACGGGAGGATTTATCGGAAGCGTTGATATCGAGGCAGCCAGCCATAACTTTCGGCTGGTTGGCGATGATACCAACAGTCTCGCCATCCATGCGTGCGAAGCAGGTAATGATGTTCTGAGCCCAGTATTTCTGGTTTTCATAGTATTCACCATTATCTACGATGGATTTGATAACGTCGTACATATCGTACGGAGCATTGCTGTTATCGGGCATCATGGTGTTCAGAGCGTCGTCAGTACGCATCGGATCATCGCCGGTATCAACAATGGGAGCGCCATCCATGTTGTTGGAAGGCAGGAAGCTCAGCAGATAACGAATCTGCTGGATGCAGTCCGCGTCGTCTTCAGCAGCAAAGTTAGCAACGCCGGAACGAGAGTTATGGGTCATAGCGCCGCCCAACTGCTCCTGGGTTACATCTTCACCGGTAACGGACTTAACAACGGCAGGACCGGTAATGAACATCTTGGAAGTGTTCTTTACCATGTAGATGAAGTCGGTCAGTGCCGGGCTGTAAACAGCACCGCCAGCGGACGGGCCCATGATTGCGGAAATCTGGGGGATAACGCCGGAGGAAATGGTGTTGTTGAAGAACAGTTTGCCGTAGCCGCCCAGAGCGTCGATAGCTTCCTGAATACGAGCGCCGCCGGAATCGTTCAGACCAACGATAGGAGCACCCATCTTCAGAGCGAGCTGCTGTACGCGGGCGATCTTGTTGGCATGCATTTCACCGAGGGAGCCACCTTCAACGGTGAAGTCCTGGGCAAATACATAAACCAGACGGCCGTCCACGGTGCCGTAACCAACGGTTACGCCTTCGCCGGGCAGATCCTTCTTTTCCTGGCCGAAGTTGTAGCAACGATGATGAACGAAGCGATCCAGTTCTACGAAGGAACCTTCATCCAGCAGAGCCGCAATTCTTTCACGCGCGGTCATCTTGCCCTTGGCATGCTGTTTTTCAATAGCCTTGGGGCCGCCGGCGCCGAGAATTACTTCGGACTTTTTGAGCATTTTCTCAATTTTTGCCTGAGTAGTCAAGTTCTGACACCTCCATAAATTATTGGGAGAACTAAAATTGTTTTATATTACAACCCGCCCGTATTTTCGACGGGCGGGATTGTAACCGTACTTACAAGACCTGCTGCGGTCTTGTTCCCACTAAAGGATTAGCCTTTGTGCGGGGTGCAGAGTTCAAGCAGGATGCCAACAGATTTCGGATGAACGAAGGCAATGTCCATTCCGCCAGCGCCACCGCGCGGTGCTTTATCGATCATTCTGCCGCCAGCAGCCTGAACGTCAGCGATAGCAGCTACCAGATCGTCTACGCGCAGAGCCATATGCTGGATGCCCTGGCCGTTCTTAGCGATATATTTGCCGATAGGGCCGTCGTTGTTCGGGGTGATATCAACGAGCAGCTCGATGAGGGTTTCGCCGCATTTGATGAATACGGTCTTTACGCCCTGATCAGGAACCGGTTCTTCGCCAGTGCATTCCAGGCCGAGAACATCCGTGTAGAATTTCTTGGACAGGTCGAGGTCTTTGCAAGCGATACCAACATGGTCAACAGCGATTACTTTAAACATAGAAATCTCCTCCTATACCATAAAGTGACTTTATCCTGAAGTGTTAAACTATTTTAACACTTTAGAAACAATTTCGTCAACGACGGAATACGGCTCTAATTCGCGATTCTGCAGCTTCTCCACCGTTTTTTCGAACGCATCCGTACGAACCACGTTCTTATCTATATAACGATTGACCCGAACATTGATCATGTCCGTCACTTCGGACCTGATGCGATCCCGACGGATGTCAGCCAGCTTGCCCGTATCCATCAGGAACTTACGATGCGCCAGAATCGAATCGACCACTTCGACCGTTCCGATATCCTTGCTGGCGATGGTCCGGTTGATGGGCGGACGCCAGCCGGCGATCTTCTCGTTGTTCAGTTCGAGCATCATTTCCATTTCGATGTTAAGTTTATCGGCGCCTTCGCGATCAGCTTTGTTGATTGTGATCAAATCGCCGATTTCCAAAATACCGGCTTTGATAGCCTGAATGTCATCGCCCATACCAGGGATGACGACTACCATCGTCGTATCAGCAGTCTTTACAATATCAACTTCGGACTGGCCAACACCTACGGTTTCCACGAGGATGACGTCCATACCGAAAGCATCCATCAATTTGACTGCGTCACCGGCTTTCTGGGACAAACCGCCCAAGCTGCCGCGCGTAGCCATGGAACGAATAAAGATACCAGGATCCATCATCAAGTCCATCATACGGATACGATCCCCGAGGATCGCGCCGCCGGAATACGGACTTGTCGGATCGATTGCTACAATACCCACCGTTTTGCCGCGTTTGCGGAATTCCTTGGCAATCTTGTCAGTAAGGGTAGATTTACCTGCACCGGGAGCGCCCGTAATACCAATTACATAGGCATGACCCGTGTGAGCATAAATCTTGGTCATAATGTCGACCGCATTTTCATACTCATTTTCAACGGCTGTAATGCCTTTTGCCAGTGCAAGACGATTATGTTTCAGAATTTCATTTACAATATCCATTGCTCTTGCCACACCGCCTTGTCGTATTTAATAGGAAAGGTGCAAGGCGGGACGAGCCCGCCCTGCATCTTAGGAATCAAGTGTAAATTACTTCTTTACGTGTTCTTTGATGTAATCAACAACTTTGGTGGTCGGAGTGCCAGGAGTGAAGACTTCGGAAATACCAGCAGCCTTCAGGCCGGGGATATCGGATTCGGGGATAACGCCGCCGCCGATGACCAGAACGTCCTTCATGCCCTTTTCCTTCAGAAGTTCAACAACTTTCGGGAACAGGGTGTTGTGAGCGCCGGAGAGCAGGCTCAGAGCAACAACGTCAACGTCGTCCTGCAGAGCAGCTTCAGCGATCTGTTCAGGGGTCAGGCGAATGCCGGTGTAGATAACTTCGAAGCCAGCGTCGCGCAGAGCACGGGCAACAACTTTTGCACCACGGTCATGGCCGTCCAGACCCGGTTTTGCAACTAATACTTTAATGTTAGCCATTTGTATATTACCTCCGTATAAAGTTAATTTTCGTCAAATTAAAGAGCGGTGTGAGCTTTGAATTCGCCGAATACTTTACGCATTACGCCGCAGATTTCGCCTTCGGTTGCGTAAGCTTCAACAGCAGCCAGAATGTACGGAATCAGGTTGGTGGATTCGTCTTCATGGCAAGCTTTTTCCAGAGCATCCAGGGTTTCTTTAACCTTGGCATTGTCGCGGCTGGCTTTAACTTTGGCAATCTTTTCAGCCTGCAGTTTGCCAACGGAGCCATCTACGCGGAGCAGGTTCTTCGGAGGTTCTTCTTCCTGGGTGAATTTGTTAACGCCAACGATGATGCGGCGGCCGCTTTCAACGTCCATCTGCCACTTGTAAGCGGAATCCTGAATTTCTTTCTGGATGTAGCCCTTGGCAATAGCTTCCGGAGCGCCACCGATTTCATCAATCTTGTTGATGTAATCCCAGCATTCTTTTTCCAGTTTGTTGGTCAGAGCTTCTACATAGTAGGAGCCGCCCAGCGGGTCAATGGTGTCAGCCAGGCCGGATTCGTAAGCAACGATCTGCTGCGTGCGCAGAGCGATGGTAACGGATTCCGTCGTCGGCAGAGCCAGAGCTTCGTCTTTGGAGTTCGTGTGCAGGGACTGGGTGCCACCCATAACAGCAGCAGCGGTCTGCAGAGCAACACGAACGATGTTGTTGTTCGGCTGCTGAGCGGTCAGCATGGAGCCAGCGGTCTGGGTATGGAAGCGCAGCATCATGGATTTAGCTTTCTTTGCATGGAAGCGTTCTTTCATGACTTTAGCCCATACACGACGGGAAGCACGGAACTTAGCAACTTCTTCCAGTACGTTGTTGTGAGCATTCCAGAAGAAGGACAGGCGGCCAGCGAAAGCGTCGATGTCCATGCCGGCTTTCAGGGCAGCTTCTACATAAGCGATGCCGTCGGCGATGGTGAAGGCGATTTCCTGAGCAGCGGTGGAACCAGCTTCACGGATATGGTAACCGGAAATGGAGATCGTGTTCCATTTCGGAACATATTTGGAGCAATATTCAAAAATGTTCGTGATCAAACGCATGGAGGGTTTCGGCGGGAAGATATAGGTGCCGCGGGCAGCATATTCTTTCAGGATATCGTTCTGAATGGTGCCGCGCAGAGCTTCCTGAGGAACGCCCTGTTTCTTAGCAACGGCGATGTACATGCAGAGCAGTACGGAAGCCGGAGCGTTGATCGTCATAGAGGTAGAAACTTTGTCGAGCTGGATCTGGTCGAACAGGATTTCCATATCAGCCAGGGAGTCGATAGCAACGCCTACTTTACCAACTTCGCCTTCTGCCATCGGGTCGGTGGAGTCATAGCCGATCTGGGTCGGAAGGTCGAATGCGCAGGACAGGCCGCTGCCGCCGTTAGCCAGCAGGTAACGATACCGTTTGTTGGATTCTTCAGCAGTGGAGAAGCCAGCATACATACGCATCGTCCAGAAACGGCCACGATACATCGTGGGCTGTACGCCACGGGTGAAAGGATATTCACCAGGGAAGCCCAGATCACGTTCGTAATCAAAGCCTTCCAGGTCCAACGGAGTGTACAGGCGGTTGGGTTCCAGGTTTTCACGTTCCGGGAATTTGGCGCATTTAGCATCGGCTTCAGCCATGTACTTGTCAAATCCCGCTTTCAGAGTTTCATTTGCCATTCTCAAATCCTCCTTAAAAATATAAAGTTTCTTCATAGCGTGGAGTGGACATTTCCACACTAGGGTGAGAGTGCCCGTCTTGGACGGTTTATGGCAAGATCCTGACGGATCATGTCAACAAAATCAAGGGGATATGCATCCGGGAGAACCGCAGTACTGCGGTCTCACCGGATACAATTGTAACCCTTTTTACAAATTAATTCAAGTTAAATTCGCTTGTCCAATCCCTTTCAGGATTATTTTTCCATCGTGCCGGTCTTCATGAATCTGATATGGAAGTCAAAGGCTTCATCCAGCAGATGCGGGCAATCCAGCGTGCCGGCAGCTTCGGAAGCTTTGCAAGCACGGTCGAAGTAATCCTTCAGCATGGGCTGATACTTCGGATTGGCGATCTTGTCGATGATTTCGACTGCTCTTTCCTTCGGGCTCAGGCCACGCAGGTCGGCAACGCCGCGTTCGGAAACGATGACGTCGACGTCGTTGGACGGATGGTCGATGTGAGAGCAGAACGGAACAACGGAGCTGATCTTGCCGCCCTTGGCCAGGGAGTTCGTGAAGAATACGGTCAGGAAGCCGGAGCGAGCGAAGTCGCCGGAGCCGCCGACACCATTCATCAGTCTGCTGCCGCAGATGTGCGTGCTGTTAACGTTGCCGTAGATATCGATTTCAATAGCCGTGTTCATGGCAATGACGCCGATACGACGAGAAACTTCCGGGTTGTTGGAAATTTCTTCCGGACGGAGCAGCAGATGCGGTTTGTATTTGCTCAGGTTTGCATAGAATTTCTTCAGGCATTCCGGAGACGGGCTCAGGGAGGTGCCGGAAGCGACATCCAGTTTGCCGGCGTCGATCAGGTCGAACATGCCGTCCTGGATAACTTCGGTGCAAACCGTCAGGTGTTCAAAGTCGGAGTTGACCAGACCATTGATAACAGCGTTGGCAACGGAGCCTACACCAGACTGCAGAGGCAGCAGGTTCTTCGGCAGACGGCCTTCTGCAACTTCCTTCTTGAAGAAGGCAACCAGGTTCTGGCCCATATGTCTGGCGTCGTCGTCGATTTCGCCCAACGGACGGGTCTTATCGGTGATGTCGCAAGGAACGATAGCAACGATCTTGTCCAGTTCGCAAGGAACGTAATCCGTGCCGATGCGGTCCCAAGGATGTTCGATCATGATGGGTTTGCGGTTCGGGGGATCCAGCGGAACGAAGATATCATGCATGCCTTCCAGTTCAACCGGCTGGGTCGTGTTGACTTCAACGATAACCTGTTTAGCCGTCTGTACATAAGAGGGGCTGTTGCCGACAGCGGTCGTCGGAACCAGGCCTACTTTGCCGCCGCCCAGATCTTTGATCTTGCAGACTTCCATGATGGCCAGGTCGATGCCGCGGCGGTTCGGCAGGAAGCCGTAGCGGATGTTCTGGGCACTCATGGACAGGTGCATTTCCGTGTATTTGATTTCGCCCTTGTTGATGGCATTCCGCATGTCTTTGTTGGTCTGGTAAGGAGCACGGCGGTCAATAGCACCGGCTTTAGCCAGTTCACCATCAATTTCCGGGCCTACGGAAGCACCGGTATAGAGGTTGATTTTGATCTTGGCGCCATTCTTAACTTTGGCAGCCAGAGCCAGAGGTACAGCTTTCGGATAACCAGACGGAGTGAAGCCGGAAACACCAACGTTCATGCCGTCTTTGATGTAGTCCACAGCAGCCTCAGCAGTGGTAACCTTAGCCAGGGCAGCCGCACACTCGATACGATCTTTAATGTCATTCACATCCATAATTTTACCTTCCTCCTTAGAAATTGATAGGAATTTTTCCGCAAGGGACTGCGGGTAAAACAAGCCTGAAACGAAACCCGTATCTGATCTCGCATCAGGTGATTGCCAGAGGCAGCGGACTTGACATTTTTCCGTTAATTAAACGTTTAAAATGATGTCAGTGTAACACTCCCTGAGACCACCTCAGGGCGCATTCCAATCGCATCCAAGTCCGATTTCATTATAACACAGAGAGTGATAAAAAGCTAACAAAAATTCAGGAAACGGCCTAAATCAGAATCGCTTTCCATTAAGAACAGCACAGCGTTTCAGTTTATCCGTTTCCGGAGCGATTTCCTGAAAATTCCGTTAACATTTTATCTCCCCGATTGTCCCTCTACGTATTGGATACGACAAGAAACATCCTGTCTCCTGCCTGTTATATGAAAAAAGTGTGAAGATGGTGTAAAGTTTTTCCACTTTTCCCATTCTCCACACATAAAAATTTACAGTTCCTGCTTCCTGGCACCCCGGTCCGGGTCCGGATCCGGTTCCGGACCATATTGATTGTACTGCCGTCCCAGCAGCAGCAGCGTGCTGAGCAGCCAGAAAAGGACACCCAGGCGGACGTTGAAAAAAACGTGGTCCGCAATGCCGCCGATGCACATGCCCAGCGACAGGAGCAGGTACCCTCTCCCAAGAGCCCGGATCCAGGGGAACCGGGCCGAACGCTGGAGACGCCAGGCGATATACAGGAAGACCAGCCAGACCACCAGAAAGAGGACCAGCCCCTGCACTCCCAGTTCCGCTGCCACGTTCAGGAACAAATTGTGGCAGTGGTACATAATGACATCGGGATTCTTGAAATAATAGTCATACTCGGGAAAAATATACCGGTAATTATACCAGCCGATTCCCAGGGGATGGTCTTTCACGATGGCTTCGGCAATGTCGAGGTACGCCAGCCGCATGGCCGCCGAGGAGTCAGAGCCAATATGCTGCAGCGTGGCGAGGCGCTGCCACACTGCCGGCCCGGCCAGAGCCGCTGCTGCAGCCGCAGTCCCGATCAAGTAGATAATCCCACGGCGGTAGAAGCACAGCACAAAGACGACCAGCTCTCCCGCCATGGCTGCCCAGAACCCGCGGGAAAAACTGTAGACCAGGCAGAGAAGTGCTGCCAGGAGGAAGCCGAAGAGTCCCCAACGGCGGCGGCTGTTCCGTTCCACGCTGATAAACCCCATGAGGTAGGCAGCCAGGGCACAAACATAGCCGGCAAAAATGTTTGGATTTTCCCAGGTGGAAAAGACCCGGTTCCGCAACAGTGGATTTGCCGTCTTATCGACCCAGAGGGCATCGGTAGCGCCGCCGAACACGTGCTGAGCCAGGCCGCCCAGGAGGACAAAGGCAGCCACTCCCGCCAGAACACCAAGTATCTGCAGGGGAAACGGCGCGCGACGGAAGCACCGCCAGCGTCCGGCCAGAGTACTTCCCGTACCGTTTCCACCGGAAGGGATTCCCGCGGCCTGTTTCGTTTCCCTGCCCGCTTCCCTGTCCCTGCCGAAAAGGCTGGCACGGCCGGAAAAATAGTTCCCGAACCGGCTGACAAGCCACACGACGACCACATACTGGCCGACGACATAAAAGAAATTGAATGTCGTCACGCTGCGGTGGGCATTGACCGGGCTGTGCAGCGACAGGTAGGCATCTGCCAGCAGGAGCAGGGCCGCCACCTTCAGACCCCGGGGCCACAGGCGCGGTAAAGGACGTTCCTTCCGCTCCAGCCAGGCCAGGCGGAGGCCCGCCACCAGGGCTGCCAGGACGAGAAGGCTCAGCAACGTCTGGTCGAGGGCAATGACCCCGGCCAGGGCAAGGAGGAGTCCCTGCATGCGCCGGTACGCTTTCGATAGGGTTTGTTCCATAGCTTTCTTCCTAATTAATAGACAGAGAGGCACGCGGACGGATCTTTCTCCAGCGTGCCTTTCCTGTGTTTCTTTCTTTTTCTTTTCGATTACAAGGTGCTGCGCTGCTGGAGCATGGCCTTGAATGTGCCAACCAGGTAGAGCGATCCGGCGACGACAACGAGTCCATCCGGGCCCGCGCCGGCCAGGGCCGCATCATACGCCAGGGCAACATCGGCAAAAGCACGGGCGTTTGCGCCGGCGCGGCGGGCCAGGTCGTCCGCTTCTGCCGCCCGCACTCCGTCGTCAGCCCGGACCGTATAAATCCGGTCCTCCGGATGGAACAGGATGCGCATGACCTCGTCCACCGCTTTGTCCCCCATCATGCCGAAGACAAAGTGCACCGGTTTCCCGGGATAAAACTGGTCCAGTGTACTCCGCAAGGCCTGCGCCCCGTTGGGGTTATGCGCCCCATCGAGGATGACATCGGGCTGCCGGCGGATGCGTTCCAGCCGGCCGGGCCACCGCGTCTCCCGCACACCGGCGTGCAGATCTTCTTCCGTAATGCGCGGATCACTCTTGGAGACAATCTTGGCAGCCACGATGGCCACTGACGCGTTGCGGATCTGATGCGCCCCTGCCAGGGAGATGGTGTACTCCGACGCATAATTCGTGCCGGCGCACAGACGGAAGGTCTGCCCCTCCATGGAGGAAGACAGGCTTTCACCGTGGAACGACTGGCCGTATACATAAAGCGGGGCCTGCTTGAACGCCGCCATGACCTGGATCGGTCCGAGGGCATTTCCCTCGGCGCCGGTCACGACGGGCACCTTTTCCTTGATAATGCCCGCCTTCTGCAAGGCGATTTCCTCCACCGTGCTTCCCAGGACCTTGGTGTGGTCCAGGGCGACATTCGTGATGACGGAAACGACGGGCTTGACAAGGTTCGTCGAATCCCACAGCCCTCCCAGGCCGACTTCGACGACGGCGTAGTCCACCTTCTGCAGGGCAAAATAATGGAACGCTGCCGCCGTCAGGATTTCAAACTGCGTCGGCTGTTCGCAGGCCTTATTCTTCACCAGGTCATCGGCAAAGTCCTTGACCCGCGTCAAAACCGCGGCAAATTCTTCGTCGTCAATGTCCCTGCCGTCCAGCTGGATCCGCTCATTGTACCGGACCAGGTGGGGCGAAGTGAATTTTCCCACTTTAAGCCCGGCATGGCGCAGGATGTCCGTAATCAGGGAGGCCACGCTCCCCTTCCCGTTGGTCCCGGCCACGTGGATGGTGCGGATCTGGTTCTCCGGATGTCCGAGGACAAAGAGGAGCTGCTTGATGCGGTCCATGCCCAGACGCATGCCGAACTTGCCCAGGCTGTCCAAATACGCAATGCTTTCGTTATAGTCCATGGTATTCTTCCAATTATAAAGTCTTCAGGTACGCCAGGCGCTCGTCGATGGTCTTCAGCTTGGCCGTGTATTCTTCGGCTTTCGCCTTTTCTTTCTCGACGACGGCTGCCGGTGCCTTGGACAGGAAGCCGGCGTTGCCCAGCTTACCCTGCACCCGTTTCAATTCTTTTTCCAGATTGGTCTTTTCCTTGTTCAGGCGTGCCGTTTCCAGTTCCACGTCGATGAGGCCTTTCAGGGGCAGGTAGACTTCCACACCGTTCTGGATCGCTGCCATGGCATTTTCCGGTTTTTCCGCCTCCAGGGGCAGCACCGTGAGCGTGTCAACCGTGGCAAGGAGCTGGAAGTAATTTGCATTGGCGGCAATGGTGTCGCGCAAGCCATCTTCCGCCAGCAGGATGGCCGGCGCCTTTTTGCCCGGTGCGGCATTGACCTGGGCGCGCATTTCACGGATGGCCTTGATGGCGTCCATAATAGCCGTCATTGCCTTCTCCGCGTCTTTGTCTACCAGGGACGGATCGGCCACCGGCCAGGGTGCAATCATGATGCTCTTGCAATCATGCGGCAGGGCCTGGTAAATTTCTTCCGTAATGAAAGGCATAAAGGGATGTAACAGCTTCATGGCGCCCGTCAATACGGTGACGAGGACATACTGGGCCGTCGCCCGTGCTTCCGGCGTTTCCTTGCCGTAGAGGCGCGGTTTGGCGATTTCGATATACCAGTCGCAGATTTCGCCCCAGATAAAGTCGTAAATCGTACGGCCTGCTTCGCCGAGTTCGAACTTGTCGAGCAGTGTCGTTACATCGGCGGCTACATCCTGCAGGCGGGACAGGATCCACTTGTCCGCCAGGGTGTACGGAGCGCGGGCCGCCTTGGCATCATAACCTTCCAGGTTCATCAGGGCGAACCGGGAAGCGTTCCAGATTTTATTGGCGAAGTTGCGCGTCGCTTCGACACGGCTCCAGTAGAAGCGCATGTCATTGCCCGGCGTATTACCCGTAATGAGCATGAACCGCAGCGTATCGCAGCCGTATTGATTGATGACCTGCAGCGGGTCGATGCCGTTGCCCAGGGACTTGGACATCTTGCGGCCCTGGTCATCGCGGACGAGGCCGTGGATGAAGACTCTCTTGAAAGGTACGTCCTTCATGAATTCCATGCCCATGATGAGCATGCGGGCCACCCAGAAGAAGATAATGTCGTAGCCCGTGACGAGAACGCTCGTCGGATAGAACTGCTGCAGGACTTTGTTGTCCTTCGTGTCCGGCCAGCCCATGATGGAGAACGGCCACAGGGCGGAACTGAACCACGTATCGAGGGCGTCTTCGTCCTGATGGACGTGCTTGCTGCCGCATTTCGGGCACGTGTCGATGTCCGTGCGGGACGCGATTTCGGCGCCGCAGTCATCGCAGTACCAGACAGGGATGCGGTGACCCCACCAGATCTGGCGGGAAATGCACCAGTCGTGCATGTTTTCCATCCAGCCGAGGTAGTTTTTCGTGAACCGTTCCGGAACGAACTTCGTCCGTCCGTCTTCGACGCAGGCCTTGGCAGCGTCCAGAAGGGGTCCCATCTTGACGAACCACTGGGTGGACACAAGGGCTTCAATGGGATGACCGCAGCGCTGGCAGTGGCCGACGGAATGCGGGCATTCTTCCACTTTGACGAGAAGGCCCAGGTCCTTCATATCCTGGATGATGGCTTCGCGGCATTCATAGCGGTCCATGCCGGCGTATTTGCCGGCGTCGGCAGTCATCTTGCCGTCCTTGCCGATGACGACGATGGTATCGAGGTGCTGGCGCAGGCCCATTTCATAGTCGTTCGGATCGTGGGCCGGCGTAATCTTGACGGCGCCGGTGCCGAATTCCATGTCGACATAGTCGTCGGCGATGATCGGCATTTCGCGGTTCATGATGGGCAGGAGGCACTTTTTCCCGACGAGGCCGGCAAAGCGTTCGTCCTTCGGATTGACAGCAACGGCCGTATCGCCGGGGATGGTTTCCGGACGGGTTGTGGCAATCTGGATGTAGCGGCCCGCTTCTCCCACGATGGGGTAGTTGATATACCACAGATGGCCTGCGTCATCCTGATGTTCCACTTCGATGTCACTCAGGGCCGTGTTGCAGTGGACGCACCAGTTGGTGATGCGCGTCCCGCGGTAAATGAGGCCTTTCTCATAGAGAGACACAAAGACTTCGCGCACTGCCCGGGAGCAGCCTTCGTCCAGCGTAAAGCGGGTGCGGTCCCAGTCGCAGGAAACGCCCAGTGCTTTCAGCTGGTCGATGATGCGGTGACTGTACTGTTCTTTCCAGTCCCAGACCCGTTTGACAAATTCTTCACGGCCCAGGTCGTAGCGGGTCAGTCCTTCGTTTTTCTTGATTTCTTCTTCTACCTTGATCTGCGTGGCCAGGCCGGCGTGGTCATAGCCGGGGAACCAGCACGTGTTGTCCCCCATCATGCGATGCCAGCGGATCAGGATATCCTGCAGGGTATTGTCCAGGGCGTGCCCCATGTGGAGCTGGCCCGTAATGTTTGGAGGCGGAATGACAATGGAAAAAGGCTTGGCGCCTGGTTTCGGTTCCGCGTGGAATAACTTATTCTCTTCCCAGAACTTGTACCATTTCTTTTCGACGGCAGCAGGGTCGTAGGTTTTGGGAATATTGTGTTCTTCTGCCATGACTGATTCCTCCTGATTCTAAAATAAAAAAAGCCTGCCGCATTGCTGCAACAGGACGATTGACCGTGGTACCACCTGAATTCCCCGGATACTGCGGCAGCATTGCCGGATCCCGGGCACTCTGTGGACTTAACGCGTCATCAAACGGGAAAGCTTACACGGCGCGGCTGCGCGCCTTCACCTTTCCGGCTCCCGGACTACCTTCAGGACGGGACCCCGGATGCTTGCACCCACCGCATCCTCTCTGGGAGGTCTGTCATCCCTACTCCTTCCGTTCTTCGCCATTTCGTATAAAACTGTACTTATCAATTCTATCAATGTGCTCCGGCGATGTCAAGCACTCACCCCTTGTAATTTTCATCGAAGTACCAGTGCAGCAGGAACGGCATGGAAAGGTTCATCATGAGGACACGTACGATTTGATACGTTACGATGACCGATACATCCGCTCCCATTCCCATACCGGCCAGGCACATTTCGGCAATGCCGCCGGGGGCCATGGCGAGAAAAGCCGTGACCAGGTCGAATCCGTAGTAGCAGGACAGGCCGTAAGCGACAACCATGCTGACCGCGATGAGGCAGAAGGTTCCGATGACGCAGTAGCCCAAAGTCTCCCGGGCTTTCCACAGCCGCTCCTTGTCCAGCATGCAGCCCATGTACAGGCCCACGCTGATCTGGGCCACGTCAAGCAGTGGATTGGGAACGGGCTGCAAAGGTGCTCCCCAGGCAACGGAAAATACGGAAGTCGCAAAGATAGGCCCCATCAGGGTCGGTGTCGGGACGTGCAGCCGGCGGGCGCCCCAGACCCCGATGGCGCACAACGGCACGAGGACGAGCCACGTCAGGCTGTACGCTTCGGCAGTCATCGGCAGGGCTGCCGTACCCTGCGGCAGAAGAGACGCCAGGATGGGTACCGTAAACACGACGAGGAACAGACGCGTGGTCTGCTCGACGATGACGACGTTTGCATCAGCCCGGGGATCTTCCTCCGCCAGGAGCATCATCAGATTGAGGCCGCCCGGAAGCTGTCCCAGGACGCAGCTCAGAAGATTGGCCTTTGTATGGCGGGCCGTGACGGCCGCAATGACAATGGCCAGTGCAATAGACAGGACGGACGCTCCGAGGACGCCCGGCGTCTGGCCGGCCAGATTGACCAGCGTGGCACGCGTAAAATGAAGGCCGATGCCGTAACCGACCACACTCAGGCCCAGTTCGCGCCAGCCTCTGGGCCACTGGAGAGTGGGAATACGCGTAAAGCGCAGGAACGACGCCACGAGAATTCCGCCGAGCATATACGGAATCGGAAGACCGATGGCCTTCAGGACGAAGCCGACGGCAATAGCCGGGAGTAACAGAGACAGGAGGCGGACTTTTTCCGATGGAAAAGACATGGCATCCTCCTTCCTGTCCCGGCCGGTCCGGTTCCGTTGCCTGAGACTAATTCCGAATAGCGATAAACTCTTGACATTGCGTGACGCAAGACGTATAATAAACGGTAAACACGCCCGGCCTGGCAAGGGTTCCTGCCGGCGGGCAAATTCACCGTTTCTGGTTCAGTCTAACACCGGAAACAGAACCTCGTCAAGGCGGATACTTTATAGGAAGGGAGGGGAGCCACTTGGTAGAAGAAAATCGGAAGGAACACAGCCGCGAGCAGGTGGCGACCCGGGTGTCCCTGGTCAGTATCGTCGTCAATGTCATCTTGTCCGTCGGGAAACTGGCGGCCGGTCTGCTGGGGCATTCGGCTGCCATGGTATCCGATGCCGTTCATTCGGCCTCGGACGTGTTCACGACTCTCATCGTAATTGTCGGCATCCGCGTCTCGTCGAAAAAGTCGGATGAGGAGCATCAGTACGGCCACGAACGGCTGGAATGTGTGGCCAGCATCATCCTGGCGACCATCCTGGCCCTGACCGGGCTGGGCATCGGTATCGGCGGCATCGGGCAGATTGTAAATCGCGACACCGTGCCCCTGGCCGTTCCGACGGCGCTGCCCCTGGTGGCGGCCGTTGTTTCTATCGTCACAAAAGAACTCATGTACTGGTATACGCGCCACTACGCCCTGTCCCTGAATTCGGACGCCCTGATGGCCGACGCCTGGCATCACCGGTCCGACGCCCTGTCGTCCGTCGGTTCCCTGCTCGGCATCGGCGGTGCCCGCATGGGCTACCCCGTCCTGGATCCCCTGGCCAGCCTTGTCATCTGCATCTTGATTCTCAAGGCTGCGTACGACATTTTCAAGGGAGCCATTGACAAAATGGTGGACCGTTCCTGCGACCCGGAACTGGAAGAAGAAATGAAGGACATTATCGAACGGGTCCCCGGCGTGGACCATGTAGACCTGCTGCGGACGCGTCTCTTTGGCAGCCGCATCTACGTCGACGTAGAAATTTCCGCCGACGATACGCTGACCTTGATTGAATCCCATCGCATCGCCGAACAAATCCACCACGAGATTGAAGTCCGGTTTCCGGACGTTAAGCACTGCATGGTCCACATGAATCCCCTCAGTGAGTGGAAACACGACTTTTAACCGGTTGGGCCTGACGGGCTCCCATAAAAAAATAAACATAAAAAAACCGCATTGTCCGGATGCGGTTTTTTTATGTACTCAGGCAGGAGAAAAGAAAATGGAAGGGCAATCCCTTCAAGGACTCGGGAATGGCAAACGATATATCCCAATCCGATTTGTCAAATATTTCGACCTGCGGGAAAACAAGAAGACCGTTCCTGCCGAAACAGGAACGGTCTTGATATTACGCAAGTCCGCTTCTCCACTCTCACAAAGAAAAGCGTATTGGTGACATCATTCCCTGTCTCTCGCAGGCCAAGCATTGATGCTTATACAAAGACGGCTGCCGGCTGTACGGCGACGGGATCGCATCGGTATTGCACCGATTCACCTTCCTTGTACGAAATATTCTTTTGACGCCCTAATTGTATCAATTCCTAATTAGAATGTCAAGCTTTTTTCAGCGCAGGGCCGGAGCATCTGCCACGACTTCGGAAGCTGCCGTCAGCGTGTCAAGAATGCGGTTGATCAGCTCCAGGCGCATGACCGGCTGCAGCACCGAATAGGCCATGACCTGGTCGTCGGTCAGGTTCATTTCCTGTTTTACAGCGGCCAACTGGGCCATCGCTGCCGATTTGCTCAGCTTGTCCATTTTGGTCAGGACAATCTGCACCTGCAGCCCGCAGGAAATCATCCACTGGTAGGCTTCGATGTCGCTGTCCATCAGTTTATGACGGATATCGATCAGCTGGCACACCAGGGACAGGTCCGGGGCATCGGTCAGATAATTGCGGATGAATCCCGACCAGATTTCCTTGTTCTGGCGGTTCGTACGGGCAAACCCGTAGCCCGGCAGGTCGACCAGATAGAACTGCGTCCGGTCCACGGCGTCGTCCAACGTCCGCTTGGCCTGCAGCCGGTAAAAATTCAGGGTCTGTGTCTTGCCTGGCGAGGCGCTGACGCGGGCCAGGCCGTTCCGTCGGCAGACGGAGTTGATCAGGGAAGACTTCCCCACATTAGAACGTCCAATAAATGCAACTTGCGGTAGCGACGGTTTAGGATACTGGTCCGCTTGCACGGCAGACGTTACAAATTCTGCCCGGACCACATCCCACTGTCCTTTCGCCATGCCATCCCCTCCTTTGTAGATTGAACAGGACTTCACAGGATAGACGGACGGATCCGACGATCCGTCCACGGCTGCGGGCAGGCACCTGTCCGCAGGTAATACGGATCACGAACGGGACGCTGCAATGCGTTCCCCGATTTCCCGGGCTACATAAACACCACTGGCACTCGCCTGGGACAGGCCGCGCGTAATGCCGGCGCCGTCGCCGACGGCAAAGAGATTCGGAATCTTCGTCTCCAGGTGGGAGTCCAGTTCCATGCGGGCACTGTAGAACTTAACCTCCACACCGTAGAGCAGCGTGTCATCGTTGGCCATGCCAGGGGCAATTTTGTCCAGGGCATAAATCATTTCGATGATATCGTCCAGCTGCCGCTTCGGCAGGACCAGGCTCAAGTCGCCCGGCGTAGCCGACAAGGTCGGACGGGTAAAGCTCTTGGCCAGACGCCGCTCGTTGGTCCGGCGTCCTTTGATCAGGTCGCCGAACCGCTGGAGCAGCACACCGCCGCCCAGCAGATTGGAGAAAGACGCAATGCGTTTCCCGTATTGATGCGGTTCCTTAAACGGTTCCGTAAATTTGTTGCTCACCAGCAGGGCGAAGTTCGTGTTTTCGCTCTGCAGTTTCGGATCGGCATAGCTGTGGCCGTTGACCGTCACGATGCCGTCCGTATTTTCCGCTACGACATACCCGTTCGGGTTCATGCAGAAGGTACGCACCAGGTCGTTGTACTGCTTCGTCCGGTACTGAAGCTTGGCTTCGTACACTTCGTCCGTAATATGCTTGAACACCAGGGCCGGAACCTCGACACGGACGCCGACATCGACGGCGTTGTTCGTGAACGACAATCCCAGCTTGCGGCCTTGTTCCGTGAACCACTCCGCACCGGCCCGGCCGGGAGCGGCAATCAAGTAGTCTGACGTGAACTGGCCGGCCGTCGTTTCCAGGCAGAACGTCTCCCCTTCCTTGCGGAAGCTCTCCACCTTGGTATCACACAGGATGTCTACCTTCTGGCGCAGCTTCTGGTAGATGTTTTCCATGATCTGCAGGTTGTTTTCCGTTCCCAGATGCCGCACCTTGCCGTTGAGCAGGTGCAGGTCGTAGGCCAGTGCCTTGCGGCGGATGGAGCTGTTCTTCGTCGTGAACGTTTCGCCCGGCGCGCCGTTGGAGCAGTTGATGGAATCCACGTAATCAATAAGATCCATGACGGTCTTCTTGGGCAGATAATCCGGCAGCCAGCCGCCGAACTCCGTCGTAAAGTTGTACTTGCCGTCGGAAAACGCGCCGGCACCGCCGAACCCGCGCATGATGGCACAGGGCACACAGCGCAGGCAGTGATCTACCTTGCCCGCCGCCAGGGGGCAGAACCGTTTATCGACCGGATGGCCCTCTTCCAGGATCAGAACGGACACATCGGGGTATTTGACACTGAACTCCCAGCCGGCATAAATCGCGGCCGGGCCGCCGCCGATAATGGCAACATCGTATTTCTTCACCACAAAACCAACCTTTCTTATTCTGCCGGCGCCTGCTTCGGTTCCAACGCCAGTTTCAGCACTTCATCCATATGGGTGACAGGGACAAAGGAGATGTCCCGGCGCACCTTGTCCGGCAATTCTTCCAGGTCCTGCATATTCCGCTCCGGCAGAAGAATCGTCTTCACGCCGTACCGGTGTGCAGCCAGCACCTTTTCCTTGATGCCGCCCACGGGCAGAACGCGGCCCGACAGGGTAATTTCCCCGGTCATGGCCAGGCCGGCTTTGACCTTGCGGCCCGTCAGGGCAGACACCATGGCTGTTACCATGGTAATCCCCGCCGAAGGACCATCTTTCGGAATCGCTCCTTCCGGCACGTGGATGTGGATGTCCGTTTTTTCATGGAAATCCGGCGCCAGGCCCAGTTCTTTGTAGCGGGAACGGATGTAGGTATACCCCGCCTGGGCTGATTCTTTCATGACAGAACCAAGCTGCCCCGTCAAAATCAGGTTTCCCTTGCCGACGGTAGGCAGCACTTCAACGCGAAGCAGCTCGCCGCCGACGCTCGTCCAGGCCAGGCCCGTGACGATGCCCACTTCGGAACGGGGCCGCATATCCCCTTCCAGGAAAACGACCGGCCCCAGGAAACTCTCCAGATTGCGGGACGTCACACGGGACTCCGGTTCCTTTTTCGTAACGAGGCGGTACGCCGTTTTGCGGCACAAGGTAGCCAGTTTCCGCTCCAGATTGCGCACGCCGGCTTCCCGGGTGTAGTCCCGGATAATCCGGCGGATGGCGCCATCCGTCACGGAAAAGTTCTTGTCCGTCAGCCCGTTGGCTTCCATTTCCTTCGGCAGCAGGTGCAGCCGTGCGATTTTAAATTTTTCTTCCTCTGTGTAGCTCGACAGGGAAATCACTTCGAGGCGGTCCAGCAGCGCCGGCGGAATCGTCTCGACCGTATTGGCCGTGACAATCCAGAAGACAGCGCTCAGGTCGAAGGGAAATTCGATGTAATGATCGCTGAAGGAGTTGTTCTGTTTCGGATCCAGCGCTTCCAGCAGGGCCGACGACGGATCGCCGCGGAAGTCCGCTGCCATTTTATCCACTTCGTCCAGCAGGAAAACGGGATTCATGAATCCGACCTTCTCCATCCCGCGGATCAGACGGCCCGGCATAGCGCCGATGTACGTACGGCGGTGGCCCCGGATTTCCGCTTCGTCACGGATGCCGCCCAGGGAGACACGGGTAAAGGGACGGCCCATAGCCTCGGCGATGGACTGGGCCAGGGACGTCTTGCCCACGCCCGGCGGTCCTACAAGACACAGGACGGGCGCCTTGTTGCTGTGCGTCAGGCGATGGACGGCCAGGTATTCCAGAACGCGCTCCTTGACTTTCTGCAGGCCGTAGTGGTGCGAATCCAGAATCTTCTTGGCCCGGCCCAGGTCGTAATTGTCGTCGATGTAGTTTCCCCAGGGCAGGCTGAGACACGTGTCCAGGTAATTGCGAATGACCGCGCTTTCGGCCATGGCCGGAGGCATTTTGGCCAGACGGTCCACTTCTTTTTCCAGGACGACGACCACTTCTTCTGGCAGAGCCGTTGCCTGGATCTGCTGGCGGTACCGGTCTGCTTCGGCATGGTTATCCTCTTCGTCGCCCAGTTCCTTGTTGATGACCTTCAGCTGCTCCCGCAGGTAGTATTCTTTCTGGTTCTTTTCGATACTCTTGTGGACCTTCTGGGAAAGGTCCTTCTGCAATTCCGCAATTTCCAGTTCCCCGGTCAGCTTCGTCAGGAGCTTTTCCAGGCGGGTCTTGACGTCTGCCGTCTCCAGCAGTTCTTCCCGTTCCCGCATGGGTGTTTCCATATAACCGGCGATCATGTCGGCAACAAAGCCCGCGTCCTGGTTGTCCTTGAAAGTCAACAGGATTTCCGGGTTGATTTTTTTGCCATCCAGCACCAGTTTTTCAAAGGTTTCGACGACCAGCCGCCGCAGCGCTTCCAGCGAGTCTTTTTCCCCGTCGTTGTCCTGCTGGGAAGGCACGAAGTCGAATACGCCCAGCCAGAACCCTTCCGGCAGGTTCTGGACCCGCGTGATATGAGCTCGTTCGATGCCCTCCACCAGGAGACGCAGCGTACCGCCGGGCAGTTTCAACAGCTGCTTGATGATCGCCACCACGCCGAACTCATACAGATCCTTTACACCCGGGTCGGGAATTTCCGCCCGCCGCTGCGTGACAAGAAGAATCTTCTTCCCCGTCCGCATAGCGGCATTGACGGCCTGCACCGAGCGCTCCCGGCCGACGTCCAGATTGGCGATCATGCCGGGAAATACCATCATGCCCCGCAGCGGAAGCAAGGGTAATTTATCTTCCATTCGTTCCAAAAGTAATCCCTCCGATATCCGTAAACCCCATAAAAACGGGGTATGTATTCCATGAGTGGATGTAAATGTGAAATATGAAATGTCACACAAATCCGATTCTATTCTAACATATCAGCGGGACAGAAAAAAGGGAAAAGGCATAGACCTTTTCCCTTTCTTACGCTGTCCGACTCTATTTCACAGAATCTTTTCGATTTGTTCGCTTTACGCAGCCGGGCCGGCAAAGATCAGCTTGGGTTCCGTGTGTTTGCGGACCGTATCTTCCGTCACGATGCACTTGACCACATCCGTCCGGGACGGAATCTCGTACATGACATTGCGCATGATACTCTCGATGATGGCCCGCAGGCCACGGGCCCCCGTTTCCCGTGCCAGTGCTTCGTCGGCAATGGCAGACAAGGCGCCGGGCTCGAATTCCAGCTCGACATTATCCATGCGGAGAAAATGCTGGTACTGCTTGACCAATGCATTTTTCGGTTCCGTCAGGATGCTGATCAGGGCCTGCTTCGACAAGGAATCCAGTGTCACAATGACGGGCAGGCGGCCGGCGAATTCCGGAATGATGCCGAACTTGATCAAATCTTCCGGCATGATTTTTTTCAGGATTTCCCCTGTATCCGTTTCGCTCTTCCGCTTGATGTCCGCGCCGAAGCCCAGGGTCTTTTCGTCGGTCCTGGCCTTGATGATCGATTCCAGGCCGGCGAAGGCACCGCCGCAGATGAAGAGGATGTTCGTCGTATCGATCTGCAGGAATTCCTGGTGGGGATGCTTGCGCCCGCCCTGGGGCGGAACGTTGGCAATCGTCCCTTCGAGAATCTTCAGGAGAGCCTGCTGCACCCCTTCGCCGGATACATCCCGCGTGATGGAGACGTTCTCCGATTTCCGGGCGATTTTATCAATTTCGTCGATGTAGATAATGCCGCGCTGCGCCCGTTCGATGTCGTAGTCGGCGTTCTGGATCAGGCGCAGGAGGATATTTTCCACGTCCTCGCCGACATAGCCCGCTTCCGTCAGCGTCGTCGCGTCGGCAATGGCGAACGGCACGTTCAGGATTTTAGCCAGGGTCTGGGCCAGCAGCGTTTTACCGCTGCCCGTCGGGCCCAGCATGAGGATGTTGGATTTCTGCAGGTCCACGTCGCGCTCTTCCGGATTGAGCATTTCGTAGTTGATGCGTTTATAGTGGTTGTAGACGGCGACGGACAAGGTTTTCTTGGCCTCTTCCTGGCCGATGACGTACTGATCCAGGACTTCTTTGATTCCCTTCGGTGTCGGCAGTTCCTGCTGCTCCGTGACAGCCGGACGCTCTTCGTGACCGAATTCCTCGCGCAGCACGTCGTTGCAAAGTTCGATGCATTCATCGCAGATGTACCCGTTGCGGCCGGCGAGCATGCGCTTCACCTGGTCGCCCCGTTTTCCGCAGAACGAGCACACGATTTGGCTATCGTGGTCATCAGAAAACTTCATATCTTTCCTCCTTGTGGTTCCGGTCAGTCTTTCACCGTTTCCGGTTTGGCTTCCACGACGTCGTCGATAATGCCGTAGGCTTTGGCTTCTTCGCTCGTCATGAAGTTGTCGCGGTCCGTATCGGCGGCAACCTTTTCCTTGGTCTGACCCGTGTGTTTGACCATGACATTATACATTTCGTCCCGGACACGGAGGATATTCTTCGCGTGGATGGCGATGTCCGAGGCCTGCCCTTCAAACCCGCCCAGCGGCTGGTGAATCATGATTTCCGAATGCGGCAGGGCAAAGCGTTTGCCCTTGGCACCGGCCATGAGCAGAATGGAAGCCATGCTGGCAGCGAGGCCGACACAGATGGTAGACACATCGGGCTTGATGTACTGCATGGTATCGTAGATGGCCATGCCGGCGGACACACTGCCGCCGGGGCTGTTGATGTACAAATGGATGTCCTTGTCGGGATTCTCCGATTCCAGGAACAGGAGCTGAGCGATGACCACGTTGGCCGTGCTGTCATCGATCGGGCCGGTCAGGAAAATGATGCGGTCCTTCAGCAGGCGGGAATAGATGTCGTAGGAACGCTCCCCGCGGGCATTTTGTTCCACGACGATAGGTACATAGTTCATAGTTCTCACTCCTTCGGACTAAAAGGGCTGCCGGCACACTCTACGCGTGCAGGCAGCTCCTTCTTCGTTTTTTCCTCTTTTATATGGGGGAACAGCTTATTTTGCGCTGTCCAGGACGACATGTGCGGCTTTACGACGCAGGATGTTGGCCAGGAGCAGGCCCATGTTGTTGTTTTTGCGGATAATGGTCTTGACATCTTCCAGGCGGGCGCCGTTCTGGTCGGCAATGGCCTGCAGTTCCGCGTCGATATCTTTCATGTCGACCTGCAGGTTTTCGGCCTTGGCAATCTGGTCCAGGACAAGGTCCATGCGGACATTGCGGTCTGCATCGGCACGCTGTGCTTCACGCAGTCTCGCCATATCCATGCCCGTATACTGGAGATACTGCTGCAGATTCATCTTGCGAGCTTCCAGATTGAGGCGGATCTGTTCAATCATCTGGGTGATGCGGTCTTCCACCATGACGGGCGGCACTTCGAACTTGGCGTTCTTCACGGCCAGTTCGAGCAGGGCGTTTTCATACTTGGTCTGTGCGTCCGCTTCGGCAGCTTCCTGCATGCGTTTTTTGTAATCTTCCCTGGCTTCGGCAACCGTCTTGTATTTGGTATATTTGGAAATGAACTCGTCGTTCAGCTCCGGCAGTTCCTTGTGTTTGACGCCCTGGATGTGCACTTTGAAGATGGCTTCTTTGCCAGCCAGTTCCTTGACAAAGTACTCTTCCGGGAAGGTGACATCCACGTTGGTGTCGTCGCCTTTCTTCAGGCCGATCAGCTGATCTTCGAAGCCGGGGATGAAGGAGCCGGAACCGACTTCCAGCGGATAGCCCTTGCCTTCGCCGCCGCTGAACGGTTCCCCGTCCACCGTGCCGGCAAAGTCGATGATGGCGAAATCGCCTTTTTCAATGACCGTGTCGTCGTCCGTGTCGACCATCTTGGCACCGCGGTTCCGCAGTTCGTTCAAGGCTTTGTCGACGTCTTCGTCGGAAACCTTCGCTTCTTCCTTGTCAACATGCAGGCCCTTGTATTCGCCCAGTTCCGGTTCCGGTTTCAGCGTTACCTTGATGGACAGTTCCAGGTCCTTGCCTTCTTCGAAGGATTCGAAGGCTTTCTTTTCCTCTTCGACAGCAGGGTCGGAGACGGGCAGCAGTTTTTCTGTTTCCAGAGCCTGCTGGTACGCCCGGTTGACAACTACATTGAATGCTTCTTCCTTGACAGCTCCTTTGCCGTAATGCATCTCGATGATATTGCGGGGTGCTTTGCCGGGGCGGAAACCGGGGATCTTCACCTGATTGGCGATGCGCTTTACAGCGGCCTTGTATCCCTTGGCTACGTCAACGGCGGGCACCGTAATCTTCAGGGTAGCGTCGTTTCCTTCTTTGTTCACAGTCACATTCATGGAATAAATCCTCCCTTATATATCATTCCGGCTTGCTGTCTTGGGTATACAGCATACCTATTCTCATATTACGCTACAATATAATATCACAAGCCCCTGCATTAATCAACCCCGACGGGCGATTTCACGAAAGCTTCACAGGCAGGCACAGCAGCCGGGCAGCGCAACAAAAAAGCCGGCTGTCACAGCCGGCTGAATTCACATGGAGCGGAAAACGAGGCTCGAACTCGCGACCCCCACCTTGGCAAGGTGGTGCTCTACCACTGAGCTATTTCCGCACGCGTTTCAGAACATTTACGATTATACTGGAGGGTCCGGGGTTTGTCAAGCAGAATTTTTATTTTATCCTGCTGCCACCGCTCCCCTGCCCGTCAAAAGATGCCGAGCACGAGCTGGGCTATATTCTTCGAATGGTCCGATACCCTCTTCAGGTTGATCAGGAGCTCCAGGAAAACCATGCCCACCTCCGGCGAACAGGTTCCTTCGTTGAGGCGCCGGATATGGTTTTTCCGGCATTCCTTCTGGAAGGATTTGACGTGGCGGCACAACGTCCACCCCTGCTGCGCAAGGGAAGGATCGTTCATAATGAAACTCCGGAGGCACACATGGCAGGCCTCCAGGGTCAGGATGCTCAACCGGACAATTTCCTGTTTGGCTTCCGGGGACATCTCCACCTGCTCCTCAAAAATCTTGCGGCTCCGCTTGGCCAGTGTTTGCGCATGATCCCCGATGCGTTCCATGTCCGTGCAGGCGTGCATCAATGCCGTGTGTTTTGCCGACAATTCCGGCGTCATGCCTGTTTCGGAAATTTTGGTCAGGTACAGCGTGATGTCGTTGTTCAAATGGTCGACCGTCTCTTCGTTGCGCTGTACATAGTCGACCCGTTTCGGACTGTAGCGGCGCAGGGAATCGAGGGCCGCAGCCAGGTTCTTTTCAGACTGGCGGGCCAGACGGTCCGTTTCTTTTTCGGCCAGCATGAGGGCAATGGGTGTATTCTCCAGCATGGCATCGTCCAGGAACAGGGGACGCGTCACCGAACGGTCCGCCTTGTCGGGGAGAAGACGCTGGATAAACTTCACGTACGGCGTAATCAAGGGCAGGAACAGGCATGTGTTCAAAATGTTGAAGGAACTGTGCGCGTTCGCAATCTGCCTCCCGATGTCATGAGCCGGGGAAATGTAGCGGACAAATTCCAGGAACCACGGCAGGAACAACAAAAAAATGAGGCATCCGAAAAGGTTGAAGCAGACATGGGACAACGCGACCTGCCGCGCCGTGCGGCTGGCCCGCGTGGCGGCGAGAACCGCCGTGATACACGTGCCCACGTTGTCACCCAGCAGAACCGGGACCGCCCCTTCGAGAGGAACCAGGCCCTGGGATGCCATAGCCATCAGAATACCGATGGTAGCCGAGCTGGACTGGATAATGAGGGTCATGAGAATCCCTACGCCGACCCCCAGCAGCGGCACGTCGGAAAACTGCCCGATAAAATGAACAAACACGGGATTGCCGCGCAACGGTGCCACAGACTGGCCCATCATTTTCATGCCCAGCATGAGGAGGCCGAAGCCCATCAGAACCATGCCGGCGAACTTCCCGGTTTTGTGCTTGGAAAAATAATGAAGCAGGAGCCCCACGAACAAGAAGCCCGTCATGTAGTCCGTCACGTTGAACGCAATCAACTGGGCCGTAACGGTCGTCCCGATGTTGGCCCCCATGACGACGCTGAACGCCTGCTTCAGTGTCATGAGCCCCGCATTGACAAGGCTCACGGACATGACTGTCGTGGCGCTGCTCGATTGCAAGATAGCCGTGATGGCGAGCCCCGTCAGGACACCCAGGGCGGGGACGCTCGTCAGCGACTCAAGGATTTTCTGCAGCCTGGCGCCGGCCGACTGGCGCAAGCCGTCGCCCATGAGCTCCATCCCGTACAGGAAGAGGGCCAGGCCGCCTAAAAACCCGAAGATAGAAATCAGCATAATGCTCCTTCCGATCGGAACCATCCCGGAGGATGGTCCCTTTCGCAGGAATTGACGGAAAGAACGTTATTCCTTCCCGGCCAGCCGTTTGTAGTTGGCCAGCCGTTCCATGGCATCGGCTTCCGTCTTCTTATACAATTCATCAGCAAGCTGCGGACGTACTTTCTGGAGGGAAGCAAACCGCACTTCGCCCAGGAGGTAATCGCGGAAATTGCCCGTCGGTTCCTTCGAATCGAGGGTGAACGGATTCTGTTCTTCCTTCTTCTTGTCCGGATTATACCGGTACGTCGCCCAGTAGCCGCATTCGACGGCACGTTTTTCTTCCAGCTGGCTGCAGCCCATGCCGGCTTTCAGGCCGTGGTTGATGCACGGGCAGTAGGCGATGATCAGGGACGGGCCGTCGTAGGCTTCGGCTTCCGTCAAGGCCTTGACCAACTGATTCTTGTCAGAGCCCATGGCAACCTGTGCCACGTAGACGTAGCCATAGCTCATGGCCATCATGCCCAGATCCTTCTTCTTCGTCCGTTTGCCGCTGGCTGCGAACTGTGCAATGGCAGCCGTCGGGGTGGACTTGGAGGACTGGCCGCCAGTGTTGGAATAGACTTCCGTATCGAGGACGAGGACGTTGACGTTCTTGCCGCTGGCAAGGACATGGTCCAGTCCGCCGTAGCCGATATCGTAGCCCCAGCCGTCGCCGCCGATGATCCAGTGGCTCCGTTTGACGAAGTACTGCTTCAGGCCGTACAGGGCAGCCAGTTCCTTGTCACCGGCCATTTCCTTTTCCAGCAGGCCGGCCAGGACATCCGCCCGTTCGCGCGTACCGTCACTGACATTCTTCTGTTCTTTCCAATCCTTCATGGCAGCCTGCAGTTCCGCAGAACCTTTTCCTGCCGCCAGGAGTGCGTCGATCATATTTTCCACACGGTCCCGTTCCTGTTCCACACCGAGGAACATGCCCAGGCCGTATTCGGCGTTGTCTTCAAAGAGGGAGTTCGCCCAGGAAGGACCGTGGCCGGCACGGTTCTTCGTGTACGGCATAGCCGGCGTCGAAGCGCCCCAGATGGAGGAGCAGCCCGTGGCGTTGGCAATCATCATGCGGTCGCCGAACAGCTGCGTGATCAATTTGACGTACGGCGTTTCGCCGCAGCCGGCGCAGGCGCCGGAGAACTCGAACAGCGGCTGTTCGAACTGGGAGCCTTTGACAGTGCTCTTCTTCATGGGATTCGGTTTTTGCGTCACGGTATGGACTGCATACTCCCAGGCCGGAGCCTTGTCGAGCTGCGTTGCCAGCGGTTTCATGGTCAGAGCTTTCTTCGGAGCCGGGCAGATCTGTGCGCAGTTGCCGCAGCCCTGGCAGTCGTACGGCGAGATGACGATGGCAAACTTGCTGCCGTCCTTCACGCCCACGGCAGGTTTGGAATCATAGCCGATGGCTTTCGCTTCTTCTTCGTTCAGCAGAACCGGACGGATGGCGGCGTGCGGGCACACAAAGGAGCACTGGTTGCACTGGATGCAGTTGGCCACATTCCATTCCGGTACATTGATGGCAATGCCGCGTTTTTCGTACGCCGCCGTGCCGGACGGGAAGGTGCCGTCCGCATGGTCCAGCAGCTTGCTGACCGGCAGCTTGTCGCCTTCCTGGCGGTTCATGGGCACGAGGATCTCGTCCACAAACGCATTGCCCGTCTTGCCGGCGCCTTTTTCGTCAACGGCGTCCGCCCAGGCGGCAGGAACATCGACTTTGACGATGGCGTCGATGCCGCGGTCGATGGCCGCATTGTTCATGTCGACCACGTTCTGGCCTTTCTTGCCGTAGGATTCCACCACGGCTTCCTTCAGGTACCGCACCGCGTCTTCCACGGGGATAATGTCAGCCAGCTTGAAGAATGCCGACTGCATGATCATGTTGATACGGCCGCCCAGACCGATTTCCTGGGCAATTTTCACGGCGTCGATGATATAGAAATTGATCTTTTTCTTTGCGATATAGCGTTTCATCGCTGCCGGCAGATGCTGTTCCAGCTCGGCAACGGTCCAGTTGCAGTTCAGCAGGAAGTTGCCGCCTTCCTTCAGACCGGCCAGGACATCATACTTGTCCACATAAGACTGGTTGTGGACGGCCACGTAGTCCGCGTCGGACACGAGGTACGGTTCGCGGATGGGCTGCTTGCCGAAACGCAGGTGGGAAACCGTGATGCCGCCGGATTTCTTGGAGTCGTAGGCAAAATAGCCCTGGGCATACATATCCGTATGGTCACCGATGATCTTGATGGCGCTCTTGTTGGCACCGACCGTGCCGTCGGAGCCGAGGCCCCAGAACTTGCAGGCTTTGGTGCCTTCCGGCGTCGGATTGATAACCTTGTCCGTATGCAGGGACAGGCCCGTCACATCGTCCGTGATGCCGACGGTGAAGCTGTTCTTCGGCTGATCCTGCCGCAGGTTGTCGATAATGGCATAGCAATCGGACGGCGTGAATTCTTTGGAACCCAGGCCGTACCGGCCGCCGACGATAAGAGGATGACGGTCGCTGTGGTAGAAAGCGTTGCACACATCCAGGTACAGCGGTTCGCCCAGGCTGCCCGGTTCCTTGGTCCGGTCCAGCACGGCGATCTTCTTCACCGTCGCCGGGATGGCGTCGAGGAAGCGGCGCACGTCGAACGGACGATACAGATGAACAGCCAGAACGCCGACCTTCGTCCCTTCGGCGGCACGGACGACTTCTGCCGTCTGGACGCACGTTTCCTGGGACGAGCCCATGGTGACGAGGAGCAGTTCCGCGTCCTTCGGGCCGTAGTAATTGAACAGATGGTACTCGCGGCCCGTGATTTTCGAAACCTGGGCCAGATAGTTCTCCACGATGTCCGGCACCGCTT
The DNA here is from genome assembly GCA_047835465.1 of Succiniclasticum sp. Taxonomy (GTDB): domain Bacteria; phylum Bacillota; class Negativicutes; order Acidaminococcales; family Acidaminococcaceae; genus Succiniclasticum. The sequence continues at coordinate 1,942,824 of CP181265.1, forward strand.
CATAATACTTGTTCACGGCTTCGCGGGACTGGAAGTAGATATCCGGGTTCTGTGCCGTGCCGCGGATGACCGGCGCGTCCGGATTCAGGCTGCGCTGACGGAATGCGCGGATGGCGTCCCAGTCCACCATCTTTTTGTAATTTTCGTAATCGAAGACTTCGATCTTCTGGATTTCATGGGACGTGCGGAACCCGTCAAAGAAGTTCAGGAACGGTACCCGTGCCTTGATGGCGGACATATGGGCCACGCCGGTCAGGTCCATGACTTCCTGCACACTGCCCGAAGCGAGCATGGCAAAACCGGTCTGGCGGGCCGCCATGACATCCTGGTGGTCGCCGAAAATACTCAGCGAGCTCGTCGCCAGGGCGCGGGCCGATACGTTGAAGACGGCCGGCAGCAGTTCACCGGAAATTTTGTACATATTGGGGATCATGAGCAGCAAACCCTGGGACGCCGTGTAGGTCGACGTGAGGGCACCGGCCTGCAGCGATCCGTGTACAGCGCCGGATGCGCCGGCTTCGGACTGCATTTCCATCAGCTTGACGGTCTGGCCGAAGAGGTTCTTTTTCCCCTGCGAAGCCCATTCATCCACGTGTTCCGCCATCGGGGACGACGGCGTGATCGGATAAATACAGGCAACATCGATGAAGGCGTACGATGCATAGGCGGCAGCTTCATTGCCGTCCATGGTTTTCATTACGGTCATGTTTTCACCCTTCTTTCTTAAAAAAATAACTCCCTGTGCAACAGACGGTAATTCCGTCCGGTCTGTCCCATTATGACTTGACAAGTTCATTATATCGTAACGAATGGGGCCGTGCAAGGGACATACCTACTTTCAGACAATTGCTGTCGTGTCGTATGTTCCCCTTTATTTCCCCGGGATGTATTGCCTCTTCCCGCCGGCAAAAATGCCTGCCAGACGGTCTACGGCATCCTCCACCTGATCCGGCAGCAGGCCGGCGTAGTTCAGGACGATGGCCACTTTCTGCCCGCGGCAGCCGTTCTCCGGCAGTTTCGTGCCGGGCAGGAAGTAGTCGGAGTAAAACGTCAGGTCGATGCCACGCTCCCGGGCGCGCTGCCGCACGTCTTCCGGAGCCAGTTCCGTGCAGATATAGAGCAGCAGATGCGTGCCGGCAGGGCTCTCCTCCACCGTCGCCAGGCGGGACAGGGGCGATGCGGCCAGTGCCGCCAGGACATGTTTGCGGTGCTCCCGGTAAAATCCCTTGACGCGGTTCAAGTGGCGTTCGAAGTAGCCTCCTTCGAGGAAGCGGGCCAGCGTGTACTGTTCCAGGGCCGGAACAGAGCAGGAGTAAAAGTTCAGGTTGTCCCGGTACTGCTGCATGAGGCGCGGCGGCAGGACCATATAGCTGATCCGCAGGGACGGGGCCAGGCTCTTGGAAAAGGTGTTCATGTAGACGACCTTGTTCTGCGTGTCCTCCGCGTAGAGGGTCGGGATGTACCGTCCCTGGTAGCGGAATTCGCTGTTGAAGTCGTCTTCGATAATGTAGCGGCCCTTTTTGCGGTTCACCCATTCGAAGAGTTCCAGACGGCGGCGGATGGGCATGACCACACCGGTGGGGAAAAAGTTGGCCGGCGACAGATGGACCACCTCGGCGCCGCTCGCCTCCAGCGCGTCCACACGCAGGCCCGCACTGTCAATGGGAATGGAGTGGCACTGGTTGCCGAAATGACGGATAATGCCGGCAATCCGGGAATTGGACGGATTTTCCATGGCCAGGGATTTTTCCCGGCCGAACAGGAGCAGAAGCCGCCCGTAGGAAAATTCCGTGCCGGATCCCACGAAGACCTGGTTCGGGTCCACCTCCATGCCCCGGTTGTGCTGGAGATAGTTGGCCAGGGCTGCCCGGAGTTCGTAGACGCCGTTGTAGGGAATCACGCCGTACAGCGAATCCTGGTCGCGGTTCAACGCTTCCCGTGTCAGGCGGGCCCACGTGGCAGCCGGAAAAAGGCGTGTGCTGTTGCGGTTGGAACTGAGGTCCACTTCGTATTCTTCCCGCGCAGGGCTGGCAAGGACACAGCGGGCTCCTTCCGGTTTCATGCGGAAATCCGATACATCCTCTACGAAAAAGCCCCGTTTTTCGACACTGCGGATATACCCTTCCATGGCAAGCTGCGCATACGCGTTGGCGACCGTCACGACGCCGACGTGCAGATGCTCCGCCAGGGACCGTTTGGACGGCAGTTTCCCGTCCCGCGGCAGGCGGCCGGTAATGATGTCCTGCCGGATGCACTGGTAGAGATATTCGTACAGGGGCACAGCCCCCCGTTGGGTCAAATCATACGTAAGCACGAGAACACCCCCTGCCTGTATTATACGGTGTTCCGGGCCGGAATGGCAACAGCGGGAACCGGCAGTATCCGGCAGAAGCAGCGCGAAACCGGAGGCAGGAACACAGGCCGGAAAACCGTGCTATAATGAAAAAGCAGGAAGCAATTCCCGCTATCGGGAAAGGAGAGTATTTTCATGGATTTGACAACGAAATTATGCATAGAGCGGATGCGTGCCATCCTGCACAGCGAAGGGACCGTCACGGACAGCGAATTCCAGACGGAAGCAACGTTTGCCAACCCTGCCGGCGGCGCTCCGGTGCGGGTGCAGTTCGGCAGTGGAACGGATGTCTGCGTCCGGCTGGGCAAGACGCCCCGTTACTATCCTGCTGACGGAGACGGCCGGGACAAGATGCTCCATGATCTGGAAGACTACGCCGCAGGCCGGATTGTAACGCTGACCTACACGCGGCTCAGTGGAGAAACCTGTCCGCAGGACCGTGTCGTGCCGCGGAGTGCCCTGGACGGCATCACCCTCGACGGGCTGGCGGCGTTGTGCCTGAAGACGGGCCTCGCCACGGGAGACGAAATCCGCGACGTCCTGGCCGCCGGCGGCTGCGTCGAAGTTCACGGCTGGAACAGCACACAGGATTTTTCCCTGGTCCAGAAAGACGGCGGACTGCAGCGCCTGTCCTGATGGCAGCGGAGATGCCCCTGCCCTGCTCTGCCGGAACTTGACAACGAACCTCCCAACGAGACAAAACCCGGAAACGGAATGCCTGACGGCACCGCTTCCGGGTTGTTTTTTGTTTCCATGCGTTATTTTTTTATAAGGGTTTCGCCTCACCAGTGGAGTTTGTCCGACAGGTAGACGGCCGTGCCGGCAAAGAGCACGTTGGTCACGGTCCGGATGATGTCCAGTCCCCGCTCAAACAGGAAGAGGAGCAGCAAGGCCGGAATCTCCGCTCTGCCGCTCAGGATGACCCCTGGCAGGAGAAGGGCCAGCGCCAGCCCGGCCGAAGGAACGGGCAGATCCGCCCGGCTCAGAAGCAGCGCCACCGCGAAGGACAGCAGCAGTTTCAGGATTGCCGAAACCGGTCCCCGGGGCGGAAGGGGCAGCAGCGTCACCGCGGCAAAGGCTACGTAAAAGGCCGTCGCCACCGGACCTGTCAGCAGGGCTGCCTGAGTCCGGAGCAAGGCTGCGCCTTCCGGCACACCGAGGCGGGCCAGGTTATGGACGAGGACCGGTGCGACCCGGCCGCGGGAACAAACAGCGGCCGCCTGCACCAGAACCTGCTTGAAAAAGCCCAGAAAATGACGCGGGCAATCTTTCCCGCAGCGGCGCAGCAAGTACCAGCAGCCTGCCGGTACGGCCAGGGACGGTACCAGCACCAGCGGCAAAAGTACCGTGCCGAAAGCTTCCAGGAAGCGCCGCGGTGCCGGCCAGGGGAACGGGACAGGAGCAGGCCGTCCGCCGGTCAAAAAGCCCGTCAGGAGGCAGCCGGCGGCGAAAGCCGCCAACGGCAGCAGCCATACAAGAACGCGCGCATAGACATCCTGCAGGACGTGGCAGAGGCTGAGTCCCATCTGCCGCAGCGGCGCGCCGTCCGCCCGGATCCGGGAGGACGAAGAACCGGCGAGATATACAAAGAGACACAACGCCAGGACGAACAGCATGACCCAGACATCAAACGTAAAGATCCAACCCAGGGCCGGGTGCATCCGTCCCGGTCCGATGCCGTGTCTGCCCGGTTCCGCTGCGAATTGGAGAATCAAGGCCAGAATGGCTCCCAGAGCCGCTGCCGTCACGGTCGCACGATTCAGGAAGGACAGCAGGGCCGGCGGCACCTTCGCTTCCATGCGGAGGCGTGCCCGCCGGGCACCGGCGGAAAAAAGGGCTGCCAGGACGGTCGGCACCAGGCCGATGAGCACACAGAAAAACAGCAGGGTGCCTAAAATCCAGACCCAGTCCGCCGCTGTCCGCGGGCTCAGGAACAGCCCCACGATCAGGCCGATCAGGGCAGCCGGCACGACGGTTACCGTCGGGTTGAAGGAGAGGGTCACGGTTCCCAGCATTTCCTTATGTAATTTCATGACTCGGCTCCTTTCCAGACACAGGCGGGAAAGAGGGGTCCGGAAGGATCAAGCCTTCCAGGTCTTTTTCCGCTGTTCCGTCAAATATTCATTGACAATCTTGACGGCGCAATAATCGCCGCACATGGAGCAGGCTTCTTCGTCTTCCTTGTTCTTGGAACGGCGGTATTCCCGTGCTTTGTCCGGATCGATGGCCAGGTCGAGCTGAGCTTTCCAATCGAGGACTTTGCGGGCGCGGGCCATCTTCAAATCCCACTCCCAGGCCTGCGCATTGCCTTTGGCCAGGTCGGCCGCATGGGCAGCGATGCGGGCGGCGATGACGCCTTCCTTGACATCGTTCAGGTCCGGCAGGCCCAAGTGTTCCGCCGGCGTCACGTAGCACAGGAAGTCAGCACCACTGACGGCCGCCATAGTGCCGCCGATGGCACTGGTAATGTGGTCGTAGCCCGGTGCCACGTCCGTGACCAGCGGCCCCAGGACGTAGAACGGAGCGCCATGGCAGAGGCTCTTCTGGAGCTTCATGTTCGTTTCGATCTGGTTGAACGGAACATGGCCGGGGCCTTCGCACATGACCTGAACACCACGGGCCCAGGCACGCTGGGTCAGTTCGCCGATATTGATCAATTCCTGGATCTGGGCGCGGTCCGTCGCATCAGCCAGGCAGCCCGGACGGAGGCCGTCCCCGAGGGAGATGGTCACATCGTACTTTTCACAGATATCCAGGATGTCATCGAAGTATTCGTAGAACGGATTTTCCTTTTCGTTGTGGAGCATCCAGCCCGTGATGAAGCTGCCGCCGCGGCTGACTACGTCCATAACACGGCCTTCCTCGGTAAGCTGTTTCAGGACCATCTTCGTAATGCCGCAGTGGATGGTCAGGAAATCAGCGCCGTCCTCCGCCTGGCGCTGCACCACGTCCAGCATGTCTTCGCGGGTCATTTCGACGATGGCGCCGCGTTTTTTGATCGTTTCTACCGCAGCCTGGTAAACCGGCACGGTTCCGACCATGACCGGCGACGCCTTGATGATGGCACGGCGCGACGCATCAATATTGTCGCCCGTGGACAGATCCATCACAGAATCCGCCCCGGCGTCCACGGCGGTTTTCAATTTGACCAGTTCCGGTGCCGGGTCGGGAAAGGCACTGGACGTGCCCAGGTTGGCGTTCACCTTGACCTTCAGGCCCAGACCGACGCCGCGCGGCTGCAGGCCCTTATGGTTGATATTGCAGGGAATGGCGATCAGTCCCTGCGCCACGCGATCGCGGATGACTTCCGCGTCGATTCCTTCATACGCAGCAACGGCTTCCATTGCCGGCGTAATCGTTCCTTTTCTTGCCAATTGCATTTGTGTTGTCATTGCAATCCCTCTTTCTGTGCCAATACCCACATTCATCTGCTTACATTACTACATTATATTTATTCTATTCAACTCACAACCCGGACTTGTCGTCACCACGACAGTCCCAACGCCTGCAGCAGAGGCGCAGATGCGGACTGACATTGTGATGTCCTCCAGGTCCGAAGGGGTCGTAAACCTGGTTTAACACGCCCAGGACGTTGCCCGGTGTATGCTTTTTATCCAGGGTCCGGGACTCCTGCACGGCCTTCGCGTAATCGAAGTCCGGATACAAGGGAGCGCGCACTTCCGGCGTCACCGTCACGGTATACTCCTGTTTGGTCTTGCTGCTGCGCAGCCGCAGAGTCAGGGGCGTGCCGGGTTTGGCGAAAGCCAGGGCGTAGCGAGCCAGATAGGTGTGCCGTGCCACGTCGGCACCGTTGACGGTCAGCAGGCTTTCGTATGCCGTTTCCACGGCATGGACGGCCTGCTCCAGAAAATCGTTATTCACGGAAATGGTCGTATAGGCAGTCTCCACGGTCGGCACGAACTTTCCCTTCGCGTTCTTCATGGCATAATGATTCAGGGAAAAGACGTAAGCGTCGCGGACCTTTTTCGCAGGCAGGCCCGGGAAAAAGACACTGTAGTTCGGCCCGTAGAGCTTATACGCGCCAGGTGTCTTCTGCATCTTTTCCATGGCCTCCGCCAGGGGAACGGCACTCTGGTCGAACTTCTTGCCGTCCTTCTTCACGGACTGGAAGCGCCAACCGTCTGTCGAGGCGGTCCAGGCCGCTGCCGACTTGCGGTATTTTTGCAACATCCGGGTAAGTGACATCTTCGCTCCCTGTCTTTGGAAATAACAGAGTGTGGAAAACGGACTGTACTCACAAAAAAATAAGATGGTGCGGGTGACAGGATTTGAACCTGCACGGAAAATCCGCCAGATCCTAAGTCTGGTGCGTCTGCCAATTCCGCCACACCCGCATATATCCATAGTTAGATTGTAAGATATCGGACAGGGACTGTCAACAAAAAGAAGGACGCTGCAGGGCGACGGGACAGCACCCGGCGGACAGGACGGATTCTCCGGCAGGCTGCCCTGCCCAGCCCCCTTTTCCGGCATAAAAAAAAGCAGGTCGCAACCTGTGCGACCTGCGAGACATTCGTGGTGATCCATCCGCGACTCGAACGCGGGACACCCTGATTAAAAGTCAGGTGCTCTGCCAACTGAGCTAATGGACCATGATATATGGCTGGGGTGGCAGGGCTCGAACCTACGCATACAGGAGTCAAAGTCCTGTGCCTTACCAACTTGGCTACACCCCAAATTGTCGGTAATAATGGGGTGGGTGACAGGATTTGAACCTGCGCGTAACGGAGCCACAATCCGCCGTGTTAACCGCTTCACCACACCCACCATGTCAAGCACTGCTTAAGACGAAGGTTATTATATCATGAGGGTTAGTATCTGTCAAATGATTTTCCCGTCACCGCCCGAAGTATTTTCGGGCCCAGGCCAAGGCCGTCGGCGTCGTCGCCATGCCGCCTTCCGCCGTTTCCCGAAGTCCGTGTGGCAGCGACCGTCCGACCTGTTCCATGGCGTCGATGGCTTCGTCTGCCGGGATAAAGCTCGTCACGCCCAGCAACGCCATTTCCGCCGCCAGCAGCGCCTGAACGGTGCAGCCGGCATTGCGTTTGATGCACGGCACTTCGACCAGGCCGGCCACAGGGTCGCAGACCAGGCCCAGAACATTTTTAAACACGATGGAAATGGCCGTGTCGATCTGGTGCCCGTCGCCGCCGAGCATGTAGACGGCAGCCCCGGCCGCCATGGCCGCACCACTGCCGCATTCGGCCTGGCAGCCGCCCGTAGCACCGGCCAGCGTGGCACGGTCGGCAATGACTTCCCCAATGACACCGGCCACGAGCAGGCCTTGCACCAGCTTCGTGCGGCTCAGTTTTTCGTGTTTTTGCAGGGCCAGCAGGACGCCGGGCACAATGCCGCTGGCACCGGCCGTCGGTGCCGCGCAGATGCGGCCCATGGCAGCGTTGCACTCCGTCACGGCCGTGGCATACATGACAGCGTCGCTGGCCAGAGGCCCCAGCAGTTTCACAAACCGTTCGTTCTCTTTGCGCGGGAACGCCTCGGACATCTTTCTGGCATTGCCCCCGGTCAGGCCGCTGTTCGAGCGGACGCCGGTCAGGCCGTATGCCGCCGACTCCTCCATCACCTTCAGCATGTCGGACAGGCGGGCCAGGACCGAAGCCTTGTCCGTTTCCAGTTCCTCCGCCGTGCGGGCCAGCAGGAACTCAAACAGGCTGATTTTCTTTTCTTCCGCTTCCCGGACAAAATCCGCCCAGGACAGTTTATCCAGTCTCATGCGTGTCTCTCCTTTGGATGTACTGTTACACCACGCGGTCCACAAACCGAACGGAGTGGACCGGATCTAACGTTTCCAATTGATGGACGACCCGTTCGGGCACCTCTTCGTCGCACTCCAGGACCATCGTCGCCAGGCCGCCCTTGTTGTCGCGGAAGACCCGCATGGACGCAATGTTGACCTGGTGCAGGGCGAGGATGCTGCTGACGAGGGCAATGACGCCGGGTTCGTCACGGTGGGGAATCAGCAGGGCCGGCAGGACACCGGTCAGTTCTACGGCAAAGCCGTCGATGGAGGTCACTTTGACCTGTCCGCCGCCGATGGAAGAGCCGATGACCCGGCATTCGCTGCCGTCGGCTCCGGTCAGCTGGAAGCACGCCGTGTTGGGATGGACCATGGACCCGAGGTCTCCGGGATGGAACGTAAAGTCATAGCCTTCTTTTTTGGCAATCGTCAGAGCCTGCGGAATGCGCAGGTCGTCCGGAGCCCAGCCCATGAGGCCAGCCGCCAGGGCGCGGTCCGTGCCGTGTCCCCGGTAGGTGCGGGCGAAAGAGCCGTGAAGCAGGATGTCCGCGTGCACCGGCTTCTGCCCCAGGATAGCCGCCGCCAGGAGGCCGAGGCGGCAGGCGCCGGCTGTATGGGAGCTGGACGGCCCGATCATGACCGGACCGATAATATCAAATACATTCATGGCAATCTCCTTCCAGGAACGTTCGCTTTTACGGTAACAACCCGTATTATACCATGGACCGGAACGGCACGGCACGTTTTTTTACAACGCCCGGAAGGGCTGGGAATTTACAATAAAAATAAAATCGGCTATAATAGGCGTTATAAAGGGCGAATATGGCTTCCAAGGCCGTAGAAAGGAGGGAGTGCCATGTACAGGATCCTCATGAGCGCCGGCACCGGCGTAGATGAATATGATATCGAACAGTTGGAACGGGGCTGTTGGATTGACGTCGTGGCACCGACGGCGAAAGAAATCGCCACCCTCGTCAACGCCACGGGAGTCCAGCGCGACTTCCTGACCGCCGCCCTGGACAGTGAAGAAAAGTCCCGTACGGAAGTGGACGACAACCAGCTGCTCGTCGTCATTGACATTCCGTTCCTGCGGAGCAACAAGGATTATGAAACCATGCCGCTTGGCATCATCCTCACGCCGGACTACATCATGACCGTCTGTCTAGAGGCCAATGCCGTCACGGCGGCGTTCAACCCCCGCGTGCCCCGCGCCTTCAGTACTTTCAAAAAAACACGGTTTCTCTTCCAGATTCTCTACAAGTCGGCGACGCTGTATTTGAAATACATTCGCAACATCATCCGCCGGACCGACGATTTGGAACACCATCTGCGCCGGGCCATGGAAAACTCCAAACTGTTCAGTATGCTGGACTTGCAGAAATCCCTGACGTACTTCACGACGTCTTTGAAGAGCAACTACATGGTAACCGAAAAGTTACTGCGCCTGCGGAGCGTTTCTTCCCAGCCGAATCCCGTCAAGATGTACGAAGAAGACGAAGATCTGCTGGAAGATGTCATCGTCGAATACAAGCAGGCCATCGAAATGGTGGAAATGTACAGCCACATCGTGAACAGCACCATGGAAGTGTTCGCTTCCATCATCAGCAACAACCTGAACCTGGTTATGCAGTTCCTGGCGTCCGTCACGATCATCCTGGCCATTCCGACCTTGTTCTTCAGCCTCTGGGGCATGAACGTGCCCGTTCCCTTCGCGGAAAATCCCGTCGGATTCTGGCTCGTCATCGCCATTGCCGTACTCGTCAGCTTTGCCGCGGCGACGGCCCTGTGGAAACGCCACATGTTCTGATTTTAGTTCAGCATCGGGCGAAAAAGAATAAAAAAATACAACTGGACAGAAAACAAAAAGCTTGGATCGCGTCGGATCCAAGCTTTTTTGTATCAGGTTTTGTCGTGGATGCGGGCAGGAGGGTCGTCCTACTTGATGAGGAAAACCGGCACTTCGGCTTTCTCCACGAGGGACTGGCAGACACTGCGGCGCAGGAGCTGGTGAAACAGGCTCCTGCCGCGGCACCCCAACACCACCGTATCGCAGTGATTGGAGCGAATTGCCTCCAGAATGGCGCCGGCCACGTCCTCACTGTGCATGAGGATGTAGTTGCACTCCAGCCCGGGATGGGACTCCATCACCGTTTCCGCGGCATCAAGGACGTCGTTGCCGACCTGCATGACCGTCGTCTCGTCGTCCACTTCCTCCTCCTGCTCCTCCTGGGAACGCAGGGGAGCGCTGACAGACGGACTGCCGCCGCCTTCCCCGACAACGGTCACAATGGACAGGCAGCCCCCGCTCAGGCCTGCCAGGCTGGCAGCGTAATCCAAGGCGCGCCAGGCGTATTCCGTTCCGTCCAGAGGAACAAGGATGTTCTGCATGATGGACACAATGACTCTCCCATGCGGCATTGCCGCTCTTCTCCTTGCCGCCTTATTTAACGATCAGGACAGGAATCGTCGCATACTGGGCGATCTTCGAGCTGACGCTGCCCAGGAAGAATTCCGCGATACCGGACAAGCCGCGGCTGCCCAGGACGATGGCATCGGCCTTGTCTTCCTTGGCTGCCGCCAGGATGCGCTCCGACGGATGCCCTACTTCCATGGCATAGCTGACTTTTGCCGTGTGTTCGCCGGCTTTGACGCGCTCTTCCGCGCGGTGCAGGACTTCTTCGCCGACCTGCTTCAAATCGTTGTTGCTCTGGCTGATGATGTTGTGATCCAGGGGTACTGCCAGCAAGGCTGCATTGTTGTAAGGCTGGATAACCGTCAGGACAATCACTTCGCCGCCGAACTTATCGGCCAGGACCAGGCCCTGATTCAGGGCACGCCAGGAGCTTTCCGAACCGTCTACAGGAACAATGATTTTCTGGAACATAAGACCATCTCCTTTACAAAACTCCCCCCGTTTCTTCCGGCTGCACGTCTGCCGCCGGAACATCCGGGTCTTGCTGCATCACGCCGTGCTGCTTACGGACAGATTGACCGGTTTTTACGATCTCACTTGCCGGATTTTTTCGAAGCCTCTTTGTAGGCTTCGCGCTGCTGCTGCCGTTTTTCGCGGGCTTCGTGGATACGACGGGACTTGTTGCTCTCGGCCCGTTTAAAGTCGCTCGGAGCCGGAGCATCATAATAGGCACCGTTGTTGCCGAAGCGGTAGTACAACGCGTAGCCGGCAATCAGTGCCAGGGGAATGGCCCCTACCAGATAACCCCAGCGGCCCGACACAAGAATCAGGAAATCCATGGCCAGGACAGCCAGCGGCACCAAAATGAAACTGAAGAGCCGCGCGTTGGAACTGTGGTACCCGAACAACCGGTTCACAGCAACCCAGACAATGGTACCGACCGCAAACGATACAATCGCCATAAACAACAGATACAGAAACGCTTCCAAATTACTTTAACCTCCAGGGACGCGGAGACGAAACTCACACGTCGAATTTTTTCTTTTCATCACCCAGGGGCTCGTCCTTCTTCGGATCATTTTTGAAGAGGCCGATGTTGTCCCGGGCGTACTTGACCCCGTCGTCATATACCTTCTTGAAGGGGCTCAGGTCCTTCGGTTTTCCGGCTTTGAGCCATTCCATGACCACGCGGCCCAAGCCATAGGTCATGCCGACAGCCAGAGGAATCTGAAGCGGTGCGAACGGAATCAGCGTCGCCAGCTTTCCGCCGACGAACACGGTGCCCATGGAACCCAGCAGGCTTACCGCGGCCTTTTCCGTAATCTCCTCTTCATAGACCTTGCCGATCTTCATAATCATATAGACGTCATTTGCCACGGTGGACAACGTACCCAGACCCGGCAGGACCACAATCGCGCCGGCGCGCGCCGCCGCCCACTTGCACAAGGACAAAGCTTCTTCTTCGCGGGCCCGGTCGTCAATGACAGTTACTTTCGGTTCGTCCATTATTCTTCATCCTTTCCGTTTGACACCCAAGGGGAACCAGGTTTCAGGAACGCAGGCAGATCCGCAGCGTGCAGCTCGTCTTCACGGTGCAGACGGCGGGCGCTGTCTTCCAGATACTTCGTCAACAGCGCCTCCTTCGGTTCGATGACAGCCAGGAAATGCAGATCCCCATGCTCCTCGAAAAAGGGGAAGAGACGCGTCAGTTTCTCATACGCGTCAACGATTTCCACCAAAACCGGACGGTCGAACGTGCCGCTGAACACAATACTCCGCACAGCTTCTTCACGTCCCCGTACCACAGTACCATAGCCCTCGTCGGCCCGGATCAGGGTACCGCCGGCAATCTTCAAACGATAACACTCATTCAGGACGGCGCGGTAAAACGGAACATCTCCGCACACGACGTCTTCGGCTGTATAGATTTTCATGGAGCAAAGCTTGATGAATTTCATATTTTCACCCCTCTCTGGTTTCATTATAACATGAATCGGGGAGTCATAACGTTGGCTCCGACAAATTTTTCTTCGACACCGTTTCCCACGATTCCTCCCTCTTCCCCTGCGGATGTATGCTATAATGATACGGAAACAGAACGATTCCTGTTGCGGAACAAGGAGGATTGCTTATGTTATATTTTGCCTGGGACGTGGACGGCACCCTGCTCTTGACGAACCGTGCCGGCAGCCGGGCGCTCCAAGACGCGATCCGCGATTACCTGCGTGTCAAAGAGCCATATGAATTCAAAGAAAGTCTGGCAGGGCGCACCGATTCGGGCATCATCAAGGAAATTGTCACGAATGTGCGGGGCCGCTGCACGAGCGGCTGGGCCGCCGGCCTGATGCTGACCTATGAAATGCGGCAGAAATACTATCTGCGCAAACACGAAGGATACCTCATGACCAATGTGGAACGGACTCTTTCCTATTTCAAGGAACACCACCCGGAAATCGGCATGACGCTTCTGACGGGCAACACGACCGAAGGTGCCCACGATAAGGTAAAGGAATACGGAATCGACGAATATTTCGATTTCCGCCACGGCGGGTACGGGGACCTGGCGGAGAACCGGGACGATGTGGCCCGCATTCTCTACACGCGGTTGTACAACGACGGCCTCATCCGCGACACGTCGGAAATCATCATCTTCGGGGACACGCCGCGGGACGTGCATTGTGCCAACGCCATCGGTGCCCGCTGTATCATTGTGCTCGACGGCAGTGAATATCCGCGGGACGCCTTCACGGGAGAAAACAAGCCATGGCAGCTGCTGGACAAGCTGCCGGACAATCCGGAAGAGCTGTATCGTCTGGTAACGGAGAAAGAACATCATGAAACCTGCAAATAAGTTACTCTGCCTGTTGTGTCTCACCCTGGCCGTACCCTGCCTGGCGCCGGCTTCTGCTTCCGCCTACAGCCAGGCGGATGTCGCCGCCGTGCTGGCCGGAAAGGACCGGCCCGGCGCGGACTTGTCCGGTGCCGACCTGTCCGGTGCCGACCTGACGCGGCTGAACCTGCGGGGCGCCAACCTGTCCGGCGCCAACCTGCTGGGCGCCCGCCTGGAAAAGGCCGACTTGTCCACCGCCGACCTGTCCCGGACGAACCTGAAACGGGCTGTCTTTTCGGAGGCCGTCCTGGACAAGGCGAAGCTGACCCAGGCGGAAGGGCCTTACGCTTTCTTCGGGAAAGCATCTCTGAAACAGGCGGATCTGTCCGGTGCCGACTTTTACCGGGCTGATTTCCGCGGTGCCGTCCTGTCCGGGGTCTGGGGCCGCGGGTCCCGGTTCCAGGAAGCCTCCCTGGATGCGGCGGACCTGTCCAAAGGGAACTACGGATTCGCGAACTTTTCCTATTCCTGGCTGTATGGCACGAACCTGACCGGTGCCACCCTGAACAGCGCCAATCTGTACGGCACGGACGGCCGCAAGGCCCGGGCGGCAGGGGCCGACTTTTCCGATGCCATTTTGAGCGGCGCCGACTGGAGCAGCGCCGACCTGACCGGTGCGACGATGCAGAACGCCGTGCTGCGCCAGACCAACCTGCGCGGCGCTACCCTGCAGAATGTGGAATGGGGAACGGCTACACTGGACGGTACCCGCTTCTGATGTTACAACTTGCAAAAAAAGCATCGTATTTTTTGTCGATTGATAATTTTCTGTTTTTTATCTTTCGTAAATATGATAAAATGATGACATGATGCTGAAACTCCCACGGGAGAGAAGGAGGAGGATATTTTGAGAATCAACAAAGAAAGGGTTCTGCAGCAGTTTTACGACTTGATTGCAATCCCCTGCCCGTCCACACAGGAACGGCAGGTTGCGGATTTCCTGATCAAGGAAATGAAGGCGCTGGGCGGCACCGTAACGGAAGACAATGCTGCTGCCGCGCTGGGCGGCACGACAGGCAACCTGTTCGTCAACTTCCCCGGCACGGTGGAAGGCGTCCCGAAAATCCTGCTGTCGGCCCACCTGGATTGTGTCAATCCCTGCACGAACATCAAAGCGACGCTGGAAAATGGTGTGTTCCACTCCGACGGAACGACCATCCTCGGCGGGGACGACAAGAGCGGTGTCGTCGCTATCCTGGAGACCCTGCGCTGCCTGAAGGAACAGAACATTCCCCACGGCCCGCTGCAGGTTGTCTTCACCGTCTGTGAAGAACAGGGCGTAGCCGGTTCCCGTAACATGGACGCGTCCCTCCTGGACGCCGATTTCGGCTACTGCCTGGATTCGAGCGGCCATCCCGGCCGGATTGTATTCGCTGCTCCCGGCCAGAACAAGATTTTCGCCAAGATTCACGGCAAGACGGCGCACGGCGGCCTGGCCCCGGAAAAAGGCATCAACGCCATCAAGAAGGCCGCGGAAATCCTGATGGATGTCCCGACGGCCCGCATTGACGAAGAGACGACTTGCAACATCGGCATCATCAACGGCGGCACGGCCACGAACATCGTACCGGATCTGGTTGAAGTTGCCATGGACTGCCGCAGCCGGAACCTGCAGAAAATGGAAGCCCTGACGGAACGCATTGTCAAGGCTTACAAAGACGGCGGCAAAAAAGTCGGTGTCCCTGTCGATGTAGAAGTTCGTCCGTCGTACAAACCGTATGAACTGCCGAAAGACAGCCCGTGCATCGTGCTCGCAGCCAAAGCGGCGAAGGAAATGGGATTGCCCGTCGACATTGCGGCAACAGGCGGCGGCAGCGACAGCAGTCACTTCAACGGCCACGGCGTTCCCTGCACGGTGCTTGGAACGGGCATGACCAACGTCCACACGGTCGATGAGACTTTGCTGGAAAAAGATCTCTATGACATCTGCGAATGGACGCTGTCTATCGTAGCGGACAACGCGAAAAAGTAACCGCAACACAAATCTGACTCGTGGAGGAAATCCCTATGGCGTTAACAATTGCCCTGGTCGTGACCTTGTGGGTCGCGTACCTTATCTACAAAAAATACAAACCCCAGCCGGTTCTGGTCATCGGCGGCTTTATCCTGATGTACGTCGCCGTGGTCATGGGATACGGCAAAATCGTGGCACCGAAAGCCAGCACGGGGGCTGTCCTGTTCGACACCTTCCAGTTTATGTCCATGACCTTGTCCAGCCGCGCTGCAAAACTGGGCCTGAACATCATGTGCGTCGGTGCGTTCGCCAAGTACATGGATTCCATCGGCGCCTCCCGCGCCCTGGTTCGTATGACAATCAGGCCACTGTTGAAGTTGAAATCTCCCTATCTGGTCCTGGCCCTGTCCTGGGTCCTGGGCTTGATCATCGGCCTGTGCATCAACTCGGCGTCCGGACTGGCCATGCTGCTCATGGTCACGGTGTTCCCCATCCTCGTCGGTCTCGGCGTGAGCCGCCTGGCTGCCACGGCAGCCGTCGCCTCCACCCTCTGCTTCGACTGGAGCCCCAGTGATACGGGCACCATCCTGTCGGCAGAAACCGCCGGCCTGGATCCGGTCATCTACTGGACGGACTACCAGGTTCCGATCGTTATCGTCGCCTTCTTCGTCGTCGGCACCCTGTTCTACCTGTCCCAGAAATTTCTCGATGCCCGTGCCGGCCACGTTGTCACGCCGGTCGACCTGAGCGCCGAGGAAAAATCCGATGATCCCCGCGACCATGCACCGGCCATCTACGCAATCCTGCCGGTCATTCCGCTGGCGCTGATCCTGTCCTTCAGCCCCTTGTGGATTACGTCGGTCAAAATCAACATCATCAACGCTATGCTGATTGGCCTCGCCATCGGCATGATTGCCGAATTCATCCGCACGCGCGACTTGAAATACGTCTGCGGCGGAGTCCAGGCTTTCTTTGACGGCATGGGCCTGCAGATGGCTAACGTCGTCACCCTGATCGTCGCCGGCCAGGTATTCGCTCAGGGCCTGATGAGCATGGGCGTCATCGACACGCTGATCAAGAGCAGCCAGGCAGCGGGCTTCAGCCCCATGCTGATGATGATCGTCATGGTTGCCATCATCGCCGTGTCCTCCATCGTCATGGGGTCCGGCAACGCACCGTTCTTCGCGTTCGCTGCCCTGACACCGGCCGTCGCCGCCGCCAGCGGCATCGCCCCGGTTCTCTTCCTGCTCCCCATGCATTTCGCCGCGTCCATCGCCCGTACGTGCTCCCCGATTACGGCGGTTATCGTCGTTTCGTCCGGCATGGGCAATGTCTCGCCGTTCGATCTGGTCAAACGGACCGTCATCCCCATGGCGGGTGCCATGATCGTCAACGTCGGCATGACCTTCTTCTACTACTATCGCGGCTAATACCAGAAAGTGAAAGGCGGTCCTCCGGGACCGCCTTTTTCTATGCCCGGAAGACCTCCTGCCGCTGGTTTCTTTTCTTGACCGCTGCCATATATTCTTGTATACATGGCGGACATCTTCCCCTTTGTAAAATTTCTGTGATATAATGGAACAAATTGTGTGCCAATTACCAAGTTAAGGGGGTATTCTCAATTATGGATGCAATGCATGCAATCGATGCAGTCATCAACACAATCAACGGGTTTCTATGGTCCAAGTTCCTGATTATCATACTGCTGGGCCTGGGTCTCTACTTTACGATCCGGACGGGCTTCGTCCAGATCCGTTGTCTCCGTGAAATGACGCGGTGCCTGCTGGAAGGCGTCGGTGTCAAGGCGGAAGGAAAGGAAATTTCTTCCTTCCAGGCGTTCTGTGTCAGCACGGCGTCCCGTGTCGGCGTCGGCAATATTGCCGGCGTAGCCATCGCCATCGTCCTCGGCGGACCCGGTGCCATCTTCTGGATGTGGGTCGTCGCCGTCATCGGCAGTGCCACGGGCTTCGTGGAAAGCACGCTGGCACAGATCTACAAGATTCCGAAGGGAGAAGGCTCCTTCCACGGCGGCCCGGCTTATTACATCGCCAATGTACTGCATATGCCGAAACTGGCCAAGCTCTTCTCGCTGCTGCTCATGGTTACGTTCTCCCTGGTCTACAACTCCCTGCAGGCCAACACCATCACCCTGTCCCTGGAAGCTTCCTTGGGCTGGGACCGCGCCATCGTGGGCGGTATCATTTCCGTCCTGATCGCCATCATCATCTGCGGTGGTGCCCAGGTGGTCGCGAAAGTCGCGGAAATGCTGGTTCCGGTCATGGCCGGCCTGTATCTGGTCATTACGGCCGTCGTTATTCTTTTCAACCTGGACAAAGTTCCTGCTGTCCTGGCTCTCATCGTCACGAACGCCTTTACGCCGCAGGCAGCGGTGGCCGGCGGATTCGGTGCTGTCATCATGAACGGCATCAAGCGCGGCCTGTTCTCCAATGAAGCCGGTGAAGGCTCCGTCCCGAACGCTGCCGCTACGGCCGCTGTCACCCACCCTGTCAAACAGGGTCTGACCCAGGCGTTCGGCGTCTATGTCGATACGCTGATCATCTGCTCCGCATCGGCTTTCCTCGTCCTGCTCTCCGGCGTCTATGAAATCGGCGGCGAAGTCACGGGCATCGCCCTGGTACAGAAGTGCCTGTCCAGCGAAGTCGGTTCCTGGGCTGTCTACTTCATTGCCCTCATGATTACGCTCTTCGCGTTCAGTTCTCTCGTCGGCAACTACTACTACGGCGAAATCAACATCAACGTCCTGTCGGAACATAAATCGGCTCTCTATATCCTGCGTGCCTTCACGGTCGCCATGGTCATGATGGGCTCCATTGCTCCGCTGCCTCTCGTCTGGGATATGGCCGACTTGTTCATGGCCTTCCTGGCGACAACAAACCTGTACGCCATCGCGCGGCTCTTCCCCCGTGCCAAGATTGCGTTGGAAGATTACCTGACCCAGCGCCGTGCCGGCAAAGACCCTGTCTTCGATCCGCACATTATGCCGGATCTGGATGGAATCCACGCCTGGGGCGTCGACAAAGAAAAATAATCGAATCGGAAATAGTGCGGTATAACAGAACAGCGCCTGTCCGGAATCGTCCGGGCAGGCGCTGTTTTTATCACCAGTTTGTCTGTATGAGGTTGCTTGCACTACGGAATCAGTGCTGACGGTCCCAGTAGTCGCTGTGGATTCCGACGATGTCTCCCGTGAACTGGGCGTCGTCCGTCCGACGGTAGTGGTCGGTTGCCAGCAGCACGTAATGAGCTCCCAGGAAGAGGAGCGGCACGTTGAAGTACACGATGATGATGTTGGCCAGATCGGAGAAGGCCCACAGGTTGCCCAGGTCGTACCCGGCAATATTGACGAGAATGCCGAAGGCGGCCACAAAGAGGCCGGCAATGCGGATGCCGTTCAGGAAGGATACCTTCTGGCTGATACGGTTGGCTGCGATTTCCGAGAAGGAAATCATGCCCAGCAGGCACGTATAGGCGAACAGGCAGAAGCACAGCGTCAGCAGGAAGAGAACAATCGTGTGGAAGCTGACCACCGGCGTCAACTGCTGGACGCTCAGCAGGAACTTCGGCAGCTTGCCTGCCTCTTCCCACGCAGCGGCCTGAGAGGTCCAGGCGTGGGCCATGACGACGATAAACCCGGTCATGGTGCAGATGATATGCGTGTCAAGGAAAACGCCCAGAGCGGCGACGATGCCTTGTTCACAGGGATGCTTGGCGTCGGCAGCGGCAGCAGCCATGGTAATGGTGCCCTGGCCGGCTTCGTTGCTCATCAGGCCTCGTTTCACGCCCTGTACCAGGGCCGTGCCGATAGCGCCGCCGAAAACGGCTTCCGGCTTAAAGGCTCCGTAGAAGACAGCGTGGAAAAAGTACGGAATGCTGTCCACATTGGCCAGGATCAGGACGACAACGGTCGCGCAGTAGACCACGGCCATGACCGGCACCATGCGGTCCGTAACCTGCGTTACCTTGCGGATGCCGCCGAAGACGATGATGCCCGTCCCGATGACCACGAGGGCTGCCACAATCCAGTACAGGGACGACGTCGTGGCAATCTTGGCGCCCGTCAGGATTTCCGCCATGGCACCAATGGACGAAACAACGTTAAAGCCCTGCGCCGGCAGGCACATCAGGGCATAGAAGATGTAGACACAGGACAGGAGGACGCCAACCCACACGCGGTTGCCCAGCAGGCGACGGCCGTAGAACGGCAGGCCGCCGACAAATTCCTGCCCCTTCTGTTCCTTGAACAGCTGGGCCAGCGTCGCTTCCGTGTACGCAATGGCCATGCCGAAGAAGGCGGAAACCCACATCCAGAACAAGGCACCGGGTCCGCCGACGGAAATGGCACCGGTGACGCCGAGAATGTTACCCGGCCCGACGCGCATGGCCGACGACAGGAAAAAGGCGGCCAGCGGGGAAATACCGGTTTTCGCCGTACGGCGGTGCACCATCATGCGGATGCCGCTGACAAAGTGCGTCACCTGAATGAAGCCCAGGCGGAGGCTGAAGTAGATGCCGGCGCCGAAGAGGACAATGACCGCCAGGGAAAAGTTTCCCAGGATCGGAATGGCCTTATAAAAGGCGAAGTTTGTCGGGAAATCCCAAAAAAAATCCGATAGCGGCCCGACAAAAGTCAAGATACTGTTGACACTCTCCAATAACTCTTTCATAAAAGAACCCCCTCTGCAACCGACGAACCTTGCAGTACTCTCCAGCCTCCCCCATATGGGAAAAAAGCCTCCCGTGGGACACGGAAGGCTGTAATTGACTGGCAGCGCCAATGGGAATTGAACCCATGATTTCGCCTTGAGAGGGCGACGTCTTAACCGCTTGACCATGGCGCCGTTTTCAGTTGCGTAACCATTATACTACTTTTTTACCGACAGGAAAACTGTTTTTTCGCAATCCCCTGCTTCAGGCAAAAAAAATGGCTCCGGGACTAGGGCTCGAACCCAGACAAGAAGATCCAGAATCTCCTGTGCTACCATTACACCATCCCGGAGTGACGTTACTCGTATATATTAAATCACAACCGCCAATCTGTCAATAGGTTTTCCCGCTTTTTTGAGTTTTTTCGCAAAAAAATCTGCAACGCACCGGCCAGCCCTGCCAGAAGAGCCTTCTTTATGGTACAATGGGAAAGTAACCTGTGCGGACAACAAAACCGGCAGGGGCGATTCGACATGGGAAAAGAGGCACAACATGCATCAATATTTGACTTTCATCGGGGATTTCCCGATCCGGATGTACGGACTTATGCTCTGCCTGGCCATCTTCATGGCCACGGCGACGGCGTATTTCCTGGCCCGCCAGGACGGACGCTGGCACACGCACGTCCTCGACATGGGGATTTACGGTGGCTTTGCCGGACTGGTCGGTGCCCGGCTGTGGGACGTCTTTTTCTTTGACTGGTCCTACTACCAGGACCACCTCCTGGAAATTCCTTTCGTCTGGCAGGGCGGCATGGCGGTTCAGGGAGGGATGCTGGCCGGCATCGCCGTCGGCATCCTGTACTGCAAAAAGCACCACATCGACTGGATTGCCTTTGCAGATATCGTCGCACCGGCCCTGATTCTCGGGCAGGCCGTGGGCCGCATGGCCAACCTGTTGAACGGCGACGCCTTCGGCGCTCCGACGGGTGGCGATTTCGGCATCCTCTATCCCGAGGGAACCCTGGCCCGCGCTACGTACGGCGCCCAGCCCCTGTGGCCGGCCGAAGTCTGGGAAGGACAGATCGACGTCGTCGTGTTCGCCCTGCTGCTCCTCTTCCGTTCTTTCCGGCACGCCAAGGGACAGACCCTCTGCCTGTACGGGTTCCTGTACTCCCTGGAACGGTTCTTCCTGGAATTTCTGCGCGGTGACTACGCCGAGCCGTGGCTTTTCGGCCTGACCAGCGCCCAGGCCACCAGCCTGGGATTCATGATTCTCTGCGCAGTCCTCTTCGTCTACGCCGGCTGGTACGCGAAACGGCACCCGGAAGCCATGATGGAACCGGGTCCGGCCGTGGAGACGGACCAGAAGAAGCCCAAAAAGCGAAAATAGGCTGAAACACAAAATCTCCCTTGGAATGCATCTTCCAAGGGAGATTTTTTACTGTTTTTTCGACTGTCTGCAGGCCCGGCCGTCAGACCGAGGATCCGCCGGAGGCGACTGTCTTTTCCGGCAGCGTTTCGTTCATGCTGCCGCTGCGGAAACCCTGCAGATCGACCGTCACATACCGGTAGCCCAGTTCCTGGAACCGGTCGACGATGCGCGTGCGGGTCCGCTCCTGCGTGAGAAGGGTAATCTGCTCGGGCGTCACTTCGATACGGGCCAGGTTGCCGTGGGAGCGGACGCGGATTCCTTCAAAGCCCTGTTCCGACAGGTAGGTTTCCGCCGCTTCGATACGGGCCAGTTTTTCCGGTGTAATGGATTCGCCGTACGGAATGCGGCTGGCCAGGCAGGCGTAGGACGGTTTGGACGCCGTAAAGAGGCCTATTTCCCGGGAAAGTGCCCGGATGTCGGCCTTTGTGAGTTTCGCTTCCTGCATGGGGCTGCGGATTCCCAGTTCTTCCAGTGCTTTCAGGCCCGGCCGGTAATCCTTTAGATCATCCATGTTGCCGCCGTCTGCCACATTGGTAAACCCCTCCTGGGCCGCGATCGTCTTGATGGCACTGAAGGTAGCCTTCTTGCAGTAGTAGCAGCGGTCGGGCTGGTTGGCGACAAACTCCGGCAGGGACATCTGATCCAGTTCGATGGAACGCTGGGGAACACCCAGGAGATTCACGATCTTCGTAGCATCGCGCTTTTCGTGTTCCGCGTAGCTGACAGACGTAACCGTCACGGCCAGGACTTTCATTTTATTGACGCGGGCCGCTTCTGCCAGAAGAAACGCGGAATCGGCGCCGCCGCTCAGGGCGACGCAGATGTTTCCCATTTCCCCGAGGATTTCCCGGAGTTTCAGTTCTTTCTGGTGCAGCTCATCCCGTTTCGGTTTGCGTTTTGTTGAGACTTCCATACTGTATTTCCTTCCTTGAGAATCACGCAGGACCGGACAAACCGGTCCTTTCCTTTACTATTTCAGGATACTCTGCAAAAAGCTCCGCAGCCGCTCATTTTTCGGATGCCCGAAGACCTCTTCCGGCGTTCCCTGCTCCTGCACGATGCCGTCGCACATGAAGAGAACCTTGGTTGCCACTTCCCGGGCAAAGCCCATTTCGTGGGTGACGACCACCATGGTCATGTGGTCTTCCGCCAGGTTGCGCATGGTCTTGAGCACTTCCCCCGTCAGCTCGGGGTCGAGGGACGACGTGGGCTCGTCAAAGAGCATGATGTTCGGCCGGTTGCACAGGGCGCGGGCAATGGCGACGCGCTGCTGCTGTCCGCCCGAAAGACGCCGGGGATACTGGTCCTTTTTGTCTTCCAGGCCGACCTTGCGGAGCAGGGCCAGGGCCTCTTCGCGGACTTCCGCCACCGGACGGTGCTGGACGCGCACCGGCGCTTCCATCAGATTCTGCAGCACGGTCATATGGGGAAACAGGTTGAACTGCTGGAACACCATGCCCATCTTGCAGGCAATGCGCGACGCGTCGGCGCTGTATTCGACCGTGCCGTCGGGCTGCGTGTCCGCCAGGGTCTCCCCTTCGATGACAATCTTGCCGCTGTCGATGGTTTCCAGCTTGTTCAGGCAGCGCAGGAGCGTACTCTTGCCGCCGCCGGACGGGCCGATGATGGCCACCACTTCCCCCTCCCCCACTTCGAGATCGATGCCCCGGAGAACCTGGAGGGAGTCGAAACTTTTCTTGATATCCTTCGCTACTATTTTATCCATTTAAAACCTCTTCGTCCAATACATCTGAGAAATCAATCCCACTTGGCGTAATGTTTTTCCAGCCTGTTGAACATGGCCGTCAGCACCAGCGTCATCGCCAGATAGAAGACGCCGGCCACGAGGAACGGCATGATGTTGAAGTCGCGCTGGACCAGGTTGCGGGTCGTGCGCAGCAAATCGTTCATGGCGAGGATGTAGATCAACGACGTATCCTTGACCAGGGTAATCGTTTCGTTGCTGATAGGCGGCAGGATGATTTTGATGACCTGCGGCAGGATGATGCGGCGCATGGTCTGGAGGTAATTCATCCCCAGTGTCTTGGCCGCTTCGTACTGTCCCTTGGGGATGGCCTGGATGCCGGCGCGGAAGATTTCGCAGAAGTAAGCCGCGTAGTTCAGGACGAAAGCCAGGACGGCGGCGGGAAAGTCATCGAGCCGCATGCCGATGTAAGGCAGAAAAGGCAGGCCGAAATACACAAAGAGCAGCTGGAGCATCAGCGGCGTGCCGCGCAGGATGGTTACGTAGATGGCCACGAGTTTACGCAGCCAGCCGAACCCGGATACACGGGCAAAGGCCAGGACGATGCCCAGCGGAATGGACAGGACAATCGTGATAAAAAACAGTCGCAGCGTGTCCAGCGTGCCATAGAACATCTGCGGCAGAATCGAAATGATGTAATCCATAGAATACCTCAATACACGCCGAAAAGGCCGATGGAAACCCATCGGCCTTCGGAACAGAAATCAATAGTGGATAATATCGGCCTGGAACCATTTTTCGGAAATCTTCTTGGCCGTACCGTCTTTTTTCATCTCATCCAAGGCTTTGTCGATGCGGTCCGCAAATTCCTTGTCGTCTTTGCGGAAGCCGACGCCGACGAGTTCTTTGCCCAGGCCTTCGTCCAGTACTCTGTACTTGCCGGGGGCCATCTTCATGTAATAACGGGCGAGGATTTCATCGACAACCAGCGCGTCCAGACGTCCCGAATCGATGTCCAGGAACGCGGCGGCAAAGTCCGGATACTTCTTGTAGGTCTTCAAACCTTTGCGCAGATCGGAGAATTTGCCATCCAGCAGGTAGCTGCCCGTGGAATCATCCTGCACGCCGACGACTTTGCCTTTCAGATCCGCCAGGGTCTTGATGGTGGAATTGGCAGGAACGGCAACCACCTGGGCATTGTTGATGTACGGTTTCGAGAAGTGAACAACCTTCTCCCGTTCCGGATTGATGGTAAAGCAGTTCCAGATGGCGTCAATGCGTTTGCCGTTCAGTTCTGCTTCCTTGGCACTCCAGTCGATGGGCTTGAATTCGACTTCCATGCCGGCGCGCTTTGCTGCTTCGCGGGCCATATCGATGTCGAAGCCGACGATCTTGTTGTCTTTGTCACGGAAGCCCATGGGTGCGAAGTTGTCATCCAGGCCGATGACCATCTTTTTCGGGCCGCTGCTGCCGCAGCCGGCGATTGCCAGGACCGTCAGCACGGTCAGGATCAATGCGAGTATTTTTTTCATTTGGATTTGCCCCTTTCCCTCTCTCAGGACGAGTTTATTGTTTGACTTGGACTTATTATACTTTATCATGCTAAACTTGTAAAGGTGTAAATAGAAAAATTTTTAATTTTTTTCTTCCCGCAGGCGCCGGCGCAGGACACAGAGCCGCCAGAAGAGCAGCAGGGCCGACGCGGCGAGGCCGATGTCCAGGCTCTGCCAGTAGGAAAAGGGCCCGTGGCCGAGGCAATAATCGAAGTAGAGTCCCAGGGGAGCGCAGATCACCCAGTACGCGACGATGGCCGAATAAAATGGCAGGCGGACCTGCTTGTAGCCGCGCAGGATGCCCTGGATCGGCGCTGCCACGGCGTCGCCCATGACGAACAGGCTGCTGTAGCCCGTGAACGCGGCGCACAAAGCCCGGGCGGAGGGCTCCTCCAGATAGAGCGCGGCAATTTCGTGACGGCCCAGGAAAATCAGGCTCGGAATGATCAGGGCGCACGTCCAGTTGAAGGCCAGACCCACGTTGCCGTAGTATTCCGCTTCCTGCCAGCGGCGGGCGCCGGCTTCGATGCCCACGAGGATGGTCATGGACATGGACACGCTCAGGGGGATCATGTAGACCAGGCTTGTAAAGCTCATGGCCGCCTGGGAGCCGGCAATGGCGTCCGTACCGAACTTGGCGAGAAGAAAGGCAATGGCGCCGAAAATGCTCGTTTCCACAAAAATAGAAAGCCCCAGGGGGACACCGATGCGGAGAAATTCCGCGATCCGGTTCCACAGCGGCAGTAAGGGACGGGCCAGGATGCGGATGTCGGCGTAACGGGCGTCGCGGTACAGGACGAACCAGAAGAGGAAAAAGACGAACCAGTTTGTCAGGCCCGTGGCCACGCCGGCCCCCACGCCGCCCATGGCAGGCACGCCCAGTTTCCCGTAGATGAAAATATAGTTCAGGCAGACGTTGACGGGCAGCGTTGTCAGGAAAATCAGCATGGTCAGGCGCGTGCCGCCCAGCGTATCGACGAGGGAGCGCAGGACCGTATTCATCAGAAAGGGTACGATGCCGATACCGATGCCGGCCAGGTAATGGACGGCCACATAGGCTACGTCCGGTGCGAGGCCCAGACGGGATACGATTGGTTCCAGGAAGAGGAATGCCGCGGCATAGCACAACAGGGCCAGGCCCAGGGCCAGCCACAGCCCGTGGCGGATGACCGGGCCGATGTCCTCCCGCCTGCCGGCCCCCAGCAGCTGGGCTGCCAGCGGCATGGCCGCCAGCAGAATGCCGTTCAGCGTCGTGAAGACAGGCATCCAGATGTTGCCGCCGATGGCCGTGCCGGCCAGCTGGGAAGCACCGGCGTGACCGCTCATGACGGTGTCGCAGAAATTCATCCCCATGATGGCGGTCTGGGTCACGAAAATCGGCAGCATGACGCGGAAAAAGCGTTGGAATTTGGCGCGGCCGTCCTGTCCGAACAAGCGGGTTGTTCCGGTCATTCCGGGTCCTCCAGTTCACTCAGGAAGGCCCACCGCTCCAGCTTCTGCTCCTCTTCCTGCCGGGCCGTTTCCAGGTCCTGCGTGAGCCGGGTCAGGGCCTCGAAATCCGCGCCGGCCTGCTGAATCTGGACGGTGAGCATCTTTTGCGTCGCTTCCAGGGCAGCAATATCCTGTTCCAACTGATCGCGCTCCACCTTTTCGCTGAAAGTGATCTTCCGCGGCCCTTCCGGTGCGGGAGAGGCTGCGTTGGAGCCGGCGTCCGCACGGGGCTCTTTATCCTTTTCGACGGTATGATCCGGCTGTTCCGCCCGGCCCGTGTGTCCCTTTCCTGCATTGGCGGACGGACGGCCTGTGCCATCCTGCTCCGTACCCGGTTCCGCGGCAGCCACGGCTCGTTCGTAGTCCGTGTAGCCGCCGGGATACTGGTGCAGTGTCCCGTCCTCCCCGACGGCAAAAATCTTGTCGGCAAAGCGGTCCAGGAAATAGCGGTCATGGGACACGGCCAGGACAGCACCGGGGAAGGTGTCCAGATACTCTTCCAGGACAGACAGGGTGGGAATATCCAGGTCGTTCGTCGGTTCGTCCAGCAGCAGCACGTTCGGCGCCTCCATGAGGATGCGCAGCAGGAAGAGGCGCCGCTGCTCCCCGCCGCTGAGCTTGCCCACGGGGACCCACTGCAGCTCCGGCGGGAACAAAAAGCGTTCCATCATCATGGCCGCGCTGATGCGTTCCCCGTCGGCGGTCATCACGTATTCGCCGGCGTCGCGGATGTATTGCAGCGCCCGTTCCTGCGGATCCGGAAACTCGCTCGTCTGGGCGAAATAGCCGATTTTCACGGTCTGCCCGCGTTTGACCGTTCCCGAGTCCGGTTCCCGGCGGCCGGCCAGGATGTTCAGCAGCGTCGTCTTCCCCGCCCCGTTGGGACCGACGATGCCGATGCGGTCCCGGCGCAGGACGATATAGCTGAAATCCTTGATGTAGTCGTGCCCGTCATAGCGGGCGCCCACGTGCTCCAGTTCCAGGACCGTCCGGCCCAGGCGGGATGCCGCCGACGTGATTTCCAGTTCGCGGTGCACCACTTTTTCCTTCGCCGCCGCTTCGATTGCCTGGAACCGTTCCACGCGGTCCTTTTTCTTCGTCCGCCGGGCTTCAGCGCCGCGGCGGATCCAGGCCAGTTCCTGGCGGTAGATGTGCTGCAGTTTGCGCTCCGCCGCCGATTCCTGCTGCCGCCGTTCGGCACGCAGCTGCAGGAAGCCCTCATAATTGGACTTATACAGATACGCCCGGCCGCCGTCCAGTTCCAGCGTGCGGTTTACGACACGGTCGAAGAAATACCGGTCGTGCGTGACCATGAGGAGGGCTCCCTTGCGCTTGGCCAGCTCGCCTTCGAGCCAGGCCACGGTGACACTGTCCATATGGTTCGTCGGTTCGTCCAGGATCAGCAGGTCCGACGGACGCACGAGGACGCCGGCCAGGGCCACGCGTTTACGCTGCCCCACAGACAGCTCGCCCACAGGCCGGTCCATATCCGTAATGCCCAGCCGTGTCAGGACGGCCCGGGCTTCACTTTCCAGCTGCCAGGCAAAATTACGGTCCATTTCCTGCTGGACCTCCATGAGGCGGCGCTGGACCCCGGCATCTTCCGGATGGGCTGCCGTGTCGTCCAGGGCCTTGCGATACCGCCGCAGCAACGTCATCATAGGCGAATTGCCCCGGAAAATCTGTTCTATCACCGTCGCTTTCGGGTCATACGGCGGATACTGGGGCAGGTACTCGATGACACAC
This sequence comes from Succiniclasticum sp., assembly GCA_047835465.1. GTDB lineage: Bacteria > Bacillota > Negativicutes > Acidaminococcales > Acidaminococcaceae > Succiniclasticum. The sequence goes on from CP181265.1 coordinate 1,970,804, forward strand.
TGCCCGTTCGGCGTGATCTTGCCGGGCATTCCCGTTTCGCTGTCGCGGCCTCCGTCCAATTCGGCAATGTGCCGCAGCAGTGTCGACTTGCCCGTACCGTTCACGCCGATGACACCGATTTTATCGCCCGTTTCGATATGAAAGGTAACATGTTGGAACAACACACGCTCGCCGTAGCTGTGCGCCAATTCCTCAATGGTAAGAAGCAGCATACTTTCACTCCGTCCAACTATCTGGCGGCTCCCCGGGCCGCCACAACGGCGGCGGAACCGCAATCCTTCTTATTATACCCTATTCCCGGAAAAGTGCAAAAAACGGCGGTCTTCCGGAGAAGACCGCCGTGCCGGCACGAGGGCCGGAACATTCCGTTTTCAGGACAGCTGTAGTCTCAGCTTTCGCGGAGCTGCGCCAGGATAACCTGGGGCGACGTCCGCCATTTCAGGAACAGGGCCAGCAGGAGATTCAGCACGAAGCAGCCGGCGAAAAAGTACAGCGTCATCGTGTAGCTGTGGGTCCGTTCGTACAGGATGGACAAGGCCAGGGGTCCCATAATCCCGGCGAGGCCCCACGCCGTCAGGATCTTGCCGTGGATGGCACTCAGTTCGCGGGTACTGAACAGGTCCGACAAATAGGCCGGCATGCAGGAGAAACCGCCGCCGTAGCAGGAAATGATCAGGAAAACCAGGGCCTGGAACCAGAAGGCGTTCGTCGTCGACGCCAGCAGATAGAAGGCACCCACTTCCAGCAGGAAGAACAAGACGTACACGTTCCGCCGTCCCAGATAATCCGAAACGGTGGACCAGAAAATGCGTCCGCCGCCGTTGACAAGGCCGATGATGCCGACCATGGACGCCGCCGCGGCCGGGCTCATGCCGACCACTTCCTGTCCCATGGGCGAAGCGACTGCCAGCAGGGCGATGCCGCAGGAAATGTTGATGAAGAAAATCCACCACAGGGCGTAAAAATGCCACGTCTGCAGCGCTTCTTTTGCCGAGAACGCATGGACGCAGGGCAGCCGCCGTTCCAGCTGGGGATGATCCGCCAGCTTTGCCGCAGCGGTCTGCAATCTGGCCAGCGGACGGGCTTTGCCATCTGCGGAATTTCCGTGGTTTGCCGTCGGCAGGCCGTTGGCACGCAGGTATTCATCCGGCGGCGGAGCCAGATACAGGGCAGACGCGGAGATAATGACTATGTAGACGCAGCCCAGAATGAGGAAGTTCGCCACCAGCCCGACGGTGGACACGAGGTACTGCATCAGCGGGCCTGCCACAAGAGCGGCGAAGCCGAAGCCCATAATGGCCAGTCCCGTCGCAAAGCCGCGGTTCTTCGGAAACCATTTGACCAGGGTCGACACAGGCGTGATGTACCCGACGCCCAGGCCGATGCCGCCGATAACGCCATAGAACAAGTACAGCAGGACCAGACTGTGCAAATGCAGGGCCAGGGCACTGCCGAGCATGCCCGTACCAAAAAAGGCTGCCGCCGCCAGGCCGCTTTTCCGGGGGCCGTTCTTTTCCACGATATCCCCCAGGAAACCGGCGGACAAGCCCAGGAACAGAATGGCGATGGAGAAAATCCACGTGACTTCCTTCTGTGAGAAGCCCATGGACGACATGATGGGGCGTGTCAGCACGCTCCAGGCGTAGACGCTGCCGATGCAGATGTGGATGCCGACGGCAGACAATGCAATCAACCACTTGTTTTTCATTGCGTTCCTCCCTCTCCGGGCGGATACAAAAAGACCGCCCGGGCACTGATGATGCCCAGACGGTCGGCGTTTCTTCATGCTCCGGTCCATGTGGTTATTTCCACTGATCCGTCAGTTCCGCAGCACGTTGTTCAATTGATACGCTGACTATACCACAAAACGGTTCCTCTGTATAGTCCCAGTTTGTAAATTTCCGACAGCACCAGTTTCTTCATCCTGCCGGACCGTGAGTCCGGCCTGTCACCAATGGTACTTTTCACCGCGGCTGATTTTGAAGGCGCGGTAAATCTGTTCCACCAGCAGCAGGCGGATCATCTGGTGCGTAAATGTCAGTTTCGAAAAGGACCAGCGGAAATCCGCCCGGCGCCGCAAGGCGTCCGTGTACCCGAAGGCCCCGCCGATGACAAAGGTCAGGTGGCTTACGCCGCGCAGAGTCAGGCTTTCGATACGGGCCGCCAGTTCCGGCGAGGTCATTTCCTGCCCCTGCAAATCCAGGAGAAAGACGTAGGAGTGTTCCGGAATGATTTTCAGGAGGCGTTCCGTCTCCCTCGCCAGGACCTGCTCCTTTTCCGCCTCCGACGGATCCTGGGGCATCTTTTCCTCGGAAATGGACGTAACCTCCAGTTTACAGAACGGCTGGAGCCGCTTGGCGTACTCCTCCATGCCGGCGGTGAGGTACTTTTCCTTCAGTTTACCCACACAGGCGATGGTAATCTTCATGGAACGCTCCTTTGTCCCGGTTGCTGCAGCATCAGCCGTCAGCCCGGATATTCCTGCAGCGTGACAGCCAGATCGCGGGTCTGTCCGTTCCGGTAGATTGTGATGCTGACCGTATCGCCGGCTTTATGCTGGTTCATGGCGTCCCGCAGGTCTGCCACGGATTCCGTCTTCTTGCCGTCGAACGCCGTGATGATGTCCCCGGGCTGCGCGCCGGCACGGGCCATCGGTCCCTGTTTCACGAGTTTCATGATCATCAGGCCGCCGTGGAGGTCCGCGTCAAAGCCGTAATGTTCGGCAATGGTCTTGTCGATGAGGGACGCGCCGATATACGGATGGGCTACCTTGCCCTTTTCTGCCAGTTCCTTGATAATCGGTTTCACTGCATTGATCGGAATGGCGAAGCCGATGCCTTCCACGCTGGTTACGGCAATCTTGGCACTGTTGATGCCGATGACTTTGCCGTCTGCATTGACCAGGGCGCCGCCGGAGTTGCCCGGGTTGATGGCTGCGTCGGTCTGGATCAGCGTGAATTTACGCTCGCCGACCTGGACGGACCGGTTTAAGGCCGAAATGACACCGACCGTCACGCTGCCACGGAATTCCAAACCCAGCGGGTTGCCGATGGCAATGGCCGGTTCGCCGACCATGATGTTCGACGAATCACCAAACTGCGCGACAGGCAGTTCTTTATTTGTGTTGATCTTGACGACCGCCAGGTCCGTGGCCGGGTCGGTACCCAGAATCTTGCCCGGGACCGTCGTGCCGTCGGACAGGCTGACGACAATTTCCGACGCCCCTTCCACGACGTGGTTGTTGGTGACGATGAGACCCGATTTGTCATAAATCACACCGGACCCGGTGCCACGTTCCGCCAGCTGGACGCGGTTGAAGAAGTCCCGCACATAGGCTTTGTTCGTAATGCCGACGACAGCGGGGCCGACGGCACGGGCTGCTTTCACGATGGGCGTATTGCGCGCATCGGACATTTTCTTTTCGTTTTCCTGAGCGCTCTTGGCCTGCTCCTGCTGCTCCGTCAGCTTGGACGTGGTTGCCCCCGTGCCGGCGCTGGATTTACCCGAGGCGGAGCCGCAGCCCGCCAGCGCCAGGGACATAATAATCAGAAAGGTCGTCAAAAGGGCCGATACCTTACGGACCATGCCGCTTTTTTTACCCTTAAAAGAGAGACGTTTCATAAGTCATCCTCCATTCTTCGTTCCGTGTCACCGTTTCCTGACCGGTGACAAAAAACTGTATCTCCGCGGCAGGCCGCTGCTGCCGTACCAATCCTTCTACCGTGGCCAGCGCCACTTGCGGCGTGTTGTTTTCCTGGCTGAGGTGGGCCAGAAAGACTTCCTGGGGCAGCTGCTCCAGAGAAGCGAGGAAACGGGCCGCCGCATCGTTGGCCAAATGTCCTTTGGCGCTCAGGATCCGTTTCTTCAGGGCCATGGGATAGGGCCCGTTTTTCAACATGAACATATCGTGATTGGTCTCCAGCACGAGGACTTCCGCCCCGTCAAGAGCCCGCCGCGCCTGGTCGCTCACATACCCCGTATCGGTCAGGTACCCGAACCGGTGATCCCCCAGATGGAAGACGTATCCCGACGGCTGCAGGGCGTCGTGGGACGTGGGAAAACTTTCCACCCGCAGCCCCGGAAACACGACCGAGTCCCCTGGCGTCAGGATGTGCCGGGCCGGCTGGTCGGAAAAGTCCGACCGGCACGTCGCCTGCATTCCGCGCCACGTGCCGCCGCTGGCATATACCGGCACGTCATACTGTTTCAAAAAGGTTGCCAGTCCCCGCACATGATCGATGTGCTCATGGGTCACAAAGACGGCCGTCAAATCCTCCAGGCGGAGCTGCAAGTCCTCCAGGGACGTCTTGACCCGGCGGCAGGAGATGCCCATGTCCACCAGGAAATTCCCGGCGGAACAGCGCACCAGGGTCGAGTTGCCCTTGCTGCCACTCGCCAGGACGGCAACCTGGAACACACTGGGTTTCATGCTCCGGATGCCTCGTCTTCCGCAGCCAGTTTCGCACCGGCACTGCAGCCGATCCGTTCCGCTCCGGCCGCGAGCATGGCCCGGGCTGCTTCCAGCGTGCGGATTCCGCCGGACGCCTTGACTTTCAACCCCAGGGGTTTGGCGGTCTTTGCCAGGAGGGCTACATCTTCCACCGTGGCGCCGCCCTTGCTGAACCCGGTGCTCGTCTTGACGAACGCCGCGCCGCCACGCTTTGCCAGGTGGCACGCCCGGACCTTTTCCTCGTCCGTCAGCAGGCACGTCTCCAGGATTACTTTCACATCGGCAGGAGCCGCTGCCGTGACGACTTCGCGGATTTCTTCCGCCACATAGTCGTCATTGCCGTCTTTCAGGGCACCGATGTTGAGGACCATGTCCACTTCGTCGGCTCCGTTTTCCACGGCACGCCGCGCCTCCAGTGCCTTGACGAAGCTTTCATTCTGTCCCAGGGGGAACCCGATGACCGTTACTACTTTCACATCCGTCCCCGTCAGGAACTGCGATGCCATTTCTACGTAACAAGGATTCACGCAGACCCCCAGCAGGCCATACTGTTTTGCTTCCATGCAAAGTTTTTCAATATCCCGGACCTGTGCGTCCGGTTTCAGGAGCGTGTGCTCGATATGTTCCCGTAATGCCATTTCCCTTTCCTCCTGTTTGATATTCTATGCCCATTATAGCAAAGTTGACCCACTTTGGCAGGGGGCACCCCGGAATTTCACGTAAAATTCACGGCACAGTACGGAGAATACACTGTTTTACGGTCATTCCGGCGTCCCTGCAGCGCAAAGGATGCCGCAGACACGAAAAGGGCGCCTGCCCCATCATTCCGATGGAGAAGGCGCCCTTTTGGCTAAGGCCGGAGAGCCGGTCCTCTTCAGTTGGCCGCTTTTTTACGGCACTCAGGGCAAATTCCGTAGAAGTATGCTTCCTGATTCTGGATGGTATACCCGCTTTCTGCCTCGGCTTCCCGGACAAACGCATCCGTATCCATCCGCAGGTCATCGACCCTGCCGCAGCACAGGCACTGGATGTGCTGGTGGTTGGAAACATCCGCATCATAGCGGAAGCTTTCTTCCCCCGTGTTCAGTACCTTGATCAAGTGCAGCTTGTTCAGGATCTCGATACTCTTGTAGACCGTGGCGAAACTCATGCTCGGGAACTTCGGCTGCAGCTGTGCATAGAGCATCTCTGCATTCGGATGTTCCTTCGTGTGAGCCAGGCTGTCATAGACAGCGAGCCGCTGTGGCGTGACTTTGTATCCATTGTCGCGCAGCACCTTGGCTACTTCCATTCCCGTTAACATAACGGCTTCCTCCTCTTCCGAAAGGCTACCGACAGTCGAGACAGTCGTCCCTCCTGCGTAGACTTTCATCAAATAATAATTATTTTCCCCTGCGAACATTATAGCCCCTATTTGTCTAAATTGCAAGCACTTTTTATAACGTATCTACAAATAATTTTTATTTTGATACATAAAGAATGACATATGCTTCCACTTCCGTTTCCCTGCTTCTTCCCTGGGCCTCCGGATGAACCGGCAGCCGCAAAAGCAGGTACTGAGGAACCGACCTGGGTGGTATAAAGCGTCGCAAAAAAAAAGCCCTCCGAAAAGGGCCAAATGAGGGGCTGTTTAATTGCACATTTAATATAACATGTTTGTATACAAAATGCAACTCCCGGATTTGATTTTATCGGAAATCTTTACCCAGGAAAATGGTACCGTCGTAACCGGCACCCTTGACATCCCGGGATTTCGTAACATGGGCGAAAGGAATCCGGCGCAGAGAGGCCGAAACAGCCTCGCCCGTACTGGTTCCCAGCACCACTGTTTCCCGTACAGGCTTGCCGTTCCCCTGTACGACCACGCGGAAACCGGCCCGTTCCAGCTGGCGTTTCGCTTTGTCGGCCAGGGCCTCTTTCCCCGTACAGTTGACCAGGTGGACAATGTTGGTTGCCTTCGCCTCTTCCGCGGCAGCCGCTTTCTTCTTCGCCCGCTCTTCCTTTGCCTTGCGTGCTTTCTCTGCCTCGGCAGCTTTCTTGGCAGCTTCTTCCTTCGCTCTGGAATCTTCCTTCGATTCCTCCGTCACGGCAGCCGGATCTTCATAGACTCTTTCCAGGGCTCTCGTGTTCGCGCGGAACTCCTCGCTCATCTGCGCATCCTGCATCTTCGCCATGAGGGCACGCATCTTCGGAATGTCCGGAAGCCAGTACGAGATGCCATCGATGTATTTCGGCGTACCCGGCACCATGGCCATCTTCAGCCCGCCGGCCTGCATCATGTCGTGGAGAGCCTTGCCCATGGTCAGCATATCCTGCAGGCCCATGTCCGTCTTGATCATGGACAGGATCTGCTTAGCCAGGCTCGGAATGCGGGTCAACATGTCGCCCGACGTGATCCGCTGGTACATGGCCAGGATGAATTTCTGCTGGCGCCGGATGCGGCCGATGTCCCCCTCTGCATCACGGTACCGGACGTACTGGATGGCCGTGCGTCCGTCCATATGCTGCATGCCCGGCTGCAAATCGATCTTGAAGTGGTCGTAGGGATCGTAATAATACATCCGCTTCTCCACGTTGATATCGATGCCGCCGATGACATCGACCAGATCCTTGAATCCCTGGAAGTCGATGACCACATAGTGGTCGATGCGGATGCCCAGGAGATCCCGTACGGTCCGCTGAGTCAATTCGTGGCCGCCGTAGGCGTAGGCCGAGTTGATCTTGTCCCAGCCGTGTCCCTGGATTTTGACGCGCGTATCCCGCGGAATGGAGAGCAGAGCCGCGTCTTTCTTATCCTGGTCCATCATGACGACAAACAAGGTGTCGCTGCGGCCCGTGTCGCCCTTGCGGGTGTCCGTGCCCATGACCACCACGTTGGTTTTCCCGGACAGCAGTCCTGCCGGTGCCTCGTCACCGAAAAAGCGCTGCAGGAACAAGCCGCAGGCAACCAGGAGGACGAGCAGCAGCACAATCAGCTTATGCAAAATGTAACAACCCCTTCCGGAAACGTTCCAGGAAGCCATGGAGAATCGCCGCTGTAATTCCCCAGATGACATGACCCTGATAGGTATAGAAATAGATGGGATACTTCCGCACACGGCTCCAGTCCTTCGAGGTCCGGGGCAGCAGGTCGTACGGAAAATCCTCTGCGTGCGTCATGGTGACGACCGACGTGGCCACCCGCGGCTCCTGCGCCAGCAGGTACCGCAGGGGAACCGTGAACAATTCGGCCACTTCCTCACGATTGTACTGCCACTGCCGGTAGTCCGGGGCGGATGCCAGCGGACGGCCTGCCACATCCTCCCGGTCCGACGGATCGAGGCGGCACCCTTCCCGGCCGGGCTGCCAGACACCGACAAAGGGATAAATCATAAAGGTGTTATGGGCCGCGAAAAAATCCAGGGTCCCGCAGAGACGGATGTCCGTCGGGCAGACGCCCAGTTCTTCCATGGCTTCGCGCACGGCCGCTTCGGCGAAATTGCGGTCTTCCGACTCGCGGCTGCCGCCGGGAAAGCTGATGTCCCCGGGCTGCCAGTTCAGTTTGTTCGACCGGACTTCAAATACCAGCTCCGGTCCTTCCGGTCCGGGCAGAAAAAGCAGTAAAACAGAAGCAACCCGCGAGACCACACCGACAGAATCGAGGTGTGGCTTGCGGGTTCCCATTTCCGCCTTCAGCCAGCGGGCCATGTCTGACAAATCGTGCTTCATTTTGCAAACAGTTCCCATAAAATGACGACCACCGCGCCGGGAATGCCGAAGAATCCGGCAATCAGGGCCTTGAGGACCGTAATGTGGACACCGATGTGGAACAAGGAGCCCACGAAGTTGAAGAGCCACAGCATGATGGCGCCGATGATGCCGTTCCAAACCAGCCGGAACGGCAGGGCCAGCAGGTGAACAACGATCCAGAGCACGACGATGGCGCAAAGCAGCGCAAGTAAAATATCCATAAAAAACCTCCATGCTCGATTCCGGGATTTCCCTCCCGCAAGATGTCCTTGCCGGACAGGCGGAATCTACTCCTTACAGGACGGTGCGATTCTCCAGAGCCTTGGCGAGAGTCACTTCGTCCGCATATTCCAAATCACCGCCCATGGGCAGTCCCTGGGCGATACGGCTGATCCGTACGTCGAACGGCCGCAGAAGCTGGGCGATGTAAGACGCCGTCGCCTCGCCTTCGACATTACTGTTGGTCGCCAGAATCACTTCGTGCACGGTTCCTCCGGAAACACGTTGCACCAGTTCTTTGAGTTTCAAGTTGTCCGGGCCGATGCCGTCCAACGGGGACAGGCAGCCGTGCAGGACGTGGTACACGCCCTGGTAGCTGTGGCTCCGTTCCATGGCCATGGCGTCCTGCGGCTGTTCGACGACGCACACGGTTCCGTGGTCCCGTTTGTCATCCGCGCAGATGGAACAAAGGTCGCCGTCGGTCAAATTGAAACAGGTCCGGCACAGATGGACGTTCTGTTTTGCCGCCACCAGCGTTTCGGCCAGCCGGCGGACATCGGCTTCGTCCATGTCGATAATATGATACGCCAGGCGCAGTGCCGACTTGCTGCCTACGCCGGGAAGGCGCCGCAGCTGGTCGTACAGATGCTGCAGCGGCTTGATCAGGCTGGCCATCTCACATGCCCGGAAGCTTGACGCCGCCCGTAATCTTGCCCATTTCCTCTTCGCTGACGCGGTCCACTTCTTTCATCGCTTCGTTGACCGCGGCCACGATCAGGTCCTGCAGCATTTCCACGTCATCCGGGTCGACGGCCTGCGGGTCCAGGGTAATAGACTGCAGTTCCTTTTTGCCCGTCACGACGACCTTGACGACACCGCCGCCGGCAGTCCCCGTGAACGTGCGGGCTTGCAGTTCTTCCTGTGCCTGCTGCATCTGGGCCTGCATTTTCTGCACTTTCTGCAGCATGCCCTGCATATTGCCGAATCCGCCCATGCCGGGGAATCCTCTCATACCTTTGCTCATGTTTGTTCCTCCTTACACTTTATGTACCGTGCCGTGGAAAAATTCCGCAGCCTTCCGCACCGATTCGGGAGCCTCCGCCTCCGCTTCAGGGGGAGGTGCAGCAGACGCCGCCGGCGCCGGGCCGGCCGCTTTGGCAACGGGGCCGTTTCCCACGACACCGTCCAGCCGGATGGACTGCCGGGATACGCGGAGCAGCGCGTCTTCCAGCACCGACCGGTAATCGTCCCGCATGACGCGGTCCCGCAGGAATTTGCTCTTGAATCCCACGACCAGGACGTTTCCTTCCATTGCCAGAACCTGCCCGTTCCGGGCACACGATTCAATGGCGAGTTTCTTTTCTTCTTTGAGCTGCTGCAGCGCCTTTTTCCAGAACTGCTCCCCTTCGTCCCAATTGCCGCCGTAGGCGGAAAATTCCGTGCCGTTTTCCGTCCGGGCCACAGGCCGGACCGAAGCCGCCGGCCGGGAGGCAAGCTGGGATGCAGGCTGTGGCGCCGCAGGCGGGGCCTGCTTTGGCACCGGTGCTGCTTTCGGAGAACCCTTTTCAGCCGGTACAGCCGCTTTCTCCGGACGAGGTGCCGCGGGTGCAGCCGCTGCCGGCTTCACCGGAGTCGGTACGGCAGGCGGAACCGCACTGTCTTTCCGTTCCGGTGCAACACGCTGCCGGGCTGGCGCCGGAGCGGGACGCGGCCGGGCAGGCGGTGGAACCGCCGGGGGCGCTGCCGGCGCCGTGGGCCGGGCAGCAGAAATTTCTTCCGAAGCCGCTGCCGCAGGCCGTCCCTGCTGCAAGGCCGCGACCATCTGTTCCAGGGTCTGGACCCGTTCGGCCAGCGCGCGCAGCGTAGCCGGCGCCGTATCGCACATCTGATACAGGCACAGTTCGGCCGTGACGCGGCTCCGTGTCGGAGCTGTCAGTTCCCGCAATGCCCGGCCCAGGATGTCCTGCATTTCAAGGATGCGGCCGCCCGTGTAGAGCGGTGCCAATTCCGCCAGGGCCTCTGCCGTGTCGGTCACGTAGATTGCCTGGTAGTCCGGATCTGCCTTGTAGAGCAGCAGTGCCCGGAAGTAGACCGACAGTTCCCGTAAAATCTGCCGCACGTCTTTGCCGTTTGCCAGCAGGCGGTCCAGTGTCTCCAGGGCATTGGCAATGTCCCGCCGCCCGATGGCGCCCACCAGGACACGCATCTCCTCCTGTCCGATGGCACCGCGGGCAAAGCGCACGACTTCCGCCGTGACTTTGTCGGCCATGACACTGCACTGCTCCAGCAGGCTCAGGGCGTCGCGCATCCCGCCTTCGGACGCGGCGGCAATCAGCCGCAGGGCATCGTCGTCCGCCTGAATGCCGCTGCCGTCGGCGACCATCCGCAGATGCGCCGTAATTTCGTCCAGCGTGATAGGCCGGAAATCAAAACGCTGACAGCGGGAGTGAATGGTCGGCAGGACCTTTTCCGGTTCTGTCGTCGCCAGGATGAAGACGACGTGATCCGGCGGCTCTTCCAGCGTTTTCAACAAAGCGTTCCAGGCGTCCGTGGACAGCATATGGGCTTCGTCGATGATGTAGACTTTGTACCGGCAGCTCGTCGGCGCAAAATCCACGTTTTTGTTCAGGTTTTTGATATCTTCCACGCTGCGGTTGGACGCTGCGTCCATCTCCATCACGTCCAGGGAACGGCCTTCGGCAATGGCCCGGCAGTTCTCACAGACGCCGCAGGGATGGCTGTTCGGCCCGTGCTCACAATTCAGGGCCTTGGCAAAAATACGGGCCGTCGTCGTCTTGCCCGTGCCACGAGGGCCCGAGAACAAATAGGCATGCCCGATCCGGCCCGTTTCCAACGCGTTGGACAGGGCCTTTTTGACCGGTGCCTGGCCGACCAGCTTGTCAAACGTATCCGGGCGCCAGCGCAGATATAAAGTTTGGTATTCGTTCGTAGTGCCTTCCATATATGCGCCTTTCTGACTGCGTCTTCCAACAAGACGCGCCTGTCCCCATCATTATATCGAATTTCCGGTACAGCCGCAACACGGGGCATTGCCAAAAAAAAGGCAGCCCGGGCAATCCGGACTGCCAGCGATTTCCTTGTAAAGCTGCAGAGGCAGGCACCCCCACGGCACATGTGGTGTCCGCTTAGTGCTGCTACCTTCCGGTCCTGACACGGTTCACGGGCCTTCATTGCGCAGGACCTGCCACTGCAGTTTTACAAAAAGACCGGCTATAAAAAAAACCGCACAGGCGGTCTCTTTTTGAGTGGCGGAGAGAGAGGGATTCGAACCCTCGGTACGGTTTCCCGTACACACGCTTTCCAGGCGTGCACCTTCAACCGCTCGGTCATCTCTCCGGTTGTAGGAATAAAAAGAATATGAAATTAGGCGTGACCTGCTCAGTCACGTAAGCTATTATAAGGGCTAAACAGTTTCCTGTCAAGAGGAAATCTCGGAATCCCGGCCCTGCCAGGCCCCGGCAGATGGCGCAGAAGCCACTGCCGGAAACTGGTAATTTCCCGTATGACGTCCCCTGCTTTCAATCATCGTCCACGTCGTCGGGAATAATCCAAAGCGACCGCGTCGCCAGCTCGGCAATGTTCTTGGACGTACTCTGGCGCAGCAGGCCCCGTACCGCCCCCGCTTCGGGCTGTGCCACGAACACGAGGCTGCAGTCTTCCTCTTCGGCAATGCGGCACACTTCATGGGACGCCGTATGCCCCCGGGCCAGGATGTAGCGGGCTCGAATGCCGAAATCCTGCATTTCCGTCTGCAATTCTTCCAGCATCTCTTCGGCGACCTCGCGGTCACCGCGGTCTTCCCGACGATCCCTCGGATCTTCCAGCACATGGACAAACAGGACTTCCCCAATCTGCTCCCGCAGGTTCCGCAAAATGCGGAGGGCATTGAGGGACGAACGGGAAAAATCTGTTGGCAGCAGGACGCGGCGCAGATAGTCGTGCCCTGTATACGTCCCCTTCAACAGGAAGGTCGGAATCTCGACATGCTGCAGCACATGCAGCAGACGGCTCCCCCGCAGAGGCACTTCTCCCGTGCCGGAAGCAGGCGCTTCCCGCAGGAGGAGGTCGATGTCCTGGTCATAGACGAGGTCCGACAATGCGTCCGCACTGATCGTCCGCAGCGGAGGCAGGATCCGGACCTGGCCGTATCCGGCATTGCGGATCTTGGTGGCATATTCCTCCAGGCGGTGCCGCTTCCGCGGCAGGCACCGGTCTTTTCCGGACGTCTGTTCCTTTTCCATCCAGGGAGGCAGCAGCAGCACCTCCGTTTCCGGGCTGGCGCAGATGCTGTAAAAGGCTTCCAGCAATCGGTCCGTCTGGTCCGACAAGGTCAGGGCCAGCAGTACTTTATTGAACATAGGCTTCTCCCGCAGCCTTCTCCCGGCAGGGTTTTCGCCCCACCGGAACGGCCGCCGCAGTAATCAATACGTTTTCAGGACTTTGCCCGGATTCAGGATATCCTTCGGATCCAGGGCCTTCTTAATGTCCTTCATCATCTGCAGTTCCACCGGGTCCGTATACGTTTCCAGCGCATCGACTTTCTTCGCGCCGATGCCGTGTTCGCCGGAAATACGGCCGCCCAGGCTGTAGACGTAAGGATAAGCGATGGCGTGGAAGGCCGCTTCCTGCTTGACCCATTCTTCGTCGGACATATCGCCCTTCATGTGCAGGAAATGCAGGTTACCGTCGCCGGCGTGGGCGAGGCAGAACATGGTGAAGTCGAATTTCTTCGCCTCTTCCATGAGGTGTTCGATGCACTGGGCCAGCTTGTCCACCGGTACGACGAGGTCATCCGACTGGGCGACCTTGCTCAGGGACCGCGTCGATTCGAGGCAGTTCTTCCGCACGGTCCAGACACGGTCGTCTGCTTCCAGTACGTCGATGGCGCCCGATTCTTCACAGATTTCGGCCAGTTTTTCCATCTTCGCGTCCGCATCGTCTTCGCTGAAGGTTTCCATGCTGACAATCAGGTAGCATGCTTTGTCGTTTTCCACATGGGGCAGTTTGATTTCCGAGTAGTCACAGGAACTCTTCAGGAAGTTATGGTCCATGAATTCCACCGACGTCGGTTCCAGACCGGCCTTGAGCAGGCTCGGCACAAGGGTGACGGCCTTGTCCAGGTCGTCGTAGACGGCGGCCACGTCCACTTTGTACGGAGGCAGCGGCAGCAGTTTCAGCGTTGCTTTCGTAATAATGCCCAGCGTTCCTTCGGACCCCATGATCAGCTGTTCCAGGCAGTAGCCCGTGGTTTTCTTCTTCAGGCGGGCGCCCAGCGTCGTAATGCCGCCTGTCGGCGTAACGACTTCAATAGAGTAAATCTGGTCCCGCGTCGTGCCGTACCGCACCGCCTTGTTGCCGCCGGCGTTGGTGGCAATGTTGCCGCCGATGAGGCAGCTTTCGGCACTGCACGGATCTCCGGCGTACAGCATGCCCTTCTCACGGGCCGCCTGCTGAATATCGATGGTGCGCGCACCGGCTTCCACCACGGCGTACATGGCGTCGGCGTTGATTTCCAGGATCTTGTTCATCTTTTCCAGGTCCAGGACAATGCCGCCCAGCGTCGGGATGGCACCGTCGGACACACTCGTGCCGGCACTGCGTGGCGTTACGGGAATGACGTACCGGTTGGCCAGCTTCATGACGCCCGCCACCTGTTCCGTCGATTCCGCCCACACGACCACTTCCGGACGGTGCATGAGAGCCGGGTCCGTCTCCTCGTCCGTCTTGAAATGTTCCAGCGTTTCCTCGTCGGTCCTGACGTTGGCCGGGCCGACGATTTTCTTCAGTTCTTCCAGCACTTCCGGAGTCACGGGATTGTATTGCGTCATAGTGATACGACTTCCTTCCTCTTTTAACTCATAGATGTATCCTGCACCAGTGCGGCAATTCCACACAGTAAACCGGATTTCGTCATCCCTGCCGCTTGGCTTCTTCCATCTCCGAAGCCGTCACCAGGGGATTATGGTATTGCTTGCCCGCTTTGGGACGGAGCCGTCCCAGGCTGATGGCCTGTTTCGGACACCACTGGGCGCAGCCGAAGCAGCTCACACAGCCGTCCCCGAACACGGGCAGCTTATGCTCCATGGTAATGCACTGCACCGGGCAGACCTGGACGCAGGTTCCGCAGCCCACGCAGCGGGCCGGATCCACGCCCCGTTCCTTGACGCGGAAAAAGCCGTCCAAAATGGGCCAGCCCATTTTTTTGCCGGCCATCCAGAGCGGGTTGCGCGTCAAATGGTCTTCCCGATGGATGCGGTCCGATACATCCCGCGCAATGCGGTCCAGCTCCGTATCCAGGGCGTCCAGCATTTCTTTCTGCTTCTTCGACGGCGTCGAAAAGAGGATGCTGCCGTCAGGCAGAAGGATTTCGTAGCCGGCTGTCATTTCCAGCCGGGGGAAACGGCGGCGGGCAATCAGATTGCCGGCCTCGCCCAACGCGTCTCCGGTGATGGAACCGGCATCGACGACGGTAAACAGGTATTGCACAGAGTCTCTTACCTGAAAACGGCGGAAAAATTTTTCCACGATGGGCGGCAGTTCCGTGCAGTGGACGGGGCTGACGACGCCGACCACCTCATCGCTGATGGCGTACGGTTTGTCAAGATACGCCGGGATGCTGCACACGCGGGCATTCAGGCGTTTCGCCAACCCTTTGGCGATGGCCAGGCTGTTGCCTGTGCCGCTGAAATAGAAAATCCGTGCCAATTGGGATCACACCCCTTCCTGTTTTTGTCATTATAGCACGAACAGGGCACCGGTACAAAGAACGGATCCCTCAATCGCGCAGCTTGACAATGGGCTGTTTTTCCCAGGGCAGATACTGGTTGGACAGGCAGAACTGCCAGGCTTTCCAACGTTCCTCCGGGTCCGTCGTCTGGCGGGCTTTGTTGACATCGCGATGACCGGCCTCCGACAGGGGGAAGTAGGCATACGCGTCGTCCAGCAGGGAGCAGGCTTCGACGACCTTGCCATCTTTATACGCCTGCTCTGCCAGGAAACGAAGGCTGTAGAACAGGTAGGGATTCACGTTTTCGTAGACCGGATCCGGCTCAATCGGTTCCGGCGCGTGGCTTTCCTTCTTCTCTTCTTCGATCATGCGCTTTGCATCGGCGATGGCCTCGTCGCGGCGGCCGCTTTCGGCCAGGACGTTCAGGCGGCGGTACCAGATATCACCGCGCGCTTCCGTGTGGAAGCGGTACGGAAATTCGCGGCAGATGCGGAACGCCCGGTCCAGGTACTGAAGCGTGGCATCGCCGTTCTTCGTCAATTTCCAGATAATATCGGACACGTCGCGCAGGCTCAGGACAAAATGTTCCGATTCACACATGCCCTCGGCCGGATGATCTGCCAGATCGGGCTTCACGTCATTCACAAAGGTACTGAGGACGGTCAGTGCCCCCTCCAGGTCTTTCGTAAAATAAAGCACACGGCCGACAATGGCCCGGCAGACCCAGTTTTCTTTGTCGCTGACAAATCCGGCCGGCACCGGCCACTCGCCGGTGGTGCACTGGACGACATACTGCCGCCACTCTTTATCATCAATTGGTTTCATGATACACCTCCGAAATCACACATTCCGTATTTTGAAAAAAGGCCGGCGAAACTTCGCCGGCCCTCGTCATTCTTTTTTGTCCCGTACGTAAATCCGGGGAACCCGCTGACTGATGTTGCAGGTCAATTCATAACAAATCGTTTCGGCCCACTGGGCGGCCTTTTCGAACGGCAGCTCGCGTCCGCCGAATACGATGGCTTCGTCGCCGACTTTGACATCCGGAATGTCCGTGACATCCAGCATGGCCTGATCCATGCAGATGCGTCCCACGATGGGTGCCTTGCGGCCGTGGACGATCATGTAGCCCCGGTTCGACAGGAGCCGGTTCAGGCCGTCGGCGTAGCCGATGAGGACCGTCGCCAGGCGGGTGTCGCGCCGGGCCGTCCAGGTCCGCCCGTACCCGACGGTACGGCCGGCCGGCAGGTCCTTCACGTATCCGATCTGGGCTTTCACGGTCATGGCGGGACGGAAGGCGTCGTAGCCTTCGTCATAGCCTTCGGTCACACTGGACGGACGCATGCCGTACAGCGTAATCCCCTGGCGGCACATGTCCCACTGGTACTGGGTCATTTCGGACAGGGCCGCACTGTTGGCAATGTGTTTGATGGGAATATGGATGCCCTCCGCTTCGACAGCGTCAACAGCCGACTGGAAGCGTTCATACTGCAGGCGGGAATAATCCTTGTCCTGGGCATCGGCCGTACAAAAATGGGAGAAAATCCCTTCCAGTTCGATGCCGGGGCAGGACACGATCTTTTTGGCAAAAGCCGCCGCGTCTTCCGGCTGCACGCCGATCCGGCTCATGCCCGTATCGATGGCCAGGTGGACCCGGGCTTTCTTGCCGGCCCGCAGGGCCGCCCGGTTCAACTTGTCCAGGCGTTCCGCATCGAAAATGGCCTGGCTCAGCTCATACCGGACAATGTTCGCCGCCACGCCGGGCATAATGGGCATAGGGCCCAGGATCAGGATGGGTTTTTCAATGCCCGCATTCCGCAGCTCAATGCCTTCCTGCGGCAGGGCGACGGCAAAGAAATCCGCGCCGCACCGCTCGGCTTCGCAGGCCACCGGCACTGCGCCGTGGCCGTAGGCGTTCGCCTTGACAACGGCACAGAGCTTGGTCTCCGGCCGCAAAATGCGCTTGGCTGCTCTTACGTTATCGGCAATGGCGTCCAGATTAACTTCCGCCCAAGCGCCGCGCTCTATCTGCATAGCTCGACTCTTCCCTTCGTCATTTGCTCAGTTTTTCCGTCAGCATCTTATTGACCATGCCGGGGTTGGCCTTTCCGTGGGTTTCTTTCATGATCTGCCCGACGAGGAAGCCGATGGCTTTCTTCTTTCCGGCCTTGAAGTCTGCCACGGACTGCGGGTTCTTGGCAATCACATCGTCGACGAGTTTTTCCAGGGCGCCGGCGTCGCTGACCTGTTCCAGGCCCAGCTTCTTCACGAGGACTTCCGGTGCTTCGTTGTCCTTCAGCATTTCGGCAAATACTTTCTTCGCCAGTTTGCTCGACAGGACACCCTTATCGATAAGGTTGACCAGGCCGGCCAGGTGGTCTGCCGTGATCTTGAATTCCGGTGCGTCGATTTCAATGCCTTCGGCGTTCAGGAACGCGCTCACATCCCCGAGCATCCAGTTGGCCAGGGCCTTCAGGTTGTTCGTCTTCTTAGCGCCTTCGTCGAAGTAATCGGCCATTTTCTTGTTCGCCACAATCAGGTCGGCGCTTTCTTCCGGCACGTCTTCTTTCAGGAGACGTTCCTTCCGCTGGGCCGGCAGTTCCGGCAGAGTGGCGGCGATCTGGTCGATCCATTCCTGTTTCAGGTTGATGGGAACCAGGTCCGGTTCCGGGAAGTAACGGTAATCATGCGCTTCTTCCTTGGAACGCATGGACAGGGTGACGCCGTTGATGTCGTCCCAGGTCCGCGTTTCCTGAATGACATGACCGCCGTCTTCCAGGATTTCGATCTGCCGTTCCGTTTCGTACTCAATGGCCCGTTCCAGCGCACGGAAAGAGTTCAGATTCTTGATTTCGGCACGGGTGCCGAATTCCGTAGCCCCTTCGGGCATGACGGAAATGTTGGCGTCGCAGCGGAGGCTGCCTTCCTGCATCTTGCAGTCGCTCACATCCGTGTATTCCAGGATCGCCTTCAGCTGTTCCAGGTACGCGCGGGCTTCCTGGGCGCTGCGCATATCCGGTTCAGATACGATTTCAATCAGAGGCACGCCGGCACGGTTGTAGTCGACGGCGGAGAAATCGGACGTGCTGATGGTCAGGCCCGAATGGACCAGTTTGCCCGCGTCTTCTTCCATATGGATACGGGTGACGCCGATGCGTTTCTTTTCGCCGTTCACCGTAATGTCGATGTGTCCGTTCAGGCAGATCGGCTGATCCCACTGGGAAATCTGGTAGTTCTTGGCCAGATCGGGATAGAAATAGTTTTTCCGGTCGAATTTATTGAATTTCTGGATTTCGCAATTCAGGGCCAGGCCGGCGAGAATGGCGTATTCCACGACTTTCTTATTCAGGACAGGCAGCGCGCCGGGCATGCCGAGGCAGACCGGGCAGACGTGCGTGTTCGGTTCTGCGCCGAACTCCGTGGAGCAGGAGCAGAAGGCCTTCGTCTTCGTCTTCAGTTCGGCATGGACTTCCAGGCCGACTACAGTAGTATAGTTCTTCATTATTTGTCCCCTCCCAACGGTGCATACGCCTTGTGGAATTCCGTCGCCTGTTCAAAGGTGTAGGCGGCGCGCAGAATGGTCTCTTCGTCCAGAGCCTTGCCGATGAGCTGCATGCCTACGGGCATGCCGTCGGCGAATCCGCAGGGCACGGAGATACCCGGCAGGCCGGCCATGTTGACAGGAATCGTCGTGACGTCGAGCATATAAATCGTCAGGGGATCCATTTTCTCGTCCAGGGAATAGGCCACGACCGGAGACGTCGGGGTCAGGAGAACGTCGCACTGCTGGAAGGCTTCGTCAAAGTCCCGCTTGATCAGCGTACGGACCTGCATGGCCTTCTTGTAGTAGGCGTCGTAGTAACCGGAGCTCAGGACGTACGTCCCCAGCATGATGCGGCGCTTGACTTCGGCGCCGAACCCTTCGCTGCGGCTCTTTTTCGTCATTTCCGGGGCGCTCGTGGCAAGTTTGTTGCGGTAGCCGTACCGGACGCCGTCGAACCGGGCCAGGTTGGCCGATGCTTCCGCCGGAGCGATAATATAGTACGTAATAACGGCATATTCCGTATGAGGCAGGGAGATGTCGACAATCTTCGCTCCCAGTTCCTCGTACTTCTTGACCGCCAGCTGAATCTGTTCCTTGACCTTCGGATCGATGCCTTCGCCGTAATATTCCTTCGGCAGGCCGATGCGCAGGCCCTTTACATCCTGGCGCAGGGCTTTCGTGAAGTCCGGCACATCGACCGGCAGGGACGTCGAATCATGGGCGTCGACACCGCAGATGGTGTTCAGAACAAGAGCGGCGTCCGTGACATCACGGGTCAGGGGCCCGATCTGGTCCAGGGAGGACGCGAATGCGACACAGCCATACCGGGAGACACGGCCGTAGGTCGGCTTGATGCCGACGATGCCGTTGAACGAAGCAGGCTGACGGATGGAACCGCCCGTATCGGAACCCAGGGCCCAGATGGCTTCACCGGCCGAAACACCGGCAGCGCTGCCGCCGGAGGAACCGCCGGGCACACGTTCCAGGTTCCACGCATTGTGGGTCATCTTGAAATAGGAAGTCTTGGTCGTCGAACCCATGGCGAATTCGTCCATGTTCGTCTTGCCCAGGAAGATGGTCTCGTCTTTCCGCAGGTTTTCAATGACATGGGCATCGTAGACAGGGATGAAGTTGTCCAGAATATGGGACGAGCAGGTCGTGCGCAGTCCCTTCGTGCTGATGTTGTCTTTGATGGCGCCCGGAATGCCTGCCAGCGGCTTGATGTCCTTGCCGGCGGCAATCATGTCGTCGACCCTGGCAGCCTGTTTCAGGGCATTTTCTTTGTCGAGCGTCACATACGCTGCGATTTTATCTTCTACTTCGTCAATGCGGTCAAAGAGGGCATTGGTCAGCTCGACGGAGCTGATTTCTTTGTTTACCAGCTGGTCATGGAGTTCATGAACAGTCTTTTCGTATAACTTCACCGTCGTATCTCCCTTCTTATTCAATTACGCGGGGTACTTTGAACCCGTCGTTATGGACAGCCGGAGCGTTCTTCATGGCTTCTTCGTGGCTGACGCCGGGCTTCACGACATCTTCGCGCATCACATTGTAGAGCGGCAAGATACTGAAGGTAGGTTCGATGCCTGTCGTATCGACCTTTTCCAGAATATCGGCGTATTCCAGAATCTGGTTGAACTGTTCCGTAAACATAGGCATTTCTTCGTCAGAAATTTCCAGACGGGAAAGTTCGGCAATGTAGCGTACATCTTTTTCCGTTACTTTCATCGTATTCACTCCTATTGAATCATTTCCGGGCTATTCGGGGCCCAAAACAACATATTATATTATACCACAAATACACAGGAGTACAACAGTTGCGACGGCTTATTCCCGGTCGCGGAAAACGGCTCCCGGCACTTCTTTCCGAATCTCCTCCGCCAGCTGCTTCTTCAAATCTTTCTTCTGCTCGCCCGTGTCTTTATACAAGACGGTCCCGTCGTGAAGGCGGATCGTTCCCGTGGCCTTGCCGACCAGGAAGGACAGTTTCACAAAGGAATTCACCTGGAGCTCGTCCCCGTCCAGATTCCCGTCAAACTTCAAAGACGCGCCCGGTTCCCAGACGTACGTCGTCGACCCCGGTCCGTCGGGCACATAGTGTTCTGCTGCCAGCGCCACGTGGTAGCGTCCTTTCTCTCCCTTCAGCGGAACAATGTCCGCCTGGACGACGCTTCGTCCCAGCATGGGTACTTTCACCAGTCCGATCCATTTGCCGGCGAAGGGGTCTGGCGGCGGGCCGAACAAAGAGCAGCCCGCAAGGACCGTCAGAAGGCACAGGGATACCAGCAAGGCAAGCCATTTCCGCATCTTCATCGCATTCTGTTCCTTTCTATCTCACTCCATTGCCGTTTCCGGTTCAATCAAACAAGGATCCCATGGACCCGTCCGGCACCGGTCCTGCAGCATCCGGCTTCGGTGTTCCGGCATTTTCCGGTGTATTCGTGCCGGCCGGCTGTGCCGTGTCCTCCGGGGCGCCGGAACGTTCCGGTGTCTCTCCGGAATTTCCCTGGTGCAGGATTTCCAGGAACTGCGCTTCGTCAAGCACGGTCACGCCCAGTTCCCGGGCCTTGTCCAGCTTGCTGCCGGCGGCTTCGCCGGCCACGACGTAGTCCGTTTTCCGGCTGACGCTGCCGGTCACTTTCGCCCCGACAGCGCGGGCCATCTCCTGCGCCGTCGCCCGGTCCAGCGTGGGCAGAGTTCCCGTAAAGACCATGGTCTTGCCGAAGAAGGGGTGCGTCGCATCGGCCGTACGAGCGGTCTCCGTCATGCGGACGCCGGCAGCCTGCAGGCGGTCCACCAGTTCCTGGTTCACGGGATTGGCGAACCACGTGACAATGCTTTCGGCGATGATGTCGCCGATGTCGTTCAGGTTGGCCAGGGTCTCTTTGTCGGCTGCCCGGAGCTTGTCCATAGACCCGAACGCTTCCGCCAGGATGCGGCCGCCCTTAGCGCCGACGTGGCGGATGCCCAGGGCAAAGAGCAGTTTGGCCAGGCCGGCGTCCTTGCTGCGGGCGATGGCGGCGACCAGGTTCTCCGCCGACTTCTGGCCCATCCGGTCCAGCTGCACCAGCTGGTCCACTGTCAAATCGTACAGGTCGGCCGGTGTCTTGACCAGGCCGGCGGCCAGCAGTGCATTGATGACGCGGGGACCGCACCCGTCGATGTCCATGGCGTCGCGGGACGCGAAGTGGATCAACCCTTCCCGCCCCAGCGCCGGGCAGTGTGGATTGGTGCAGCGGTACGCCGCCTCCCCTTCCTTGCGCGTCACGGGCCAGCCGCATTCCGGACACTCCGTGGGCATGGCAAAGGGCTTGGCGTCGGCCGGACGCAGTTCCTTTACGACCGACAGGACTTCGGGGATGATTTCCGCCGCTTTGTTGATGACCACCGTATCGCCGATGCGGATGTCTTTTTCGTGAATAAAGTCTTCGTTGTGCAGCGTGGCGCGGCTGACGGTACTGCCTGACAGCTTGACCGGCGTCAGTACGGCAGCCGGCGTGAGGACACCCGTACGCCCGACCTGGATGACGATGTCTTCCAGTTTCGTCCGCGCCTGTTCGGGCGGATATTTGTAGGCGATGGCCCAGCGGGGATCTTTGCCCGTGGCGCCCAGAAGTTTCTGCTCCCACACGGCGTTCAGCTTCGCCACGGCGCCGTCCGTATCGTAGGCCAGGGTCTTGCGCCGCCCGTCGTGGGCTTCGATGAACTGCAGGATTTCATCGGCATTGTGTGCCACGGTCCAGTGTTCCGGTGTCGTAAATCCGTAATGTTCCAGGGCGCGGAGACACGCCTCCTGCGTCGGCGGTTCCGCCGGCCCGACCAGGTAATAGGCAAAAAAGGACAACTCCCGCCGTGCCGTCACGGCCGGGTCGAGCTGCCGCAGGCTGCCTGCGGCGGCATTGCGCGGATTGGCAAATTCACGCTCGCCTGCATCGGTCCGTTCTTCGTTCAATTTCAGAAATGCTTCGCGGGGCATGTAAATCTCACCGCGTACGTCGAGACGTTCCGGTACGGCTTCGCCGTCCGGTACGACAATCCGCTTCGGGATGGAGCGGATGGTACGCACGTTGGCGGTTACATTTTCACCGACCTGCCCGTCCCCGCGGGTCGACGCCTGCACCAGGCGGCCCTGCTCGTAGACCAGGCTGCATGCCAGGCCGTCGATTTTCGGTTCCATGACGTATTCCACCGGCGCGTCCGGCGGCAGCTGGGACCGCACACGGCGGTCGAAGTCGCGCATTTCCTCCGCGCTGTACACGTTGCCCAGGCTCAGCATAGGAATGGCGTGCCGCACCTGCGTAAAACCCGGTGCCACATAGCCGCCGGGACGGCGGGTGGGAGAATCCTCAGGCACGTCGTCCGGATACAGGGCCTCGATGGACCGCAGGCGGTTCGTCAGGGCGTCGTACTCGGCGTCGCTGATTTCCGGGTCGTCCAGTACGTAGTATTGGTATTCATGATGGCGGATCTGGCGGCGCAGGTTCGCCGCTTCGGCCAGCAACGATTCTTTCGTTTCGCCGGGCTGCAGCCTGGCGGCTTTGTATTCTACGGTATCACTCATCATACTCTCCTCGACAAGCTCCGACGGACTGGCGTCTTCGCACAACCGCTGTTTCTCAAATCTTTTTCAAGACGGCGTATTTCGTCAGCAGACTGCGGATCCCGCCGCCGGCGAAGGCCACCTTGACCTCCTGGCCGTCGGCCGTCGTCTTGACACTGACCACCGTGCCCTTGCCGAACTTTTTATGTTCCACGTGATCCCCGGCCTGGAACGCCGTGCTGCCGGCGCCGGCCGGACGGGGCGGGACATAATCCGTATGGATTTTGGAAAACAGTTCCGACGAACGGCGGCTCTCTTCCTTGAACCGACGGCTGAAGGACGATTCGGCCTCGCTGTAGGTGCCGCCCCGGCGAAGGCCTGTTTCGCGCCGTCCGTATGTATTTCCTTCCGTATTGCCGTAGCTGTAGGATTCTACATCCGGCCGGTGGTATTCGTGAACCAGTTCCGGCGGAATCTCCTCCAGGAACCGTGACGGGATTTCTTCATTCGTGCGGCCGTAGATGGTACGCTGCCGCGCCGTCGTCAAAAACAGATAGCGTTCGGCCCGCGTAATGCCGACGTAACACAGGCGCCGTTCCTCTTCCAGGTCGTGGTCGTTGCCGTTGGCAAACTGGTGCGGGAAAATGCCCTCGTCCATGCCGACGAGGAACACTGCCGGAAATTCCAGTCCCTTGGCAGAATGGAGCGTCATGAGGGTAATGCGGTTCTCGTCCAGGTCCGCGTCGTCCACGTCGGATACGAGTGCCACATGTTCCAGGAACGCCGCCAGGGTCTTTTCCTCGTTTTCATCGAAGAGGAAATCCTTGGCCACAGACTGCAGCTCTTCCAGGTTGGCCGCCCGGTTTTCCGCTTCTGCCGTGCGCTCCGCCAGCAGGTCGTCGATGTACCCGGTCTTGTGGATGACGTCGTAGATCAGGTCTTCGATGGGAACCTGGTCCACTTCGCCCATGAGCTCGAAGAGCAGCGTGGAAAACTCTTCCAGTTTCGCTGCCGTCCGCGCGGACAGACCCGGCACGGACCCGGCGTTTGTCACGACGTCGAAGAGGGTCGCGTTCTGCGCCGTGGCGTAGTCGTACAGCTTCGCCAGGGTGGTCGCCCCGATGCCCCGCTTCGGCACGTTGATAATACGCTGCAGGCTCATGGAATCGTAGGGGTTGTACAAGACCTTCAAATAAGACAACGCATCGCGGATTTCCTTGCGGTCGTAAAACTTCGTGCCGCCCACCATGGTATAGGCGATGCCGCTTTTGTTCAGCACTTCTTCGAACACGCGGGACTGCGTGTTCATACGGTACAGGACGGCCATGTCGCCGTACTTCATGCCCTGCCGGACCAGAGACTGGGCCTGTTCGACGACAAACCGCGCCTCGTCTCGTTCGTCCTGGGCTTCGTAATAGGTAATCTGCTGCCCTTTGGGATTGCTCGTCCACAGTTCCTTCGGCTTCCGCTCCTGGTTCTGCTCGATGACTTTATTGGCAGCCGCCAGGATTGTTTTCGTGGACCGGTAGTTCTGTTCCAGTTTCAGCGTTTTGGCATGGGGGTAGTCCTTCTCGAAATCGAGGATGTTCCGGATATCGGCACCGCGCCAGCCGTAAATGCTCTGGTCCGCGTCACCGACCACGCAGAGGTTGCCCCGCTCGCCGGCCAGCAGCCGGGTCAGGACATACTGCGTCCGGTTCGTGTCCTGGTATTCGTCCACCATGATGTACTGGAACTGGTCCTGGTATTTTTTCCGCACGTCCGGAAACTGCTGCAGCATCTCCACGGCAATCATGAGCAGATCGTCGAAGTCCATGGCGTTGCTGGCCCGGAGGCGTTTTTCGTATTCCTTGTAGATAGTAAAGACCTGCTGGGCATAGTAATCCATGGCAATTTTGCCGAACGCCGCCGCATCGAGCATGGCATTCTTGGCATTGGAAATCTGGCCGAGAATGTTGTTCACCGGGAACCGCTTCTCGTCCAGGTTCATTTCCTTCAGGATGCGCTTGAGCAGGGCCTTCTGGTCCGACGTATCGTAAATGGCAAAGTTGCGGCGGTACAGGCCCGTCACTTCCACGTCGCGGCGCAGGATGCGGGCGCAGAACGAATGGAACGTGGACAGCCAGACGTCCTTGGCGGCGGGGCCGGCCATGTTGTCGACGCGTGTGCGCATTTCCTTCGCAGCCTTGTTCGTGAAGGTAATGGCCAGAATCCGCCAGGGCTGGACGCCCATTTCCAGCAGATGTGCCACGCGGCAGGTCAGCACTTTCGTCTTGCCGCTGCCGGCGCCGGCCAGGATGAGCATGGGCCCTTCCGTATATTCCACCGCAGCTTTCTGCTGCGGATTCAAACTTGCAAAACTATCCATGGAAACCTCCTTGTACATACGTTCTATTTTACCATATCCGGAGGTCCGGGGGAAATAAAAAATGCCCGTCGTTTCCGACGGGCAAAGGACAGTGGGACAGAAACAGAAGAGAGAATGTGTATCATGACCGCATGCGGGTCAATCCACTGTGGAAAGACTTTCCGCACGGGCGGTTTCCAAGCGTTTTCTCCGGTCTTCCACCGCTTCCAGGTGGGCAAAGTAGGCTTTGGTCTCCTGGACGACGACCGGTGTCAGCATCAGCAGGGCCAGCAAGTTCGGGAAGGCCATGAGGCCGTTGGAAATATCTGCCAGGGCCCAGATCGATTCCAGCTTCAGGAAGCTGGCCGACGCGATGATGGCAACGAACACGATGCGGTACGGCTTAATGGCTTTCGTACCGGCCAGGTATTCGACGCAGCGTTCGCCGTAGTAGTTCCACCCGAGGATGGTGGAAAAGGCAAACAGGCTCAGGCCGACGAAGAGCAGGTACCGGGCACTGTTCGGGAACACGGCACCCAGGGCCTGGGCTGTCATGGCAGCGCCGTTGGCGTCACCGGTGTACACACCCGTCACCACGAGGCAGAGGCCCGTCATGGTGCAGATGATGATCGTATCAATGAAGGTACCCGTCATGGAAACGAGACCCTGTTCGGCCGCCCATTTCGTCTTGGCGGCAGCCGCCACGATCGGGGCAGAGCCCAGGCCGGCTTCGTTCGAGAAAATGCCGCGGGCGATACCGCTGCGCATAGCCACGGCCACAGTCGCACCGGCGAACCCGCCGGCCGCTGCCGTCGGATTAAACGCATCGTGCAGTACCAGCAGGATGGCAGCCGGCAGCTGTTCCCGGAATGCGAACAGGACACCGGCCGTAATGGCAATGTAAATCACGGCCATGAGCGGGACAATTTTACTGGATACGTTGGCAATGCTGTGCAGGCCGCCCCAGATGATGACTGCCGTCAGGACCGCCAGGAACAGGGACGTATACAGCGGGTCGATGCCGAACGTGAGGTTCGTAATTTCCGAAATGGCGTTGACCTGCGTAAAGGTACCGCTGCCAAGGCAGGCCGTGCCGACACCGAACGCCGCGAACATGACGGCCAGGGGTTTGAACTTGTGGCCCAGCCCCTGTTCGATGTAGTGCATGGGGCCGCCGGAAATTTCACCGTTGGCATCGGTCGTACGATACCGGACGGCCAGGAGGCATTCGGCGTACTTCGATGCCATGCCGAAGAAGGCGGCAATCCACATCCAGAAGAGGGCGCCGGGACCGCCGAGCTTGACCGCCGTGGCCACGCCGACGATATTGCCCGTGCCGACCGTAGCCGCCAGGGCCGTGCAAAGAGCCTTGAAACTGTTCACGTCACCACCGCCGCCGTTACGAGCGGTGAAAATCAGGGCCAGTGCTTTCGGCAATTTCCAGACCTGCAGCAGACGGAGCCGAATCGTCAGCCAGATACCGGTTCCCAGCAGCAGGGCGATGAGAGGCAGACCCCACACATACCCGTCAATGGTATTCAACAAATCTGTGAACATTCTCAAGTCCTCCAACGACAACACAACACACAACATCTGCAAGGTTTCCTGTCATCTTGACAATATTCCCTTGAGTTACAGTTTTTATTCTACTTGTCTGTAACGCAAAACACAATACGTTTTCAGCATGTATACACGTATACCCTTAAGAATATTGTATACAATTTCTGAATTAGGCTTTACAAAATGCCTCTTTCCCGCATAAACACAAGGCTCCCGGCCTTTTTCAAAGCCGGGAGCCCTTACTGCCGCTGCAGCGGCTGTTTTTCCTTTCACTTACGAAAATGTGAAACACTTTTTACACTTTGCTGTGGCATCCGTTCCGCCAGGATGGTGCGGATTTTCTCGTTGGCCTGGTTCAGGGCCTGCAGCGCCGCATCCTTATTCCCGATGCCGCCGATCATGGTGCTGTTTGTTCCTTTTTCCGTAAACTTCCCGTTGTACAGGTATTTGTTCCGTTTCACGTCGATAATCTTGAACGGCAGCTGGGTCGTCATGTCCACGGAATGGGTGAACCAGCTCTTGCGTTCCTTGCGCGTGAACGGTTGGATTTCCAGATAGACGATGTAGTCGACATCCGACCCTTCAAAGGCATCCAGAAAGTCCGCCCGTTCCACCGTGGACAAGTCGGTCAGTCCCATATCCGCCAGTTTCTTGAGATAAGGATCCCCGTCTACCCACGTGTAGGACGTAGAGGGGAAACACGTCTGGAAAAATTCCTTTTCGTGCCGCGTCAGGCGGTCGTCATAGGTCGTCTTCGCGTTGTTCGCAATCAGGACGGCAACGCGGGGCAGGCTGCTGTCTGTCCGGGTCACGGTGGCAGCCGGTTCGGCAGCCAGCACGGTTCCCGTCATCACCAGCAGGGCCAGGGTCAGGCAGAGCAATACTTTCTTCCACATACGCTGTTTTCACTCCTTTTCTCAGTACGTCAGGATTTCCGCACCATCTTCCGTAATCAGGATGGTGTGTTCCCACTGGGCCGACAGGCTGCCGTCTTCTGTGTAGACCGTCCAGTCGTTGGCCGAGTCGATAAAGACATCTTTCCGGCCTTCGTTGAGCATCGGTTCAATCGTGAAAATCATGCCCGGCACGAGGAGCATGCCCGTTCCCTTCTTGCCCACGTGGGCGACGAAAGGATCTTCGTGGAATTCCACGCCCACGCCGTGGCCGCCGAACTCTTCGACGACGGAGTAATGGTGTTTATGGGCGAAGGCGCTGCAGGCGGCGCCGACATCACCCAGATGACCCCAGGGCTTCGCTGCTTCCACGCCCCGTTTGAGGCATTCTCTCGTAATGGCGACGAGGTCCTTGGCACGCTTGTCCACATGCCCGATTTCAAACATGCGGGACGCGTCACCGTAATACCCATCTACAATGGTAGATGCGTCGACGTTCACGATGTCACCGTTCCGCAGGATGACCTGCCGGTCCGGGATACCGTGGCAGACCTGGTCGTTGACGGATGTGCAGACGCTCTTCGGAAATCCGCAGAAGCCCAGCGGCGCCGGTGTCCCGCCGTGTTTCACCGTAAACTGGTACACGATCTGGTCGATTTCTTCTGTCGTCATGCCCTTGCGGATGTATTTCGAAACTTCGTCCAGCACGGCTGTATTCAGGTCGCAGGCTTTCCGGATGCCGGCGATCTGGGCTGGCGTCTTGATCATATCCCGCGTTGGCACTTCTTCCCCGGCGAGCTGGTGCAGTTTGATTTCATCGTCGATTGCCTTGTGGCATTCTTCATACGGTTTTCCGCTGCCGCACCAGCACAGCCCGTCTGCTGTCACTTCCAACGATTTTTTCGTTTCTGTCATCTTGTACGTCTCCTTCTTCTCGTTCCTTGCCCGACGGCAAGTTTCCATACTTCCACTTTTCTCGTACTATTATATACGGAATCTTTCCGGAATGGCCGGAATAATTTCAAATCTTATGTGAAAAATGACACCGTACATAAATTTTAAATAAATTTATTATATCATTCTTTGCCCATTTATGGTAAAATACTGTCGATTTTAAGTGAAACACCAGTAAAACGGACAAAATTGAAGGAGGTCCCCCGCTTTATGGATGTATTGTACCAGCTCGCTTATTTCTTCAGTGAATACATTCTCCATTTTGACCGCTACATCCCGGCCATCATGGCAGCCTATGGTTCCCTGATCTATTTCCTGCTGTTCCTGATCCTGTTCTGTGAAACAGGCCTCGTCGTGACCCCTTTCCTGCCGGGCGATTCCCTGCTGTTCGCGTGCGGTGCTTTGTCGGCGGCGTCCAGCAGCCTCCACTTCGGCTACTTCTACATCATCTGCCTGGTCGCCGCGGTTCTGGGCGATACGTGTAACTACTGGATCGGCGAGAAATTCGGGCTGAAAATTTTGGCAAACCCGAACAAGCTGATCAAGCCGGAGTATGTGGAAAAAGCCCAGCGTTTCTACGAAAAACACGGCCACAAGGCCATTTTCCTGTGCCGTTTCGTGCCCATCGTGCGTACCTTTGCCCCCTTTGTTGCTGGCATCGGCACCATGCACTACCGCACGTTCCTGCATTACAATTTCCTCGGCGGCCTCGCCTGGGTGTCGCTGTTTTCCGGCGCGGGTTACTTTTTCGGCAACATCCCCGTCGTGAAAAACAACTTCGGCCACGTGGCGCTCGGCATTATCATCGTGTCGGTCATCCCGCTGTTTGTCGAAGTGTGGCGCTCCCGGAAGGAAGACTGAGAAAGCTTTTAAAAACCGGCCACCAGTAAAACCACAAAAAATACGGGCAGAGAGTTTCGGCTCCCTGCCCGTTTTTTTGTTGTCTGTTTCTTCTTACACCGTCAGTCCTGCAGGAACGCCCGCAGGGTTTCGGCTTTCTCCTTCCAGTCCGGGCTGTACGTACCACCGCCCTGGGCCGAGGCCGGCTTGCCGCCGCCTTTGCCCTGGAAGAGTTCGTTCGCTTTCTGGACAGCTGCCTTGCAGTCCCCCCGGCCGCCTTCGCCGAGGCCGAAGAGGTAGTTCACGCGGTCCCCTTTGTGGTAGACCACGCCGGCGACGCTGCCGGGAATATCCGTCAGCTTGCCCAGGAGCGTTTTGGCCGACTTGGGATCGTAATCGTCTTCCACGGCCAGGAGCACCTTGCTGCCGGCCTTGTTGACCGGGGCTGCCGCCAGCAGGCGTTGGATTTCCCCTTCCTGCAGTTCGGCAATTTTTGCGCGGAGCTGCTCGCGCAGGGATGTGATTTCCCCTTCCATTTTTTCAATGGCATCCAGCACCTTGTCTTCGCTGGTGCTCAGGTGATGCCCTGCCGCCTGGATCCATTCCATCTTGTGGCGCGCGTCTTCCAGGGCCCAGCGGCCGCAGAGGAACTCGACCCGTGTCCCGCCTTTGTGTTTTTCCAGGCGGGTGATCTTGATAAGTCCCACGGAGCCCGTGGCAGCCGGGTGGGTGCCGCAGCACGTGCAGATATCGCTGCCTTCGATGTGGACCAGCCGCAGCAGGCCTTTCAGTTTTTCGTTCTTCTTGCGCATGGGAATCTTGGCGACTTCCGTATCATCCTTGTAGGTTACGGTAATGGGGCGGTTGTCCCAGATCTGCCCGTTGGCGAAATCTTCCGCCTGCATGGCCTGTTCCCACGTGACTTCCTTGTCCAGGTCGATGGTGACCAGGCGCTCACTCATATGGAACCCGATGTTGTTGGCACCGAAGAGTTTCCAGAAGGCATAGGAAATCATATGCTCGCCGCAGTGCTGCTGCATATGGTCCAGCCGGACCTGCCAGTTGACGGCGACCTTCACCTTGGCGCCTACAGGAAACGAAGCCTGGCAGTGGTGGATAATTTTCCCCTTCCAGTCCTGTACATCCGTGACGACAGCGCCGTTGATGGTGCCCGTGTCGCTCAGCTGCCCGCCCCCTTCGGGGAAGAGGACCGTCCGGTCGAGGACGATGGCATAGCCGTTCGGCGCGATTTCGCATTCCGTCACCATGGCGTCGCATTCCTTCAAATAAGAATCCTTTTCATAGAGTTTTTCCGTCATTCTGCTGTTCCTCCTGTTCCCTTGCCTTCTTCCCCGGGATCCCACAGGAGAAGCTGTCCGGCCGCCAGAGAATCTTTGGCCCGGATCAGGCGCTGATTGGCGCTGCCGCGGAACCGGAGTTTCAAATCCTTTTCCGCTTCATGGAATTCCCCGTCGACAAGGACGTCGACCAGGGACAGGATCTTCCGGACTGTTTCCGGGTCCCCCACTTTGCCGGCCAGCAGTTCGTCGTCGTACCGGTAGCCGGTGTAGCACCAGATGGTCTTGTGCGGGTACACGCGGTGGAACGTTTCCAGAATTCGCAGAACCGTGGCCTGGTTGGCCGGGTCCAGCGGTTCCCCTCCGAGGACGCTCAGACCTGCAATAAAGTCATGGTTGCAGACCCGGATGATTTTGTCCATCACATCGCCCGTGAATCGATTTCCGTAATTATAGTCCCACGTTTCCGGGTTGAAGCAGCCCGGACAATGATGCTGGCAGCCGCTGACGAACAAAGAGACGCGGACTCCCGGCCCGTTGGCAATATCATGGCGTTTCAAAGTCGCGTAATTCATATACCCACTTCCTTTGACTCCGCCGTGTACCGCCCTGCAGGGAGCCTGCCTGCTCCTTACAGGTGCAGTACGCGCGACTTGATTTCTTTCGTCTTGCCCACATTCCAGAAGTTTTCGCCCAGGTACCCGCACGTCCGGCGGATCACGGTCATCTTGGCATGGTCTCTGTTGTGGCACTGCGGGCATTCCCATTCGTTGTCGTCGTTGATGAGAATCTCCCCGTCGTAGCCGCAGACCATGCAGTAATCGGATTTCGTATTGAACTCCGCATACTGGATGTGGTCATATATAAATTTTATCACAGATTCGAGCGCTTCGATATTTTTTTCCATATTTGGCACTTCAACATAACTGATCGCGCCACCGGAAGAGATCCGCTGGAACGCACTTTCAAATTCGAACTTCGAGAACGCGTCGATGGGTTCCCGCACGTCGACGTGGTACGAATTGGTATAGTACCCCTTGTCCGTAATGTCCTTGATGGTCCCGAAGCGGGCCTTGTCCACGCGGGCGAAGCGGTAGCAGAGGGACTCGGCCGGCGTCCCGTACAGGCCGAAGCCCAGTCCCGTCTCGGCCTTCCACTTGTCGCAGGCGGCGCGGAGATGTTTCATGACGCGCATGGCAAATTCTTTGCCTTCCGGCGTCGTGTGGCTGACTCCCTTCATGGCCACGGTCATTTCATAGAGCCCGATGTAGCCCAGCGACAGGGTGGAATAGCCGTTCATCAGATACTTGTCGATTTTGGCGCCCTTCGGCAGGCGGGCAATGGCGCCGTACTGCCAGTGGATGGGACTCACGTCGCTGCGCACGCCCATCAGGGCATTGTGCCGGACCATGAGGGCTTCGTAGCAGAGCTGGAGCCGTTCATCCAGCAGTTTCCAGAATTTGTCTTCGTCCCCGGCGGCGAGGATGCCGATCTGGGGCAGGTTCAGGGACACGACGCCCTGGTTGAAGCGCCCTTCGAACTTATAGTTTCCATTTTTATCTTTCCACGGAGCCAGGAAGCTGCGGCAGCCCATGGGGCTGAAGACGTTGCCTTCGTAGTTTTCGCGCATCAATTTGGCGCTGATATAGTCCGGATACATCCGCTTGGCGCTGCACCTGGCCGCCAGTTTCGTCAGGTAGTCGTACTTGCCGCCGGACAGATTGTTGTTTTCGTCCAGCACGTAGATCAGTTTCGGGAAGGCCGGCGTCACGTACACGCCGGCTTCGTTTTTGATGCCCTGCAGGCGCTGGCGCAGGATCTCCTCGATGATCATGGCATTTTCTTCAATGTACGGATCGTCGTCCCGCAGGTACAGGAAGAGCGTCACGAACGGGGACTGGCCGTTGGTGGTCATCAAGGTATTGATCTGGTACTGGATGGTCTGGACGCCGGATTTCAGTTCCTCGCGGAGCCGTTCGTCCACAATCTTGCGCACCACATCCGGATCGGCCTGTGCCCCCAGGGCATCATAGGCCCGTTTGGTGAATTTATCGCGGCTGCGGCGCAGGTATTTGCCCAGGTGGGACACGTCGACGGACTGGCCGCCGTACTGACTCGACGCGACGCAGGCGATAATCTGGGTCATGACGTTGCACGCTACCTGGAAGCCCTTCGGCGATTCGATGAGCTTGCCGTTCATGACCGTGCCGTTGTCCAGCATGTCGCCGATGTTGATGAGGCAGCAGTTGAAAATCGGCTGGATGAAATAGTCCATGTCATGGAAATGAAGCACGCCCTCGTCATGGGCGCGGGCAATCTTTTCCGGCAGGATGATGCGGCGCGTCAGATCCTTCGACACTTCGCCGGCGATGAGGTCACGCTGCGTCGATGCCATGACGGCGTTTTTGTTGCTGTTCTCCTCCATGACATCCTTGTTGTTGTTGCGGATCAAGGACAGAATGGATTCGTCCGTCGTGTTCGATTTGCGCACCAGGGCGCGGCGGTAGCGGTAAATGATGTAGGCTTTCGCCAGGTCGAATTTTCCCGCTTCCTGGATCTGGTGCTCCACCATGTCCTGGATGTCCTCCACCAGCAGGCGCTGCTTGTCCCGCTGCTGGACATACCGGGCAATGGCTGTAATCTTGCTATCCTCCAGCCGCTGGTCTTCCGGCACGGCGGCGTTGGCCTTCCCGATGGCCACTACAATCTTCTGGAGATCGAAATCTACGCTGGACCCGTCCCGCTTGATTACCTTTGTCACACTCATGGTCACTCCACCCCTCTGCACTTATTGCGAATAAGTTCTAATAAATCATTTTATCAATAAATGATAGAACTAGACTAATCATAACATCAATTGGCGGAAACCGCAACTACATCTTGCGATTTCCGCCAATATTTTTTTGATTTTCGTCTATATGTTGTGTATTTCGGTGGATAACCCTGTGGATAAGGTGTGGACAACTGTGTCCGGGAACAGGCTCCCCAGGATGCCAAACCGGCCGGCAGACCGGCAGGGCGGCTCAGAAAAACTCTTCCAGGGCGGGGACGTAGCGGCCCCAGAGCGGATAGGCGCTGAGGAACACGACCAGGGCCAGGGCCAGGATGTCCGCCGCCGTAAAGGGATCTTTCGGCATGTTGCGGTACGTATTGGCTCCGAACCCGCGCAGCTCCATGGACAGGGCCAGGGTTTCGGACTTCGCCACGGCGCGCATGACCAGCGGCCGGATGACGACGAGGTAGGACCAGAGGCGCTTCAGGGCGTTGCCCCGGTTGGAATAGCCGCGGCACGACTGGGCATCCAGCGTGACGGTGCTGTCTTCCAGGAAGTTCGGCACGAAACGCAGGGCGGTCGTCAGCATGAAGGCGTATTCCACGGGCATGTGGAAGCGTTCCACCAGCGCCTTGGCGATGCTCTGGATTTTCGTCGTGGCCAGCATGCACAAGAAGGCCAGGGTCATGACGAGCATGCGCAGGCCGCCGAAGAGGGACACGTCCAGGGGCGAACCGAAGAGCAGCTGCAAGGCGATCATCAGGCCCGTAAAGACGCCAAGGCCGCCGATGGCCGCCAGCATGGTCTTGCTGCGCTTGATGTAGAGCAGCAGGATCAGCTGCAGCACCAGGATGCATGCCACGGTTTTGACGGGCAGGATGAAAACCCACGCCGTGACAGCCAGGGTGATGATAATCCACGTAAAGGCATTCAATTTCATTGGGCTGCGCCTCCTTTCGGGGCCGCCGGGATACCAGCCAGGGCGTCACAGAACGCTTCGCAGTCCGTCACACCCGTCAGGCCGAACTCCAGGGACAGGGTTGACACGACGGGGCGGCGCAGGCCCCAGGCTTTCAAGTCCTCGCCCGTGGCGAACAGTTCCTCCGGCGTGCCGGTGAACACGATCCTGCCGTCGCACAGGACAATCGTCCGTTTTGCGTAGCGGCGGACGATGTCCATGTCGTGGGTAATCAAAATAATCGTCGTCCCCTTTTTCTCATTCAGGGCCTTCAGGTATTCCATCATGGCCACTTGTTCCACCGCATCCTGGCCGTTGGTGATTTCGTCGAGGATCAGCGTGCGGGGATTCAGGGCCAGGGCCGCTGCCACGCCGAGACGCCGCTTCTGCCCGAAGGACAGGAGGCGCGGATAATAGTCTTTCAGGTCCGTCAGGTCCATGACGCGCAGGGCCTCTTCCACGTTGGCACGGACGTTGTTCTCAGGGAGTTTTTTGACGCGGGGACCGTAGGCCACTTCTTCGTAGACCGTGTCCGCCAGGATCTGCAGATCCGGGTTCTGGAACACGTAGCCGATCTTGTCGGCCAGGTCGGCCGGCTCATAGTGGGCGATGTCTTCGCCGTCGACCAGGATTTCGCCGCTGCGGGGATGGTCCAGGGCCATCATGAGGCGCGTCAAGGTCGTCTTGCCGCTGCCGTTGTGCCCCAGCAGGGCCACAAATTCCCCGTCGCCAATGGTGCAGTTGATGTCCGTCAGGACCGGAATACCGCGCCGATAGGCGAAGTTGATGTTTTTCGCTTCAATCACGGTCTTCCCTCCTTCCCATCAACAGCGGTCCCATGCCGCGTTCCTGCAGGTCATCGACGGCTTCGCCCACGCTCCGCCACAAGCGGAACTGCTGCCCCGTCCGGGCTTCGAGGCCGCCGTGAATCTGCCACAGGTCGGGCAGCAGGGGGCGCATGTCCGGATCGGCGTACAAGGCCGGCACCACGTCTTCACAACTGCCGGCCGCCGTAATCCGACCCTCTTTCACCGCCACGAGATTGGTCACGTAGGGCAGGACGAATTCCACGCGGTGTTCCACGATAACGAAAGTCGTACCGTGGTCCTGGTGAATCTGGTGGATCAGCTGATACAGGCTTTCGGCACCGTCGGGATCCATGGCACTGACCGGCTCATCCAGGACGATGATCTCCGGGCGGACGGCCAGTAAGGAAGCCAGGGCCAGGCGCTGCCGCTGCCCGCCGGACAGTTCGTCGAGCTGGTAATTTTCCCGTTCCGGCAGGCCGACTTCGGCCAGGGCGCGGCGAACGCGTTCGTCCGTCTCTTCCGGCGGAAACCCGTGGTTCACAAGGGCGAACGCCACTTCCTCCCCTGCCGTCAGGGAGACGAGCTGGCTTTCATAATCCTCCATCATAAAGCCGATGCTCATGGCCAGGTCCGACACCTTCTGGCCCTTCGTGGACTTGCCGAGGACGCGGACGTCGCCGGCGTAGCTGCCGCCCTGGTAATAGGGCAGGATGCCCGTCATGGACTTGCACAGCGTTGTCTTGCCGGCACCGCTGGGCCCGACGAGGACTGTAAAGCTTCCCCGTTCAATGTCCAGGCAGATGTTCTTCAACACCACGCTGCGGGCATTGGTATATTGAAAATAATAATGATCGAACGAAACAACGGAATCCGTCATGCCTGCTTCCCTCCTTCCTGCGCGAAGAAGAGCCGCTTCACCGGACCGTACAGCCCGAAGGTGACGACGGCATTCAGGACGCCGACCACTGCGACGACAGGCAGCATGACCTTCAGCCATACGCCCAGCGGCAGGTTGAGGATGAGCCGCAGGATGAACGTGAAGACACCACCGGACACGAAGGTCGAGCAGAATCCCGTCAGCAGCGGGGCCAGGCGCGATTCTTGCAGATGAACCAGGGCCATGGCCTTCAGCAGCAGGCAGCACGTCGAAGCGCCGCAGATTTCACTGGCCAGGTTGCCCAGCGGAAAGGCGGACTTAGACGAAGGGATCAACGTGATCCCGGCGATAAAGCCCATGCCGATGGCCCGCAGCAGCGGCGGCTTGGTCAGGTTGATGACGATACAGTACATGGCAATCGTCCAGTTGATGGTCACGCCGCCTACGTTGGGGCTGACCGTATGCAGAATAATCCCGATGGCGTACAGCATGGCCGTAATGGCCACCCACCGGTATCCCTTCTGATCCGCCTCGACCGTAGTCAGCGGCGGAATCTGTTCCGGGTATTCCGGGGAAACAGAGGTCCCGGATGCCTCTTTCCAATCTCGTTCCATAGTAAACTCTCTCCTTTATAAGGCACAGTCTACCATCAATTGAATACAAATGCAATTCATAGTATAATAGTACCACCATTTTGAATCGAGAAAAGAACGGAAGTGTAACATGAAAAACAGACTGTGTCTTCTCCTGGCTGCCTTTATCTGGGGAACTACGTTTCTTTTCCAGAGTGTCGGCAACGCCAGCATCGGGACCTTTTCCTTCGTTGCCGTCCGTTCGCTCCTGGGAACCCTGGCGGTCCTGCCCATCCTGCTGTGGTACGAGCGGCACCGGAAAGGAACCGGTCCGGCCCGGCCGGACGCCGCTGCCCCTGCGGGAGACGCATCCGAAGGCAGCCGCCGGAAACCGTGGCCGCTGTGGCTGTGCTGCCTGACCATCGGCCTGATTCTCTTCGCCGGCATGGTCCTGCAGCAGGCGGCCATGCTCTATACGACCGTCGGAAAGACTGCGTTCATTACGGGTCTCTACATCGTGGCCGTTCCCCTGCTGGGGCTCTTTCTTTACCGGCCCTTGCGCCTGACTCACCTGCTGGGCTGTCTTCTGGGCGTGGCAGGGCTGTATCTGCTGACGTACCACGGCGGCGGTGAACCCCTGAACCTGGGCGACATGCTGGCCCTGACCGGCGTCCTGTTCTGGGCCTTGCATATTCTGTCCGTCGACCGCTTTGTCAACTGGTACCCCGGCATTTATCTGGCCGAAGGCCAGCTGATCGTCGATGCCATTCTCGGCTTTGCCGTCCTGCCCCTGGTGGGAGAAACCCTGACGTGGGAATCGCTCCGGGCTGCAGCCATCCCGCTGCTCTATGCCGGCATCGTATCCAGCGGCGGAGCCTACGCCCTGCAGATTGTCGGGCAGGAAGGCGTGCCGCCGACGGAGGCGTCCATGATCCTCTCGCTGGAAATGGTCTTCGGTGCCGTGTCCGGAGCCCTCTTCCTGGGCGAAACCATGACGGGACGCGAACTGGCCGGTGCGGCCCTGCTGCTCGCCGGCATCCTCCTGGCCCAGGTGCCCGGGCGCGTTCTGTGGGTCCGCCGCAATCCGCGTTATTATTGAAACACTCCGTTCTGCACGGCTGCTTTCCTGCCGCCGTGCAGCGCTCTTATTCTCCAAAACTGTCGAAAGGAGATATGCAATGGGATTCTTTCGTGACGACTTTCCCATCCTGACGCCGGAAACATTCCTGCAGGAAGTACTGCAGGATCCCGGCCCGGTCCTGGTCCTTTTTTACCAGAGCTGGGACAAACCGTCCAAAATGCAGTCGACGGAACTGGAATACTTGCAGCAGAAGCACCCGGGCCTGAAAATCTGCAAAATCAACGGCGTCGATTACCCCGAACTGCTGCAGCAGTACCACATCCTCATGATGCCCACGACGATCTGCTTTGCCGGAGGAAAATCCGTGCGCCGCGCCACGGGGCTCCGTACCAAGGAAACGCTGGAGCTGCTCCTGCCGCCGGACTACAAAGAAGATGCGTCCCGCACCGTACAGGCAGTGACGGCAGCCACGTTCGACGCGGAAGTCCTGCAGGCAGAAGGCACGGTGCTGGTGCTGTTCTATGGCGACCAGCAGTCATCGCGCATGGAGCTGGCCGAACTGCAGTCCCTTCTGAACAAACAGGGCGGTTTCAAAGCCTGCAAGGTCGACTGTGAAGAAGACGCTGCCCTGGCAGGCCGCTGCAACATCCTCCTGCCGCCGACCACCGTCGCCTACCGGCAGGGCCGCCCGGTCCGCCGCGCCACGGGCCTGCGCTCGCTGGAAGAACTGAAACAGCTGTTGGAAATGTGACACGGTTACAGAACTTTCCCTCCCCGTTCCATATAATAAGAACAGAAAAGCCAAGCGGCCTGTGCCGCAGCAAGAAATAACGCGGCCCTGTGCCGCTTAAAGGAGGAAAACACAATGGAACCTGTCGAAGTACGCAATGAAAATTTTCGTAACGTTGTCTTAGAAGCAGATAAACCCGTTCTGGTTGATTTTTGGGCGACCTGGTGCGGTCCCTGCCGCATGATGGCACCCGTCGTGGCCCAGATTGCGGCCGAACATCCGGAACTGCTGGTCTGCAAGGTCAACACGGATGATTCGCCGGAACTGGCGGAAGAATACGGTGTCATGAGCATCCCGACGCTCATGGCCTTCAAGAACGGCCAGGCGATCGGCACCACCGTCGGCTACCAGCCAGCCGAATCCGTCCTGGCGCTCTTCAAATAATACGCACCCGTACGAACCAATCAAAAACGACCTGTCGAACTTCGGCAGGTCGTATTTTTTTGCTGTGTTTGCTGTTCAGCGACTCGATTTTTGCCGTTACTGCGCCAGTTTTTCCAGGGCCGGCTTGTCCAGCAGGGTCACGGTGCCACGGCCGGAGCGCACCAGGCCGGCGGCAGACAAGTCCTTCAGGAGACGGCTCACGACCTCCCGCACACTGCCCATGTAACTGGCAATCTGGGTCTGGGTCAATTTGAGCTTGTCCGTACCCGACTGCCGGCTCTCGCTGAGGAGGAACCGGATCAGCCGCTTGTCGGCACTGACGAACAAAACATCCTGCAGGGCATGCAGCATTTGCGACAACCGCTGGGCCGCCCGTTCATACGCCGCACACCGGGCATAGATGTTCTGTTCCGATACGGTGCGGAATGTGGCCGAGTCGGTCAGCAGGACCTGCGTATCCTCGTCAGCCTCGACGAAGACGTGATACGTCACGTCTTTCAGGACGCAGGTCGCCGTCAGAACTTCCACTTCGCCGGGGAACACGCTGTACAGCGTCACCTCGCGCCCGTCGTCGGACAGGATGTAAGCCCGCAGGCGCCCGGTCTTCACCAGGGCCACGCCGGCGCAGTCGTGGCTGCCGCCGAAAAGCAGGCTCCCCTTGCTGAAAGAAACCACGTGGGTATGGCTGTTCAGCAGGGACCGCTGGGCGTCTGTCAAGTGGGGCCAGAAGGAGAAGTTGCGGATATATAAGTCGGAAAAATCACCGGGACGCGGCGCCACTCCTGTTGCGGGGTCCGTCCTGTTTTCCTGTGCTGTTGTGATGATCATCCGTTACTCCTCCTCAGGACCGCGCCGCTTTTTCGCGGTCCCGCACGTATTTGACGGCGGACAGGCCCGCCACGGCTCCTTCGTAGGCAGCTTTCACCACCTGAAGCAAGCCGCCCGTGCAGTCACCGGCCGCATACAGGCCGGGCACGTTGGTTGCCATGGTGGCGGCATCCACGCAGACACGGTTTTCCTGTATCTGGGCGCCGATTTTGCGGGCCAGCTCCGTGCTGCCTGCCGTTCCGAGAGCGACGAACAGCCCGTCCAGGGGCAGACTGTGTCCGTCGGCAAATGTCACGGCGCGCACGCGGGCCGGGCTGCCGGCATCGGTCGTGCTCTCCAGGGATGCCAGCCGGTCTGTCACAACCTCGAAGGATGCCGGGAAGTCCACCTCGGGCTCCCTGCCGTCCGTCAGCACGTACACCTTCGCCGCGTGGGGAAGCAGAACTTCCGCTTCATGCAGGGCATAGGCGCCGCTCCCGACGACGGCCACGATTTTTTTGCGGTAGAAGAAAGCGTCGCAGACGGCGCAGTAACTGACGCCGTGCCCTTCCAGTTCCCGCACGCCCGGCAGGGACGGCACCAGACGGGACGCGCCGGCGGCCAGGACGACGACATCGCCGTCATAGTTCCCGCCCGTCGTCGACACGATGAAATGCTTCCACGCGTCATCCATGCCGATGCCGACTACTTCTGTCTGAACGAATTCCACACCGAGGCGTCTGGCCCCGTCGATTCCCTGCTGGTTCAGAGCTGCGCCCGATACTGGCTCGGGCAGGCCGTAGTAATTTTCAATGCGTTCCGCCCGGGCCAGGGCGCCTGTTCCTTTGGTCAGGACCGTCACGTCCAGCCCGCCGCGGCGCGCGTAAATGGCTGCAGACACCCCCGCGGGGCCGCTGCCGATAATCAAAATTCGTGCCATATAAACTCCTGCCTTCTGTGTGTCCCAAACCGGAAAGGGACCGGCCACACGGCCGGCCGCTCCGGAAGCTTGTTATTTTCCAGTATCGAAGAGTGCCTTCTGCTGTGTGAACTCCAGCATGCCGTAGACACCGCCTTCCCGGCCGATACCGCTCTGCTTGTATCCGCCGAAGGGCGCAGCGCAGTCGCGCGGGCTGGCATTGATGTACACGTTGCCGGCCTGGATCCGGTGCGCCACCGCAATGGCTTCCTCTTTCTTCCCGTAGACGCCGGCGTTGAGGCCGTAGTCCGTATCGTTGGCCAGCCGCACGGCATCGTCCACCGTATCATACGGAATCACGCAGAGAACCGGCCCGAAAATTTCTTTACGGGCAATTTGCATCTTCGCATTATCTACATCTGTGAAGATAGTCGGCTGCACGTACCAGCCGTCGCCCTCCGGTACACCGCCCGTAAGCAGGCGGGCTCCTTCAGCCAGGCCTCGTTCAATATAGCCTTTGATCTTCGCAAACTGGGCCGCCGAAGCGACAGGCCCCAGCTTGACCTGATGATCCGTCGGATCGCCGACTGTATATTCTTTGGCGATTTCCACCAGTTTCGCTTCGATGGCAGCCTGTTCGGCCCGCGGAATGAGGAGGCGCGAAAAGGCCGTGCATGTCTGGCCGGAATTCAGGAAAATGCTGTTGAAGCACAGATGGATCGGTTCCGTATAGTCGGCACAGCCCGGCAGAATTACGTAGGGCGACTTGCCGCCCAGCTCCAGGCTGATGCGCTTCACATGTGCCAGGGCGTGCTGGGACACGGTGATACCGCCGGATGTGGACCCCGTAAAGGAAATCATGTCGATGAGGGGATGATCGCTCATGGCGTTGCCTACTTCACCGCCGCGGCCCGTGACCAGGTTGAAAGTCCCGGCCGGGAAGCCGGCCTGGGAGAACGCGTCGGCCAGCCAGTATGCCGACAAGGGCGTGTGCTGACTCGGCTTCAGGACAATCGTATTACCCATGAGCAGGGCCGGTACAATTTTCTGGATCACCTGGCCCAGGGGATAGTTCCACGGCGTGATGCAGCCGACGACGCCGACCGGTTCGCGGTACGTCGTAGACGCTTCCATCTTCTCCACCAGCGGCACCTGGTCCGCCAGGTCGATGTACGAACGGGTCCGCGTGTACTGGTATTCCACCTGGGACGACTTGGTAAAGGCCCACGGCGAACCCAGTTCCTGGATGGTAATGTCGATCAGTTCCTCTTCCTGGGAACGGAAAATCGTCAAAAAGCGTTCCATGAGGGCCTTCCGGTCCGCCAGGGACGTGGCCGACCAGGCAGGAAAGGCTGCTGCCGCCGCCCGGGCTGCCCGGTCCACGTCGGCCGCATTGCCTGCCGGCACTCTGGCAAAGGCCTTCTGCGTCGCCGGGTTGATGACGTCAATCCACTGGCCCGACGCACTGTCTACCCACTGTCCGCCAATATACAACTTGGAAAAATCCATGGTAATCGCCTCCCGCATCACTTTGCGGCCTTGGCCGCCTTGCGGAGCTCCGTCACCGGCACGCCGCCGATGCCCCAGTTGTCCGTATCCACTTCGTCGATGGTCACGACGAGGTTCTTCGTGTTTTTGTGCAGTACCTCACCGATGAGCTGCGTCACACCGGCAATAAGCTGCTTTTTCTGTGCTGCTGTTACGTTGCCTTCCTTGGTAATCTTGATGTTGACGTAGGGCATTTTTCTTTCCTCCTTTTACAACACTGGATTGGCATCCGCTGCATGGCAGGGCAGCGGGATCACTTTTTTAATACATAAACCTGCGGTTCCTTCTTATCCGCAGGCAGGGTAAAGGCTGCAATGGCCCCGATGAGGCCGGCAATCCACAGGACCTGCAGGGCTGCCACGAGGCCGTATTGGTCGGCCAGCCGTCCCACGAACGGTGCCATCAGGCCGCCGACAGTCGTCGTCAGGCCCAGGGTCACGCCGGATGCGAAGCCCATGTTTTTGGCCAGATACTGCTGTCCCAGGCCCACAATAGAACTGTAGCCCATGAAGAGAGACATGGCAATGGGAACCAGCAACGCCGTAGCCAGCCAGACCTGTGTCGTGCGCGTCAGAAAGAAGAAGGACGGCACCATAATCAGCATGGCCAGGCGGAGCATCTTGACGAACCCGATGCGATCCGACACAATGCCGCCGATATAGGTCAGAAAGGCGCCCAGCGTGAAGAGAATTGTCAGCGCCGCCGTGCCCTGCGTGGCCGACGTCATCAGAATCGTAATCCAGAACATGGGAATAAAGGTATTGCTCAAAGTAAAGCCCATGGAACGAGCACAAATCGGAAACAGCAGCTTTCCGAAACTTTTCCAGTCGTTGCGCGGTTCGTAGCCGGGATGCTCCTTTTTCTCCACTTCCTGACTCTCCGCCGCCTTGGCCAGAATAGCCGGCATATGAAGATACAGGGCCAGTGCCAGGGACAGATTGACCACCAGAAATACCAGCAGCCAGTGGATGCCGAACTGGTACGCCGCCAGGCCGGCCACCATGGGGCCGATGGCGAAACCGGCGTTCCCGCCGACCGAGAAAAGACCCAGGGCCCTTCCCTTCTGCCGTCCTGCCACATGGTTCACCATGAGCGCTGCCTCGGGATGATACAGGGCACTGCCCAGGCCGCCGAGCAGCACGGCCGCCAGAATGGCGTAGTACGAACTGGTAAAGGCTACGGAAGACACACAAATACCACACAGGATCGGCCCGACGGGAACCAGCCACGGTTTGGAAAAGCGGTCGGCATAGTAGCCCAGAAAAGGCTGGGTGACAGAAGCCACGAGCAGGTTCACGAACACGACGAATGCCGCTTTCTCATAACTCAGATGATAGGTTTGGATGAAAAAAGGCAGCAAGGCCGGGATTGCCCCCTGTGCCCAGTCAACGGCCAGATGGCCCAGGGCCAGATAATAGACCGAAAAATGCAGTTTCTCTTTCACGTTCTCCTCCTTCCGGCACGCGTTCGCCGGAACCGCCGGCTGCGAGAGTCCGGGCCAGGCCGGCCAGGGCTTCTGCCGCCTCTGCTTTTCCGCCCGGAAGTTTCGTTCCATCCGGAGCGGTTACCGTCTCCCGCACGCTAGGCAGGCCACACAGGCGGCACAAATCGTCCAGTGCTTTGCGGAACACTTCGGCAGCGACAAAATCCGGTGTTTCCGCGGACAAGCTGCCAATCCGTCGTCCCAGGGCGGCATACACTGCCGCCGTATGCGGATCGGGTGCCGGGCTGAACCGTCCCCGGCCCGCAGGGCAGACCCAGGCGTGCAGCGCGACAGCCTCTGCCCAGCCGGGCGGCACCAGGCCGTACCACTGCAGCGGTGCTCCCAACAGGAACAAGCGGGACGCAAGGGCATTACCAGCCGCCAGTCCCGCTTCCAAGGACGCTGTCAACAGGTGTATCTCTCCGTCCGGATGCGGTTCCCCGCCGGCCAGCAGCGGCAGATATTCAAACACGGACTGCACCGCCGCCAGCGCCTGTGAATCCGTCATGGGAAACGCGCCGGGCGCCGTCAGGGCATCCACGGCCCGGGCCAGGGCCTGCAGCCCCGTACGAGGCCAGCCGCCCGGCACCGGCACGGCCACCACCACAGCAGGCAGCGGAACCTCGCGGCGGCACAAGCGCCCGCCGGATTCGTCGTCCACACAGGCTAACGTCGGAAGCAGGACGCCGCCGGGATCTTCCGACGGCACGGCCACGACAGCCGGAGCGTGCGCGGCCAGGCCGGCGGCAAGACGGGCCGTATCGACCGTCCGCCGGCTGCCAGCGGCGACAAGAACATCGCAATGATCTGCTTCACAACGGGCAGCCCACTCCCGGACATCGGACAAGCGGACAAAGCCTTCC
This sequence comes from Succiniclasticum sp., assembly GCA_047835465.1. Classification (GTDB taxonomy): domain Bacteria; phylum Bacillota; class Negativicutes; order Acidaminococcales; family Acidaminococcaceae; genus Succiniclasticum. The sequence continues at coordinate 2,015,790 of CP181265.1, forward strand.
TCCAGGGCAGGAAGAAAATACGGACGCGTGCCGTACCGCTGCCAGCAGGCTTCCAGCGCCGGATGTTCCTGCTCCGACACAAGCAGCTCCGACGGCGTGTGGAACCGATAGGCCATAGGGCACCTCCTGTCCTGAAACAAATCCTGGCTGCTTCATATGTTCTATCTTTATCTTACACGGAAATGTGCATTTTTTCTGTGAGTTTGTGCCATTTTTCTCATAGAATTCACAGAATCCGGGATTCCCCTTCGTCCTTTTGTCCTTTTCTTTATTGTAGCATATCCACAGCCGTGAAAAAAGGGAGCCTGACAGGCTCCCTTGCTTGTTTTTCCGTTATGCTTCCTTGTCGGCGCAGGCCGCCAGAATCACTTGCAGCGCTTTATCCAGCGCGTCCTCCGGAATATTCAGCGGCGGCAGGAGGCGCACTTTGTCCTTGGCGGTCAGGCACAACACACCGTGCTCCAGGCAGTACTGCACGACCTGTTCCACCGGCTTCGCCGGCTTCACACCCACCATCAGGCCTTTCCCCGTAACGGCTTCCACACCGGGGGCTCCCGTCAGGACCGCCCGCATATGGTCGCCCTTGGCCGCCACTTGCGCCAGAAACGCATCGTCCAGGCGCTTCAGGATAGATAACGCACCGGCACAGACGACGGGGTTGCCGCCGAAGGTGGACCCGTGGTCCCCGGCGCCAAGCACATGCTCTACCTTGCTGCCCAGCAGGCACGCGCCGATCGGCAGGCCGCCGCCCAGGCCCTTGGCCGTCGTCACGACATCGGGCTCGATGCCAAAATGCATATAGGAATAGAGTTTCCCCGTGCGGCCGTTGCCGGTCTGCACTTCGTCGATCATCAACACGATATCGTGCTCTTTGCAGTACGCCGCCACCGCCTGGATGTAGTCCGCCGGTACGTCGCAAACGCCGCCTTCGCCCTGGATGCATTCCAGCAGGATGCCCGCCGCCTTGTACGTTTCGCAGGCCTGCTTGAATTCGTCGAAGTCGCCGGCATGCACCATCTGGAATCCCGGCGTGAGCGGCTGGAACAATTCATGGTAATGATCCTGCCCCGTCGCCGCCAGCGTCGTCAGCGTGCGGCCGTGGAAACTGTTCCACAGCGTCAGGATCGTATAATGGTCCGCACCGTGCTTTTCCGCGGCGTATTTCCGGGCTACCTTGATGGCGCATTCGTTCGCCTCGGCGCCGGAGTTGCCGAAAAATACCTTCTTCATCCCCGTGCGCTGGCACAATTCCTGCGCCAGCAGGGCGCACGGCTCCGTATAATACAGGTTCGACGTATGCTGCACCTTGCCCAGCTGCGCCGTCACAGCAGCCTGCCAGACCTCGTCGCAATAGCCGAAGCTCGTCACGCCGATGCCGGCACCCATGTCGATGTATTCCTTGCCGGCCTCGTCTTTGGCAATCGCGCCCTTGCCGGACACGATCTCCACGGGGAACCGGTTGTATGTATTCGCAATATACTCGTGATCGATTTGCTGTAAGTGTTGATCCATTGTCTGCCTCCCGGCTTCTTTTTCTGCCTTCCTCTATTCTGCGTTACACGTCCTTGTGGAGCAGCGTGCCGACGCCTTCGTTCGTCAACAATTCCAGGAGCAGGGAATGAGGAATCCGGCCATCCAGGATGACCACATTCTTGACGCCTGCTTCCAGCGCCTGGACACAGCATTCCACTTTGGGAATCATGCCTCCGGCAATGGTCCCGTCCGCCCGGTACGCCCGGGCCTCCCGGACCGTCAGGTCGTGCAGGAGGGACGCCGGATCGTTTTTGTCGCGCAGGATGCCCGGTACATCCGTCATCAACAAAAGCCGTTCCGCGTGCAGGGCACCGGCCAGGTACGCTGCCGCCGTGTCCCCGTTGATATTGTACAGCGTGCCGTCCCGGTCGCACCCCAGGGTGGATACGACGGGGATGTATTGTTTCTCCAGCAGGTCCAAAACAGGCTCCGGATGGACCTGCACCACGTCTCCCACGTAGCCAAGCTTCGGGTCGCGGAGCTTCGCTTCCAACAGGCAGCCGTCCGCGCCGGAGAGTCCCAGGGCGCGGCCGCCCTGCTTTTCCAGCAGGCTGACGAGGGTGCTGTTCACTTTGCCCACGAGGGCCATCTGCACGATTTCCATGGTTTCCTTGTCCGTCACGCGCAGGCCGTCCATAAAGACAGGCTTCTTGCCCATTTTCACCATCACGTCGCTGATGGCCGGGCCGCCGCCGTGCACGAGGACCACCTTGACGCCGATGAGCCACAGCAGGACCAGGTCTTCCATGACCTGCTGCTGCAGGGCGTCGTTGACCATGGCATTGCCTCCGTACTTGACGACCACGATCTTGCCGTGGTACCGGTCGATGTACGGCAGGGCCTGGACCAGGACCTGCGCCCGGTCCGCATTGGAAATGAATGCTGCCATCTGTGCTCCCTCCTCAAGTCCGGTAATCGCCGTTGATTTTCACGTAATCATAGGTCAGGTCGCAGCCCCAGGCCGTCGCGTCATACGGACCGTCGCCGAGGCGGACCAGAATGTCGATTTCCGCTTCCGACAAGACCTTCTTCGCCGTTTCTTCCGAGAAGGGAATGCCGGCGCCGTTTTTGCACACGTCGACGCGGCCCGCCGGCGAAACGAAGGACACGTCGATTTTGTTCACGTCCAGGTTGGCTCCGCAATACCCGAGGGCACACAGGACACGGCCCCAGTTGGCGTCGGCGCCGAACATGGCGGCTTTGACCAGGCTCGACGTAATGACACTCTTGGCCGCCACACTGGCCGTTTCCGGGCTGGAGGCACCGGTGACGCGGCATTCCAGCAGTTTCGTCGCTCCTTCGCCATCGCCGGCGATGCTCCGGCAGATCTGGATGGTCAGGGTGTTCAGGGCCTGCATGAAGGCGGCGAAGTCCGGCGAAGCGGCGTCCGTCACTTCTTTGTTGCCGGCCAGGCCGTTCGCCAGCAGCACCACCATATCGTTCGTCGACGTATCGCCGTCAACACTGAGCATGTTGAAGGTCTTCTGCACGTCATGGAGCAGCGCCTGGTGGAGCAGGTCCGCTGAGATCGCCGCGTCTGTGGTCAGAAAGACGAGCATGGTCGCCATGTTCGGGTGGATCATGCCGCTTCCCTTGCCAATGCCGCCGAGGGTGCAGACTTTGCCGCCCAGCTCGAACTGTACGGCAAATTCCTTCTTGACCGTATCCGTCGTCATAATGCCCTGTGCCGCCGCGTCGGAACCGGCCGCGCTGTGTTCCAGCTGCGCCGCCAGTTCGCCCATGTGCGCGCGGATCGGGGCCAGGGGCAGCGGCTGCCCGATGACGCCGGTCGACGCCACGACGACGTTCCGGGGATCGATGTGCAATGGCTGCGCTGCCAGCTGGCACATCTCCTCGGCAATTTCAATGCCGCCGGCATTGCACGTATTGGCGTTGCCGCTGTTGCAGACGACGGCCTGGGCGATGCCGTCGGCCAGATGCTTCTTCGTCACCAGCAGCGGTGCGCCCTTCACGAGATTCGTCGTATACACGGCTGCCGCGTGGGCAGGTACTTCGCTGTAAATCAGGGACAGGTCCTTCTTCTCCGAATTATTCCGGATGCCGGCGTGCAGTCCTGCCGCCTGGAATCCTTTGGCGGCACACACACCGCCGCTTGTCATCTGTATCTCCATGTTCTCTTCGTTCCTTTCCCTGGCCGGACCGCCGTCACAGCAGCAGGCCGGTCGTCTCGTCCACACCGAGGACGAGGTTCATATTCTGGATAGCGGCTCCGCTGGCTCCTTTGCCCAGGTTGTCAAAGCGGGCCACGAGGAGCAGCCGTTCGTCGTTCCCGTAAACACCGATTTCCATATCATCACGGCCGGCATATTTCGACGAGGACAGATAGCCCCCTTCGTTCGCGCCGGGGCGGAACCACACGACGGGACCGTGATACCATTCGCGATATACGTTGCAGATGTCCTGGACGCTCCCTCGCCATTGTTCCCGGAAGAGCGGCACGGTCACTTCCATGCCGGCGTAGTCCGGCACGACGACAGGGCAGAACACAGGGGCTCGTCGCAGCCCCGTGACCGCCGTCATTTCCGGCAGGTGCTTGTGGTTCTGGGACAGGCCGTACTGGCGGCCGCCGCGGAACAGCGGATCGGCCGGGGTCGTTTCGTAGGCGGTGATCATCTTTTTCCCGCCGCCGGAATAGCCCGTCAGGGAAAAACACGTCAGAGCCGCATCTTTCGGCAGCAGTCCTGACGCCACCAGCGGCGCCGTCAGGGCGATAAAACCGCTGGCGTGACAGCCCGGATTGGCAATGCGTTTCGCGGCGGCAATGCGGGGCCGCTGCCCCGGCAGTTCCGGGAACCCGTAGGTCCAGGCCGGATCCGTCCGGTGGGCCGTCGATGTATCGATGAGGACCGTATTCAGGTCTGCCGCCATGTCCGCGGCTTCCCTGGCCGCGTCGTCCGGCAGGCAGAGGAAGGCCACGTCGGCCCGGGCCATGGCGTGCAGCCGGACGTCCCGGTCTTTGCGGACCGCCTCGTCCAATTCCAGGACTGTCACGTCCTGTCGTGCGGCCAGCCGCTCCCGGATGCGCAGTCCCGTGGTGCCGGAACTCCCGTCGATGAATACGATTGCCATGTCTTCGTCCCCCTTCAACATCCTGCAGGCCCGAACCCGGCAGGACAATGTGTCCTCCAAACCAAAAGAGAAAGTCCCTCCAAACCAGGAGGGACTGCATCCAAGCTTTGGTACTATATTATAGTATGCATATTTAATCCATAAGTCAAGTATAAATTTGCAATTCAAGCGAATTTTTTTCAGGGCGGTTTGGATATGTACCGACTTGTACTATCTGTTACAAAAACATCACAGAAATCTGAATATCCAGCAAAAAATCCCCGGCGGGGCAGCACGCCCGCCAGGGATTTTTTATTATTTTTATGCAAATTCAACGAATACGGCTTTCTCAGTCCAGCTGGTAATTCCGCAAGGGACCGGCCAGCAGCACCTTGTACAGGATGACGGCCACGATGACCGACGGAACGGAATTGATGGCCATGGAGATGGCGCAGTTGATGGCACTCACGTAGGCCACCTGCTGGGCGTATCCCAGGATGAAATATTTGAAACTGTACCGGATCAGCGGCTCCGTAATCACGTTGACGATCGACCCGCCGATACCGGCAAGAATCAGAATCCGCGTGCGATGTTCCGGAGCAGCCTCGGACAGATGCATCACCTGGTGAGCCAGGAACCCTACGGTCCAGCCGAGGATAAACTTGGCCACAAACGTCGGCGGCGCCGACGTCGTATACCCGGCCAGCAGGTCGGCCAGGGTCAGTCCGACGGCACCGGACAGGGCGCCATATTTAGCTCCCAGGAGCATGGCCGACAACAGGATGAAGGCGTACCCGATATAGATTTTCCCAGTCAGGCCGAGGCCCATGGGAATCTCAATCCGCAAATAACTGAAGCAGCAGAAAGCCAGGGCGGCGAACATGCCGGCCATGGTCAGTTTTCTCAATTTCTTCTCTCGCATGGTTCTTCCCCCTAACGACAGGCGCGCGGCGACAGCCTGCCGGCAGGGTTCCTGCCGCCGGCCGGTGCGTTCCGTCGGGACACCTGGTGGTGATGCTTCCAGTATAGTCTTTTCTGTCCATTTTAAAATAGGCAATTTATTTAATTTTTATGGGGACAGTTTGACAAATCTCCCGTTCGAAAGGGAAATGACCACATTTTACAATTTTTTACGTCACTTTGATGGATGCATTACAAAGGGGTGTTACGATACAGTCACATCCAGAAAGGAAAACTCAGACCGGCCGCTGTGAGAAGCGGCTGCGCCAACGACAAGGAGGAACGAGTTTCATGAACATCAAGAAAGCAATGTATGTTGCTGCTGTCGGTGCTCTCGCCGCCACAACCCTGGCAGGCTGCGGTTCCGACAAGAAAGCCGCTGCCCCGGCGGACGGCAAGAAAGTTACCATTGAATACTGGCACGTCGCGTCGGACAGCTTTGGCGGAAAGACGGTACGGGAGCTGGTCAAAGATTTCCAGGCGAAACACCCGGACATTGAAGTCAAAGAAAAATTCAACCCCGACATGTACAAAGGCCTGACACAGAATCTGCAGGCTGCCATTGCCTCCAACCAGACGCCGGACGTTGTCCAGATGGGCTGGGATTTCCTGTATTATGCCAATACCAACTTCAAACATGACGACATCAACGCGGTTTTCGAAAAAGCCGGCAAAAAAGATTTCGTCAAGCAGACCTTCGAGAATAACATCGCCAAACTCGCACAGACCGCGGATGGGGTTCAGGTCGGTATTCCTTACTCCCTGTCGGTGCCCGTGCTGTACTATAACCCAGATTTGTTCAAAAAAGCCGGCCTGGATCCCACCCAACCTCCTAAAACTTGGGATGACGTCCGGGCATACGCCCAGAAACTCCGTACTGCAACCGGTTCCCCGGCTTTCTTCATGCAGGAATATGCCGATACCTGGACCAATCAGGCTGCCGTCGAATCGAACGGCGGTACCATGCTCGTGAAGAAAGACGGCAAATGGCAGGCCGGTTTTGATACGCCGGAAGGCCATTACGCGTACCAGTTCTTCGCCGATATGGTGAAAGATGGCATTGCCCTCCACGCTACCAATGAAGAAGGCTTCCAGGCCTTCACGTCGGGCAAGCTGGCTATGGTCTGCACGACCATCGGCAAACGCGCCAACTTTGAAAAGAGCTCCAAATTCAAGGTGCTCACCACCTCCTTCCCGGCCTTTGGCAGCAAAGAAGTCAAAGTACCGGCCGGCGGCAACTTCCTCATGATCTTGTCCAAGGACGCTGCCAAACAGAAAGCTGCAGCGGAATTCGTCGCCTATCTGGAATCGGCAGAAAGCCTGTACAAATGGGATACGGGCACGGGTTACCTGCCGCCCCGCAAAGACATGGACAAGTACGGGCCGTATAAAAAACTCATGGACGAAAACGCCAACGTGAAACACGCGATGGAAACGCTGCCCCATGTCGTACCCTGGGTGTCCTTCCCCGGCAGCAACGGCCTCCAGTGTGAACAGGTCCTGATCGACGCCCGCGATGTCATCATGGGCGGTACCAAGAGTGCCAAAGATGCCTTGCACGAAGCGGCACAGAAAATCAACAGCCTTCTGGGCTGATTACCCCTCCATACAGGCACGGCCGGGCTGGACGGTCCGCAGGACCGCCGGCACCAGGCCTGTGCCCCCCCTGAGAACCACACACCGCATCCGGAACCGGGTCGGCAACTGCACGCTGCCGGCCCGGGTCCTTGTAATTTTCGGAAGGAAGTGAAATCGTGAACCGCCTTTCCCGTTCAGGCAGCCTCTTTTTCCTGCCAGCCGCCTGTGTTTTTCTGCTGTTCTACTACTGGCCCCTCCTCATGAACGGCATTGTCAGCTTCTTTTCCTGGAACATGATCAGCCCGCGCATGCGTTACGTCGGACTGGCCAACTACGCCGCCATCCTGCAGAGTTCGGAATTCCAAAAGGTCATCGTGAACACCGTCCTGTACACGGTATTCCTGCTGGTCTTCGACTTTATCCTTCCCTACTTTATTTCCTTTTTGTTATCCCATGTGCTGCAATCCGGGCGCACCTTTTACCGCGTGTTCCTGTTCCTGCCATCCCTGTTGAGCCTGGCGGTGACGAGCATCATCTTCCTGTGGATCTACAACCCCATTGCAGGTCCCATGGCGGAAATCCTCGGCTGGTTCGGCATCGAATCACCACGCTGGTTTAAAACACCCTATTATGTACTTCTGGCCATCAGTACCATCGTGGGCTGGAAATTTTTCGGTTACAACCTGATTTACCTGCTGGCAGCCATGCTCTCCGTACCGCAGGAAATGATTGAGGCGGCAGAACTGGAAAACGCCTCGCACTGGACAATCCTGAAAGACATCATCGTACCCCAGACGTCGGCAACGGCCATGTACGTGTTCGTCCTCACCATCGTGTTCGCCCTCCAGTATGTCATGGTCCCCATCAACATGCTGACGCAGGGCGGACCGGACCAGCACAGCGCCAACCTGAGCTACGTCATCTACCAGTACGCCTTCGTTTTCTTCCAGGCCGGCCGGTCCGCGGCCTACGCCGTCCTGACCATTATCCTGTTCGCCCTGTTCCTGGCCTGGCGCGGACTCTTCGCTGAAAAGGGGGTCTATTATGAAAACTGATCGCTCCAACCTGCCCTTCCACCTGATTGTCCTCGTCCTCGTCGTAATCTCCCTGTGGCCCGTGGTCTTTATGCTCTCGGCATCTTTCAAGGATCTGTCCCAGATTTTTGCCAATCCCCTGAACCCCCTGCCCTGGCCGCCCACGCTGGACAATTATCTGGATGTCCTGGGCCGTTTCAACGTCCTGCGCTTCGTCGGCAACACCTTTTTCATTGCCTTCTTCGTCACGTTGTTCAAACTGGTCACCAGCGTACTGGCCGGTTTCGCCTTCGTCTACTATCGGTTCAAGGGCCGGGAATGGCTGTTCAACTCCATGCTGCTGACCTTCTTCATTCCCACGACGGTCCTGATCATGCCGAACTACCTGTTCTTGTCGAAACTGGGGTTGTTGAACACTCCCTACGGTGTCATCCTGCCGGAAATCGTGGACGGCATGGGCATTTTTCTGATGCGCCAGGCGGTCCGCGGCATTCCCAAGCCGCTCTTTGAAACGGCAGCACTGGAAGGGGCCGGCGCCCTGACAACGCTGCGCCGCATCTGCCTGCCTCTGGTCCGCTCCCCGTTGATTGCCGCAGGCATCATGTTCTTCATTAACTCGTGGAACGAGTATTTCTGGCCCCTGCTGGTCTTGAAAGATAAATCAAACTACACGCTCTCTCTGGCCATGCAGATGTTCATCAGCGCCGAGGGCGGCAGTGAATGGGGCGTTGCCATGGCCGTCGCAGTCGTAACGAGTCTCCCGCCCCTCCTGCTCTATCTGTTCTTCCAGCGGTTCATTCTGGACTCGTTCATGCAGGCCGGCATCAAAGGTTGACGGAGGTATCCTATGTATAACATCCTGTTCGACAATATCCATAAAAGTTATGGCGAGAAAGAAGTCATCAGCCGTCTCAATTTCGAAATCAAAGAGGGGGAACGCATCGTCCTCCTCGGCCCGTCGGGCTGCGGCAAGAGTACGACGCTCCGCATGATCGCCGGGTTCGAAGAAATTACGAGCGGCAGCCTGTATATGGGCGGGCAGCGCGTCAACGATCTGCCGCCGGGAGAACGCAACATTGCCATGGTCTTCCAGAGCTACGCCCTTTTCCCCCACATGGACGTGTGGGACAACATTTCCTTCGGACTCCGCATCCGCAAGACGGATCCCGTGGAAATCGAACGGCGCGTCACCGCCGCCATCGACCTGCTGAACCTGCAGGGCTACGAGCACCAGTCCGTCCATTCCCTGTCAGGCGGCCAGAAGCAGCGTGTCGCCCTGTGCCGGGCCCTTGTCAAGGAATCGCCCTATTTTCTCCTGGACGAACCGCTGTCCAACCTGGACGCCCAGCTCCGCCAAAAAGCACGGCAGGAGCTGGTGCATATCCACGAAGCCCGTCCGTCCACCATGGTCTACGTCACGCACGACCAGGTCGAAGCCATGACCATCGGCCAACGCATCGCGGTTCTCCATGGAGGGCGGATTCAGCAGATCGACACACCGGCCAACATCTACAACAATCCGGCCAACACCTTCGTGGCGTCCTTTATCGGCTCGCCGCCCATGAACCTGGTACCGGCCCGCATCGCCAACGGCGAACTGGTCTTCGGGATGCAGCGCCTGCCCCTGCCGGAAAATTTGCAGCGTCTGCTCGCAGGCCGGGACAAAGTGCTCTTCGGCATCCGGCCGGAAAAGTTACATCTGGACGGACCGAACGACGCAGCTGTAAAGGCAGAGTGCCGCTACGTGGAGCATACAGGGAACCTGCAGACCGTTTCCTTCGAGCTGGCCGGCCACACACTCTTCACGCAGGCCTCGGACAACCAGACCGCCATTGCCGTCGGGGACACGGCGTCCCTGTCCTTCCACTGGGACCGCGTGCGGTTCTTCGACGTCGCGGACGGGACGGCCGTGCGCAGCAAGTGAAAGGAGTCCTTATGCAATATTTTGTCAGTGATTTAGTCTTTCCCGCCTTCAACAAACCGGAGCTGGCCAAGCTGGCACCGTCGTACGGACTGGAAATTTTCAACGAATTCGGCACGGAGCCGTACTGGAACGTCGTACTGCCGCGCCTCGGCGTCGGCTCCGACGGCCGCCGCCTGACCTTCCACGGTCCCTGCGTATCCCTGAATCTGGCCGACCCGCACGACGCTTTGTACCGCGTGGAATACAAGGATACTTTCCGCCTGGCAGCGGCTCTCGGCGCCCGCCACGTCGTTATCCATACAAACGAAGCGCTCCTGCCGTCGCAAAAAACAGATGCGGCAGCCCGGCACGATGCACAGGAACAGGTCCGGTCCCGCCTTGAAGAAATCATCGCCGTTGCCGAGAGTGTCCGCCGCGAGCGGTCGGCAGCCCCGTTGGGGAACGGAGAGCCTTTTCCGCTGCCTGTCGTGGAAAACGTCGGGCTCCATGACAATATGCTCTTTAATGAAGAAGAGTATATCGACCTGATCCGCAGCCTGCCGTCGTGTGCGGCCCTCCTGGATCTGGGACACGCCCACGTCAACGGCTGGAATCTCGTCCGCGTCATCGCCAAACTGCAGGGACACCTCGTTTCCTATCACGTCCACGACAACGACGGCACGGGCGACCGGCACCTCCCGGTCGGACGCGGTACCATTCCCTGGAAGGAAGTCATTGCTGCCATGCACCAGTACACGCCCAAAGCAGACGTGGTTTTCGAATATGCCAACGGCACCTTCCCGGACGCCGCCGCCCTTGCAGACCATTTGGCAACCATACGGAATGCGTTTGAAACGGCTCAATTGTGAACAAATGTTAAATTTTCCTTAAATTTTTTATAAACTATTGAACTTTTCCCCGAACTGTTTTAGGATTATTAAAAGCAGACTAATCAGTCAACTTTTTGGGTAATCGAGGCAGGAAGTGGGGAGAATGGCATTACAAAGAAAAAAATTTGCTGCAGTTTGGCCGAAAGTGGCTCTCTTTTATTTTTGCGCCATTTTCCCGCTCGGTTTTATCCTCCCCCCGCAGGCAGGCTGGGAAAACGGCCCCATTGAAATGCTGCAGAACTTCGTCCTCCTGCTGGGCGTCTTCCAGTCGTTGTACTACTATTCCGAACCCACTTACCCTTCCCGCGATAAAGGATGGTTATGCGCCGCCGGCCTGTACCTTCTCCTGTTCGGCCGTGAAATCAGCTGGGGCAGAGTTTTCTTTGTAAAAGGGATAACGGAAAACGGCCCCGTTTTCTGGAGCATGCGATCTCTTCCCTATCACCAGCTGATCCACGCAGGCGTCGGGCTGTATCTGTTATTGCTGTTAGTGTTTATTTTTAAAACCATCCGCTGGCGTACGGTACGCCAGTGTCTCCAGTGGAGCCGCAGCACGACAGTGCTCCTGCTCCTTTGTTCCGTTCTTGCCTTAGTGGGGGATAAAGGGCCGTTACTCAACGGTTTCATCAATGAAACAACGGAAGAACTTGCCGAACTTCTTATTTACCTCAATTTGCTTTACTTTACCGGTCAGTACAAAAAACTAACGACCGCAGGAAGCCTCCCGTGTACGGATGATTCTCCTGCATCCTAGAAAATACATATGATATCAATAGTCCGCTGTACTCCCTGAACGGGAAGCAACGGACTATTGTTTGTCTTTTATCTTCATTTTTTTACCGAATCGGAGTAAAATTTAAGGAGCGGTTCCCTGAACCGCTTTTTCCAAAAGGGATGTGTTATGGTGAAAGTACTTCTGGTTACCAATTGGAAACACGCGGATGAAGTGACCGGTGCCAACAAAGCGTTCTGCTCCCTTGCCTCTGCGCTTTCCGAGCATCACGATGTGACAGCACTGGCCCTGTCCGAAACGGGAGGAACGCCGATCTTTGCCATCTCCCCCCGTGTGCATTTCCAGAACATTACGGGGTGTTACAGCATCCGGCACAGCATCCTGCACAAACTGCGCCGAAATCTGTATTTCGACAAGAGTGCACGTCATCAATATGACGAACAGGCGGAAGACCCGGTCTGGATGCAGAAAGTGGAACCGGTTCTGCGGGAAGTGCAGCCGGACATCGTCATTGCCTTTACACCACACATGGCCCGCGTCCTGTTATGCCAGGGAAAAGTGCGTCAGCCCGTGCTTCTCACCCTGCGTCAGGCAGCGGATGTCCAGTTGTCGAACCTGACAAAGAATGGCATACAGGCCTTACAGAAAGCGGCCTGCGTCCATGTCCTGACGCCGGACAACATTCCGAAGGCAAAAAAGTTCTGCGCCCATGTGGCCTGGATTCCGAACGGTATCGTCTCCTCGGGCCTGACGAGTTCGCTGGAAAATCCTTTAATCCTGCATTCCGGCCGCTTCAGCGAAGGGCAGAAACGGCAGCACCTGCTGATCGAAGCGTTCCATCTGCTGCAACCTGATTTCCCGGACTGGAAGGTGGAATTCTGGGGCGAGGGAGACCTGGAGCGGGATTCCTATACCCAATCCTGCTGGACCCTCGTTCAAAAATACCATCTGGAACAGAACATCCGCTTCTGCGGGCCCACCCGTGAAATGGCCGCACAAATGCAGCGGGCTTCCATTTTTGCCTTTCCCAGTGCGACAGAAGGCATGAGCCAGGCCATGCTGGAAGCCATGGACATCGGGCTTCCTGTCGTAGGATACCGGAGCTGCGATTCCGTTCGGTCGGTAATCCAGGATGGCGTCAACGGCCTCCTCTGTGAAGACGGTGTACAGCCGCTGGCAGAAGCGCTGCGGCGCCTGATGGCCGATCCGGACCTGCGGAAACAGCTGGGCCGCCGTGCCCAGGAAGTCCGGCAGCAGTACACGGCCGAACACAGCTGGGCCCAATGGGAGAATCTGCTCCAGGACATCGTGCAGAAACGGGGCGAATTTGCGGAATAGAAGACCGTAACTTAAAAGGCCATGGTACATAATACGTACCATGGTCTTTTTTGTCAGGAGAAAACAGTTTTCGTATTATAAGTGCGAGAACATAGGCAGGTATTCCATGCAGGCCCAGCACACGATGGCATTGACGACCATACAAATCAGGGTCAGGCGGATGCCGTACCGCATCTGGACGCCGGCATCGAGGCCGAAGCCGACGGGAATGGCGCGGGTGGTGACTGGCAGCACGTAGGCGCTGGAGCAGGCGGCCGTGACGGCCAGCACATAAGGCACGGGATTCAGGTGCAAGGCACCGCACAGAGAAATCACGACGGGGATGCAGATGGATGCCGCACCGGTATTGCTGGACATCTCCGACATGAAGCAGGCGAACGCGCAGAACAGGAACATGGTGAGCAGCCCGCCGGACAGTTGGAGGGTGCCCATGAGCTGCGCCATCTTGTCGACGGCACCCGTCTCGATAATCATGGTTCCCAGGGCCAGGCCCGACGACGCCATGATCATGATGCCCCACATGGCATTCTTTTCCGCAAATTCCCACGTCAGGATTTCGTGGTGGTTTTCGTCCCGCAGGACGAACAGGAACATACCGAGGATGAGGAAGACGTAAGACGGCTTCAATCCCGGCAGGTACGCCGCGTAAAGCGGCCGGATGAACGCCAGGACGATGGCCAGCAGGAAAATCCAGAAGCACCATTTTTCGCCCGTGCGCATGGGACCGAGTTCGTCGTACATCTTGCGGAACTCTTCCCGCGTGCCGTGGAAGGACTGCACCGGCATTTTCAAGTGCCACAGGAAGAACAGGTTCAGCAGGAACAGGACGAAAAGCAGCGGAACAAAGCGGCCGATCCACTGGATGTACATGAATTCGTGGCCCGTCAACTGCTCCATGTACTGGATGGCCACCAGATTGGCCGGGCTCCCGATGGGAGACCCGAGGCCGCCGATGCCGCTCCCCCAGGAAATGGCCAGGAGAATGGGGACGGCCAGTTTACTTTCCGTAATATATTTCTCTCCGACGAAGCGCAGCATCCCCACGGCAATGGGGCAGAAAATCGTTGCCACGACGGTGTTCGGCAAAAAGGCAGACAGAACGACGGACGCACCGAGCCAGACGAGGATCTGACTCTTCAGGGACGTGCCGATAAGGCACAGGGCGCGCAGGGAAATGCGCCGGTCCAGCCCCGTGGCGGCCCAGCCCAGGCAGATCAGGTCGGCCCCCAGCAGCAGGACGACGATGTCCGTGAAATAGCGGGAGATGACATGGGCATTGGGGACCAGCGTAAAGGCTGCATTGACGGCGATTGGCAGCAGGGATGTCACGGCAATATGAACGGGCCGGAAAATCCACCAGATGGCCATCCAGACCGCCGTACCGACGGCAAACCCGCCCTTGCTTCCCAGCACAGGCCACAAAATCAAGGCGGTCAGCAGGAATCCCAGCGGTCCCAACAGTATTTTGGTCAGTTTGTGTGTCATGGAGCACCCCCTGAATTCTCTATTGGTAACATTATATGCTCCCTTTGGGGAAACCGCAACGTGTTTCCTCATCGTGGACACTAATAAGGTATGTCCACTCTAAAAAAACATTTGCAATTTTTAGAAAGTACCTGTATACTAAAGAGGACGTACGTTTCCTTCGGGAAGCGCCGAAGAAAAAAACTTTGGAATCCGGAGGTTGTTATTGTGTTCAGGAAGTTCACTTCTCTACTGGCTAAGGTGGCCTTGATCAAACAGATTGCCGTAGGCTTGGTTATCGGTATCATCATCGCCGTCTTTTTCCCATCTGTCATCCCCTTCGTCAAGATTTTCGGTGATCTCTTCGTCAGAGCCTTGAAAGGCATTGCACCGGTCCTGGTCTTTTTCCTGGTCCTCAATGCCATGGCGCAGCGCAAGGATGAGTCGAGCGGCAGCATGAAACCGATTATCATCCTGTACGTAGTCGGCACGTTCCTGGCTTCCCTGGTCGGCGTCACCATCTCCTTCCTGTTCCCGACGGAACTGCACCTGCAGGTGGCACCGGATATGAAACTGGCACCGCCCAGCGGCATCGTGCAGGTGCTGCATAACCTGATCCTGTCCATCGTGGACAATCCGGTCAACGCCCTGTTAAGCGCCAATTACATCGGTATCCTCGCCTGGGCCATCATCCTGGGCATCGCTGCCAAAAACTGCGCCGGCGATACCATGAAAACCTGCCTCGCCGACATTGCAAAAATCGTAACCCTGGTCGTGACGTGGGTCATCCGCTTCGCACCCCTTGGCATCATGGGCCTCGTTGCAGATTCGGTCGGCACGAGCGGTGTAGCAGCCTTGCTGAGCTACGTACATTTGCTGTGCGCCCTCATCGGCTCCTACCTGCTGGTCTTCTTCGTCATGAATCCCCTCATTGTCTACTACAAATTGCACATGAATCCCTATCCTCTGGTCTGGACGACCATCAAGGAAAGCGGCGTTTATGCATTCTTTACACGCAGCTCCGCTGCTAACATCCCGGTGAACCTGTCCCTGTGCAAACGCCTGGGACTGAACCCTGATACGTACACGATTTCCATCCCGTTGGGAGCAACCATCAACATGGCCGGTGCGGCAATCACGATTTCCGTCCTGGCCCTGGCAACGGCATACACTCTGGGAGTCAAAGTTGACCTGCCGACAGCCCTGCTCCTGTGCATCGTCTCGACGGTCGGTGCCTGCGGCGCGTCCGGTGTCGCCGGCGGTTCCCTGCTGTTGATCCCTGTCGCCTGCGCGTCCTTCGGCATCGGCAACGACATTGCCATGCAGGTCGTCGGTGTCGGCTTCATCATCTCCGTATTGGAAGACGCCAGCGAAACGGCGTTGAACAGCTCGTCGGACGTGCTCTTTACGGCCACGGCGGAATTTGCCGAACGCCGCAAAAATGGCACGCTGCGTCCGGAAGACCTGGTACCGCACGAACAATAACGGATACCCGTAACTACAAACGGAAAAGAAATGAAAAAACGGTCCCGTCTCCGACGGGGCCGTTTTTATGTTTCAAATTGCGTTCATTACTTGAAGGTTTTCTGCAAATATTGTATACTGTACCTATCTTATTTTTTTGGGGAGGTTTTCATTTTGTTCCAAAAAATCCAGCGTGTCTTGTCGAGCGTGGCTCTCATCAAGCAGATTGCCGTCGGCCTGGTCATCGGTATCTGTATTGCCGTGTTCGCCCCGTCCGCTATTCCCTTCGTCAAAATCTTTGGCGATCTCTTCGTCAAAGCCCTGAAGGGGGTCGCCCCGATCCTGGTCTTTTTCCTGGTCATGAACGCCATGTCCCAGAAAAAGGAAAGTGCCTCGGGCAGCATCCGTCCCGTCGTCGAACTGTATCTCCTGGGCACCTTCTGCGCTTCCATCATCGGCGTGGTCATGAGTTTCCTCTTCCCGACCCGCCTGATGCTGCAGGTCGCGCCGGATACGAAACTGGCTCCGCCGAGCGGGATTGTCCAGGTACTCCACAATCTGGTCCTGTCCCTTGTAGACAATCCGGTCACGGCCCTCATGAACGCCAACTATATCGGCATCCTCGCTTGGGCCATCATCCTGGGCCTCGCCCTGCGCCGGCTCCACAACCCGTCGACACGGCAGTGGCTGGAAGATTTTTCCGGCGCCATGACGACCGTCGTCCGCTGGATTATCCATTTCGCGCCGTTGGGCATCCTGGGCCTGGTCGCGGATTCCGTCGGCACGGCCGGCGTGGGAGCCCTCCTCGGGTATGCCCGCCTGCTGGGCGTCCTGATCGTTTCCTATTTCCTGGTCGCCCTGGTCATGAACCCCCTAATCGTGTTCTGCAAGACCCGCGAGAACCCCTATCCCCTCGTCTGGGCGACCCTGCGGGAAAGCGCGGTCTACGCCTTCTTCACGCGCAGTTCCGCCGCCAACATCCCCGTCAACCTGACCCTGTGCAAGCGGCTCCGCCTGAACCCGGACCTCTTCACGATCTCCATCCCCTTGGGCTCGACCATCAACATGGCCGGCGCGTCCATCACCATTTCCGTCCTGGCCCTGGCCGCGGCGTACACCCTGGGCATTCCCGTGGACCTGCCCACGGCCCTGCTGCTCTGCATCGTCTCGTCCCTCGGCGCCTGCGGCACCTCCGGCGTGGCCGGCGGTTCCCTGCTCCTGATTCCCGTCGCCTGCGCCTCTTTCGGCATCGGCAATGACATTTCCATGCAGGTCGTCGGCGTGGGCTTCATCATTTCCGTCCTGGAAGACGCCTGCGAAACGGCCCTGAACAGCTCGTCAGACGTCCTCTTTACGGCCACGGCGGAGTTCGCCGAACGGCGCAAAAACGGGACCCTGCGTGCCGAAGACATGCGTCCCCGCGACCTCGAAGACGCGGATTAAGACTTGGGCGGCACTACGGCCAGAGCCCTGCTTCCCCGGATTCCGGCATCCCACAATCCGATACGGACGGCCTTCAGGCCGTCCGTTTTTTCTTGCCTTTCCGCGGTCCGGAAAGGAGGGGACCAGGGGGGACCAGAAGGATGTTTCCCGGGAAATAAAAAAACCGTGCCGCCTCGCAGGACGGCACGGTACCGATACAGGGATCAGTGGAACAGGACCACCAGGGCGGCAAGTACTGCCACCAGGGCCGCAAATTTCACGACATCTTCTTTGTAGCATGCGATAAAAGTCTTGTACGTTGCCATAGCGATTCTCCTTCTTTCAACCGGTCATGTTCCAGAGGATGGACTCCTCTTGCCTTTATTGTAAGCGGAGCGCCCGGGAAAGTCAATCATTTTTGTATCACATGTTACATAAATGTTCAAATAAGGGGGCGTTCCCACTCATCCAGGGGATCGGGACCGAAGCGGTTCGGGCCGGTCGTGCCCCGCAAAAAAGTCAGCTGGAAAGCGACAACAAGATTGACGACGGGAATGCAGAGCAGCAGGAAGAACAGGCCCGTATGGTCCCGGTCATGGATGCGCCGCCAGGTCAGGGTCAGGGACGAAATGCAGCACAGGAGCCCGATGAGACCGCACAGGACGGACACAACGCCGTGGGTCCCGGAGGCCGCCCCGACCGGGGCGGCATAGGCCGTCGCCCCGAAAAGGAGCTGGACCGATTCCCACACCCCCGCGGGCATATGGACCGGCGACGCGGGGAAATGCGGTTCCAGCAGGGCGCTGGCGGCGACGGAAATCAGCCAAAGCAGCAGCTGCCGGAAAAGATAGCGTTTGCGGTTGATCCGTCCGCGCAGGCTGAAATAGCGTTTGCGGAATGTCGTGTCACTGTGCCGCTCGTAAGAAGCGGGATATGCGCCTTCGTAAAAGTCCATGATGCACCTCGTATGGGATTTTTTCTTCCTTTATGATAGCGGACTTCGGCAGTCCTGTCAAAAATACCCCGAAGCAGGCCGTGCCTGCCCCGGGGTTCTTGCTTGTGTCCATTGGAGGGACGGACGCGCCGTGCCCTGCCGGGAGCGGACCGCTCCGGTCAGAAGCTGTAGCGCATGCCCAGTCCCCACTGCCACGGCGTCGTGACATCGCCGCCGTACGTCTTTTCCAGGTCGATGTACATATGGGTGGCTTTGCTGAGGTTCAGGTTCGTGCCCACGCCGACTTCCCACCAGCCGCCGCCAATGTCCTGTTTATAGGCGTCGCTCACGCCATCCTTGGCCATGGTGACGGACGTTTCCCCGTCAAAGTCGTACAGATAGGAAGCGCGGGCGTATACGTTGCCGGCCTTGATATCCTTGCCGAGGGAGAAGCCCAACCGGCCGACGAAACTGTCCATGCTGTCCTGGTGGACGGAAACGCGGTTGCTCGTCGTGTAGTCTGCCGACTGGACACGGCCGTAGGTCAATTCGGCCTGGGGTTCGACCCAGAAACCGTGGCTGCCGTGGATGCGTTTGCCCACTTCGGCGCTCACACTGTAGGCGTCGACGTCGTAGTCGCCGCTGCCGGCGCCGCCCGCCACGCGATAATCCATGTCGAGGGAGCTGTACTTGGCGATCAAGTCGACAAAGGTGCCGTTGTTCCCCAGATAGGAACCGTACAGGGCCAGTCCATGATGGTCGTTGTCACTGGTGCCGCCGTCGAAGGTCGTCGTGCCGTCGGTCTTGTTGAAAGCCGCGCCGACGGTCCAGCGCGAATCGGCGCTCAACTTGGTATCATAGCCGACCTGGTAGTAGTTGTACTGGTTCTTGAGGCCAGCCGGGCTGTACTTGGCCTCGCCGCGTACCATGCGGGCCCAAACGCCTTCCTTGCCTTTGCTGTCGCGCAGTTCGCCCAGGCGTTTGTTCATATCGTTGTTTTCCTGGCGCCACGTAATCAAATTCGTGAGGGCCATGTTCGTCACGGCGGCATTCGTCCGGTTCTGTTCGTACTGGACGTTGGTGACTTTGCCATCCTTGACGTCGGCTTCGTACTTGCCGGCCACGGTGCCTTCGTCCGTGCTGATCTTGTCCGCCGCCGAAGCGTCGGGAGACGCCTGCAGGGCTGCCACATTGGCCAGTTTCTGGGCATTGGCGCTGTCCTTCTTGATGGCGTCGGCCAAAGCGCCCGTGCCATGGACGGTCACTTTCGCGGTTTCGTCCTTCTGCTTCATGGTCAGCTTGTTGTCCAGGGAAGCCGTATTCACCGTCAGGGACTCGCCCTCGACTTTCCCAGCGATGACCGTCTTGGCCCCGTCGCCGAGATCGACGACACCGTCTTGCCCACGGATCCCGTTGACGAAGGAATCGCCCGTAACCTTCCAGGCCGCGCCATCCTTCAGGGTCAGGTTGAAGCCCGTGACGTCGCCATAGAAATCGCTGCCGCTTTCCGACGTGGGAATTTCCGTTTCCCCGTCCTTCTGGTAAGACTTGCCCGTCCAGGACGAGTCGCTGCCCGTGAGATTCAGGTTCACATTGGCGTCGACGATGTTGCCGCTGTTCTTGGAATCCCCTGTCGTGGCCGGCGTTTCAAAAAGGATATCCCCCTTGATGACGGTCTTATGGGCCCCGTCCGTATTGATGTTCGTCGTGGCATGCCCGCGGGTGTCCACGGCATACTTTCCGGCATCGATCGTCGTATCCCCGTTGATGTTAATCTGGCTGTTGGAAAAAGCCACAATCGCCGTTCCCGGAGACTGGATATGGATGGTGTCGCCCTTCAGCGTCACGGAAGCAGCCCCCTCCGGCGCCGTTTCGGACTGGGTGCCGTTCTGGCCCCAGATGGCACTCACGCCATCGCCGGAACCGGCTGTACTGACATCGATGTTCTTTGCAGTAACGGTAATGGAGGTGCCTTCCTCTTCCCCGTTGAACCGCATGGAGCTCAACCCGACCGTATTTTCATCGCCGGCAATGGTCACGGTCTCCGTATCGGCGCCCCCGACCACGATCTGGCTGCCGCCTTCGGCCCATAAGGCTTTGGTGGAGATGGTCCTGCCCTCCAAAACCACTTTGGCAGGCTTCTGGACCGTCACGACAGAGTAACGGCCATCCCCCCAGCCGACCAGGCCAAAATCGCCCACTTCCACAACACTTCCGGCTTTCCCGGTCTGGTACGCCTCCGTCGGATCTGACTTAACCACCGGTTCAGACGGTTCCAGTTTTGTCCCATCCACCGTGACAGGCCCTACGCCGTACCAGGACTGCGCGCTTGCCATCACCGGCAGCGCCAACAGGCTTGCCAACACCACTGCTTCCAGCGCCTTATTCTTGCGAGACATTTGGATTCCTCCTAAAATTTTATTTCCCACTCCTGGCAGCGCCGCACACCTCCGCGCGTCCGTTGTCAGGAAATATGGTCCACTGGGTCGACGGGGCCGGCGCTTTCCAGCGCCGCATCCGTCTTTCCATCAAGAAGAACTATTTGTAGAAAAAGTTTGCAAAATTGTTCTGTTTTTTCTCGTTTTCTAACTTCTTTACAATTCCTATTATACTCTTTTTGGTGACAGATAGTGTCATTCCCCTAATCTGTTACATAAAATATTCTAATTTTATTTAATATGTATAGTTATGTCCTGCAACAGCAACATTCGTACTGATTTATCATCCTGTTTTCCGTGAATTCCCAGCAAAAAAGCCATCTCCTTTCCCCAGGGGGAGGAGATGGCCGTGAAAACGATGCCTCTTACGCGCAGGAACCCGATCGATTCCGGCTGCCTGTTGCCGTACGCCACGGACAGGATCGGAGCGGCAGGCCGGACGTCAACGCGCCTGTTCCTGTTTCTGTTTCGCTTCGCGCTCCCATTCATCGCGCTGCAGCGCCTCTTCGCTGGGGAAGACCAGGTTCAGGAGGAAGGCGACCAGGAAGACGACGGCGACGCAGTTTTCCGCGAAGACCGATTGAATCAGGGTCGGGAAAATCTTGAAGATAGCCGGGGCCTGCGTGAAACCGATGCCGATGGACAGGGACAGGGCGGCGATACTCATGTTGCGGGACGAAAAACCGCAGTCGCCGAGCATGCGGACGCCGCTGACGACGATGGAGCCGAACATCATGAGGGTGCAGCCGCCGAGGACCGCGTCGGGCAGCGAGGCCAGAATGACGCCCAGGGCGGGAATCAGGCCAGCCAGGATCATGAGGACGGCGCCGCTCGCGATGGCCTTCCGGTTGACGACGTGCGTCATGGCCACGAGTCCCACGTTCTGGCTGAACGAGGTGATGGGCAGGCAGCCGAACAGGGAAGACAAGGCGCTGATGAACCCGTCTACGGCAATGGAGCCGGACACTTCCTTATCCCGCACGAGGCGTCCCATGCCCATGACGGACAGGGCCGACGTGTCGCCCAGCGTTTCTGTGGCGGACACGAGGAAAATCAGAAACACGGAGAAGATGGCGTCCGGCCGGAACTCCATCGGGTACGGCAGGAAATGCGGCAGGGAGAAGAGGCCGGCGGACCCGATTTTGCTCAGGTCGACCATGCCGAAAAAGTAGGCCGCCACGTACCCGACGACGAGGCCGAAGAGGACCGACAGCTGTTTGTAGAACCCGTGGGCGCGGATGTGGAACACCAGGCAGGCCACCAGGGCGATGGTACCGACAATCAGGTATTTCGCCTCGCCGAAGTGGGGATTCCCGAACCCGCCGCCGAAGGAATTGGCGCCGATGCCGAGCAGGGAGAAGCCGATGGCCGTCACGACGCTGGCCGACACGATGGGCGGCACAAAACGGCGCCACCACCGCGCGCCCAGGCCCAGCACCCCTTCCAGGCAGCCGCCGACGAGGGCGGCGCCCAGGATGGCGCCGTACCCGTACTTGACGCCGATGACGCAGAACGTGGACACGAAAGTGAAACTGATGCCCATGACGATCGGCAGCCGGCTGCCCAGGGGCCCGATGGGAAACATCTGCAGCAGGGACCCGATACCGGCGATAATCATGGCCGTCTGGACGAGACTGCCTGTCTCTTCCGTCCCCAAATGCGCCACGCCGGCTACAATCAAAATCGGCGCGATGTTGGCCACGAACATGGCCAGGACATGCTGCAGGCCGAACGGAACCGCCTTCTGTACGGAAATGCGGCCGTCCAGCTCGTAAATGGCATCCCGGCCGGCCGCCTGTGCCGCCGGTTCCGGTGTAACGCGTTTTTCTTCCGTCATGATTTCCTCCGGTATCAGCGGAACACGATGGTTCCCGTCTTGGCGTCCATTTTTTCGATAATGGCCAGGCTTTTCAGGTTGATTCCCTTCTGGCGCAGAGCATCGCCGCCGCCCTGGAAGCCTTTCTCGATGCAGATGCCTACGCCCTCCACCGTGGCGCCTGCCTGCCCGGCCAGGTCCATGAGGCCCTCGATCGCGCAGCCGTTGGCCAGGAAGTCATCGATGATGAGCACGTGATCCGCCGCGTTCAGGTACTTTTTGGACACGATGACGCGATTCACGTTGTGATGCGTAAACGACTTGATTTCCGTGACGTACACGTCGGCGTCCATGTTGCTGCCGGCGGACTTTTTCGCGAACAGCACGGGCACTCCCATATGCACCGCCGTCAGGCAGGCCACGCCGATGCCCGACGCCTCGATGGTCAGGATCTTGTTGACGGGCCGGTTGGCAAAAAGCTTCTTGAACTGCTTGCCCAGCTCGCTGATGAACGGCACATCGATCTGGTGGTTCAGGAAACTGTCCACCTTCAGCACATCGCCGCTCTTGATGACACCATCGGCCAAAATCTTCTTCTGCAATAAATTGAGTTCTGCCATTGGAATCCCCCTTCGCACTGCTTGCCGGCGCCCTTCGCGCCGGGAACCCCGTCCTTAAATTGATAACACGAATTATACCATAAAAAAGGACCGGGTTGAAAGCCGGTCCTAAATTTTTCCGGGAGATGCGAAAGGTGTTCCGTCCGGATTGCCGATGGCAGCCTACGCGGAAATCAGCGACGCGCCGGACGCCGTGGTGGAACGGGTTACCCCCACCAGCCCGGTTGTCCTTGGCAAAGTTTGATTTCGGCGCTGAAAATCACCATCTTGTCAAATACGGGACGAACCAATTCCCGAATCGTGTCCCACTCTTCCGGAACCCTCCCGTTCTTGTGGAAATCCAACCTGAGACCCGGTTCCAGCTTCTGATACATTTCCCTGTATTCCGGAATTTCCGCAAATGCCTGCGGGCAAAAAGCCATCGCCGCGTCGAGCAACATATCCTGTTCGTCCAGGCTTCTCGGAATCAGGACAGTTATTTTTATTTCCCTGCTTTTGAACCCTCTTGCCGGTTCCAGCCACATCCGATCGCTGCCGCCCCTCCACAATTCCATGGTGATGTCCGTGACCCCATCCGGTCCGGGACGTCCAAACAGAAAAATTTTGTCATATCCGGCCATGTGAATTCCTCCTTTTGTCCTCACGCCGTATGTCCTTCGAAACCATTTTCCAAGGTACCTGCTTTTATTGTAAGGAAGAGCGCGACAGATTCGCGGCCGCCGCAAAAATATTTTTCGAATTCCCCGCGCCGTTCCAGTCGCACTCCGGCCCATGGGCCTGCAGTACGCCGATTCCCTGCAGGAAGGAATAGATGGTCTTGCTGCCGATGAAACGGAAGCCCCGCTTCTTCAAGTCTTTCGCCACCGCGTCCGAAAGAGGCGACGAAACGCGCTCCGTATAGGGTTCCGTCAGGGATTTCCCCGCCGTGAAGCCCCAGATGTAGGCATCAAAGCTGCCGAACTCCTGCTGCAATTCCAGGATATGGCGGCTGTTTGTCACGGCCGCCTCCAGTTTGCGGCGCTGTCGGATAATCCCCGCGTCCTGCATCAGCGCGTCGATTTTCGCCGCGTCAAAGGCCGCCACCTTGC
Organism: Succiniclasticum sp.; assembly: GCA_047835465.1. Classification (GTDB taxonomy): domain Bacteria; phylum Bacillota; class Negativicutes; order Acidaminococcales; family Acidaminococcaceae; genus Succiniclasticum. The sequence goes on from CP181265.1 coordinate 2,040,074, forward strand.
GGATGTCGAAGCCGTCAAAGGCCTGCCGGAAATGCTCCCGCTTGTTCAGGATCAATTCCCACGACAGGCCCGCCTGGAACGTTTCCAGGATAAACCATTCGTACAGGGCGTGTTCGTCGTGGCAGGGACGGCCCCATTCCTCATCATGATACGCGATATACCGCGGATTGTTGAGATTGACCCAGTTGCAGCGGCGCATGGCGTCCCCTCCTTCCTTTTCGCGGTCAGATGTCCCCCACATCTTCCACGGAAAATCCATGTTTCACGAGCAGCGCCGCCGTCACGCCCTGCCCGGGCACCCGCACGCGGGAGAAGGTGCCGTCATAGCGTTCCCGGACGCCGCAGCTGGGGCTGCGGGATTGCAGGATGATCCGGTCCGGCCGCATTTCCCGGGCAATGGCCAGGGTCCGTTCGGCGCCGGCCCGGTACGCTGCCGTCACATCGTGCCCGTCCTGTGTCATGACCCGTCCGTCGGGCTGGATTTCCGCCGGCGGGCGCGGCGTCGGCAGGCCGCCCAGCACTTCCGGACAGACAGGGATGACTTCGTTCGCCGGATTGGCGGCCAAGGCCAGCACCTTGGCGTTGGCATTGTCGCCGCCGCTGTATTTGCAGTGGATGCCCAAAAGGCACGCACTCACCAGGATCCGCATTTCTATCCCTCCTTACTTGTCAGTCCGGAAGACCTGCAATTGTTACGATATCATCAACCGGGATTCATCTGCTACCTTATTGGTTGCAGATTGTGTTACCCTCTATTCCAAACTTTTCCTGGATCAACTCCTCCAGATTTCCTTCTTTGGCATAAGGAGTAGTATCTGCCATGACGAAATTCCGGCGAGAAATTCCGTTGGCGCTTTTGTCAAAGCCGAAAATATAGGCAATGGCAATGTCGTAGATAATTTGGCTGGGAGCAAAGCCGAATACCTGGTTTTCCAGAATATGTTTCAGCCGAGCCTGCTGATCCGGAAATTTCTGCTTCAAGGCCGGGCTGCGGAACAACCGTTTCACGATTTCCGTAATATACAGCCCGGATTTCATGTACAGATCCGCAAAGGTCCGGTTGGGATCGTCAAAAATCCCAGGGTTTTCCTGTTCCAAGGCATCCACCATCTTCACCACCACATTTTTAGGAGTAAAGATCTGGTTGGTTTTCTGAGGCGGGATGTAGTCGAAGATATCCTCGTCACTGGTATCCGCAAAATAGTTGTTCAGTTTCTCTTTCAGATTCAGGAATTCCTGGATGGATTCGTCAAACACCACTTCATCGAATACATGGCCCTCAAAATGCTTGGTTTCTCCTGTATCCGGGTCTTCATAATCGCCCCCATCCCGCAGAAAGCGGAACTCAGTTTCCGAAATCCCCGTTACTTCCTGGAATACATCATCGGGCGTATAGTCGTCAAAATTACTCAGCTTCAGGTTCCGGCCTCCTTCTGTCCCTTCCTGTTCGCTGTAAGCCATGATGAAACTGGGAATGGTCCGGGAAAATCCCCGCAGATAGGCCCGCACATCCTCTTCGATGGCACTGGCCTTTTTTTGCTCCTGCCGGGTTTCCAGCTCTTTCACTATTTTCTGCTGGCTGTCTTCCAGGGCCGTCTGCACCGTCTTTTGGATAATCTGATGGAAGTTCTCTTTCTCTTTTTCCAGATTCTCCTGGAGTTTGTCTTCCAGCTCCTGTTTTTCTTCTAACGTCGATGCCGCCTGGATCTTCTTTTCATGCTCTGCTTTCAGCACATTCTGCTTGGTTTCATGGTCATCCGCCACCCTGTTTAGAGCCCGCTGGATATGCTGTTCACTGTGTTTAAAGACTCGTTCCGTCTGGCTCTTGGTCAGATGGTACTCATCTTTGATTTTTTCTTCGCTTGCTTCCCTAAACTTCTGCATCACCGCCTGAGTAACCGCTTCCGCCACATTCTGACTGCCCTTTTTCTTTTCGGTTTTCTGCAGAACCTGTTCTACTGGTCGCCTGACATCTTGATACTTTTTCACGCCAAAGATAGCATTGGTTTTGTTGACCACAATAGTCTTGGGAATTTCCACTTCTCCCTTTTCATTCGTATGAATGTCTCCCGCATTGTCCAACGTGGCACTGTTCTTTTTGGGCTGTTCCTGGGCTTTGGGTAACTTTTCCAAAATTCCCTTTACCGCACTGGGCGCTCCAAACACCACCCCGATATTCGCAAACAACAGATTGCTCATAAAGCCTCGGTGAATCACTTCCTGGGCTTTGATGGTTTTGGGAATAGTGAGTACCTGCCCCGCATCCAGGGCCTCCATCTTTCCTTCGCTGTCTTCCCCGATGACCGGGAAGAAATTCAGCAGGCGCCGGATGTGCTGTTCTCGTTCTTCTCGGGTTCCGTGGTCCCCTGCCGTTCCACTATTCAGATTATTGGCGAATTCATCAAAAATAATCAAGGTCCGTTCCGGAGCGAAATCGAACACATAGGCATTTTGTTTCTGCCAGCGCTTTTTAGTCTTGGGATCCGTAAATTCATAGGGATTCTGGGCCCGGAACGCCGCTTGCATGTATTCCGCCGGGCTCTTCATGTTGCTCAGCATCAGCACCGCCGTCCAGGGCTTCACCGTCACCCCGGTGGTCAACTGCCCCACGCTCAGGGTAATGGTCCGGTCGTTTTCCCGGATGGCTTCCATGACCTTGTCATAACTTTTCTTATTGGCTTCGTTATCCTGGGTGGCTTCCGCTTCTTCTTCCTCGGCCGTAAGCTTTCCATCCCCGGCTGCCACCACCACCTCGTAATGTTCAAATACCGGGTCCTTCTTCAGCAGTTTGGCCATGGCCTTGACGCTTTCCACCCGGTGCATCAGCCAAAAGGTATGGGCCAGTTCCTTGCGCAGTTCCGGAGTGGAAAAAGGATATTTTTCGTTGTGGGCCAGCATGTTCAGGAAGTTCTTCACTTCTTTTTCGTGGACGAACTTTTCGTTTTCCGCCCGGAAAAATTCATTCAGATCAAAAGCGAATTCCGCATGCTCGTCTTCCGACAGGTCCATGCCCTTCTGGATCTGGCCCTGGATCATATGGGACAGCTGATAGGTGTACAGATTCAGCCGGGGCAGTTTCCCATAGGGATTGCTCCCTTGGGTGTTTTCGTCCCAGTTGGCCTTGGCTTCCTGTTCATCTTCATAGGACCAGTTGAAAATCTGATCCGCCCGGAATTTGTTACTGGCAATCGCCTTGAAAGGCGTTCCGGAAAGGTGCAGGGTAAATTTCCTTTGAATTTTGTCAAAAGCCACATCCGTTTTGTAGGTATCCACCCCTTCATGGGCTTCGTCGATGATCAGCAGGTCCCATTCCTGTTTTGTGATCCAGTCCAGCTTGTCATACTGTCCGCCAAAATAGATGGACCCTTTCAGCCCCTGGAGACTTTCAAAGGCAACCTGACCCTTGATTCCGTCATTCATCGTGTTCGCCAGTGCTTCCAGATACTGTTTCCTGCTGAGATATCCGGATTTCCCTTTTAAGGAATCGCTTTCACTGATGAATTTCCATCCGGTCTGCCAGCCAATAAACTTTTTAAAGTCTTCCAGCCAGGAATTGGCAATGCTGGGCCGGTTGGTGACAATCAGCACACGAGTGGCCCCCATTTTTCGGGCCAGGTCATAGGCCGTCAGGGTCTTCCCGAACCGGGGTTTGGCGTTCCAGAGGAATTCCCGGGGATAGGTACCGGCCTGGTAATAGGCCAGGGTCTGGGCCACCGCTTCCTGCTGTTCCTTTCGCAGTATATAGGTGCTGCCCTGGGGAACGTTGACATAACCATCATCCAAATCCTTCCCGGCAAACTGGTAGAAATACTGCCGGGCTTTTTTGGGATCGATGCGGAACCATTCCGTCCCTTTTTCCCGTTCCACCCCATGCTGGGTCAGGAAACTGTGAAAATCATGGTCATCGAAATACCCCTCACTGCCGTCCGTGTACCGGGCTTCCTTTTTCCATTCCAACTGGTAGGCAATGTTGGCCGTGTGGGTCTGTTCCCGAATCCGCCTGTCCACATCCCGCTCAGTATAGCCGATTTTCGTCCAGCCATCATGAGCCGGCACTCCCGGAGTGGTATAGGCGTAAATCATGGGAACCACGGATGCATAGCTTTTTACCTGTACCCCTGCCATTTACGCCATCTCCTTTACATGGGATTCAATGAAATCAATCTCATCCTGGGACAGGCCATACTTTTTGTACAGCTGCTTGTCGATGTCCGGAATGGATTGGGACCAGTCGATGTCGGAGTGGGAAGTGAAGTCTTGAAGAGGGACATAATGCCATTTAGGACCAGGACAATCTTGGGTCGTTTTTAGAATTCCTAGCATCGCTCTCAAAAATTTTGTTTTTATATATTTTTCTAGATTCTGTGCTTCAATAATATTATCAAATTTTCCTATACCAATGAAGGTTTGAAGATAACCTACTCCAGGCTCTGCAATCGTTGCTTCAGACAATGTTTCTCCAAAATTACCTGAGCCATTAGCTTTAGCCATTAATACTACATATTTATTTAAAAGGCCTTTCGATTCTTCAATGTAATCTTTTTGTATGTAACGTTTAACCCGCTTTTTGTTCTCATCAAGTCCAATAATTCCAATGTATTGTTTACCATCATCCGGAACTTTTTGATAAAAAATGCGGGCAAGTTTTGTAAATGCACTGCTTCGCAATCTGGGTACTAAATCAGGATTTTCTTTTATCATTAATTCAGAAACTTTAAAGCTTAATGGTGATGATATGATATCTTCGAGTGATTGAGGATTCGATTTTTGCACTTTATTCAAAATAGAATTAAGTTCAGTAAACTTTGTAAAAATCTTAATAGGAGCAAAATTAGCCTGGTTATCATAATAAGTAATAGCTATACCACCTTTTACTGGTGTAGACAAATTAGGGAATACTTTATTACTATCTGGCTCATACATCAAAACTTTGAAATGCTTATCATTCAGCATTTTTTCATTCCAATTCTTTGGTGTATAACCTGCATTAAAAAGAAATCTTGCAGGATGAATAAATTCAGTTTTTTCAGCAATACCAAAAGATGCATCCATGAATTTATCATAGATTGGAGGCATTCTAGTACTCTCTGAATCTGTATCTTCCTGATACGGCGGATTCCCGATGATCACATCAAACTTGAATTTCTTGTTTTCTTCCATTTTTATTCCTCTTCTTCCCACATCCGTAAGATGGTCCGGATTCGAAATTCTTTCGGTTCATTGCTGATTTCCTGTTCCCCAAACAAGTCCCCCATGGTATCCTCTTCCGACGGGAACAGGGAATCGAAGGAGAAAGGCCGGCGGATCACGCTGCGCCGGTGTTTGGGGCCTCCCTGGATCCACTGGTTCAGCATGATCCAGCTGCCGTCGCTTTTTTTATGGGTCAGGGTGTTGCCCTGGACGATGTTCCACTGGATGATGGTCCGGGCCGAGCGGTACAGGTCCGAATCCTCCGCCAGTTCCCGTCCCGTCTTTTCCCGGTAGTTCTCCCTGAACACCTGGAGCATATTGGCCCGGGCGATTTTCAGGTTGTCTTCCAGGAATTCGATCCCGTAAATGCTCATCAGAGCCCACAGGGTGTTGTATTGCCAATGCCCGCCCCGGGAAGCCGGGTTCCGGTTCACATAGGCCAGTTTCTGCCGGAGGATCTCTGTCAGGAAAGCCCCCTCCCCGGCACTGGGTTCCAAAAAGGTGGCGTGCATATCCTGGAGCTTCTCCTGGATTTCTGGATAGGAAAGCATCTTCTTCACCATCCAGTCCGGGGTAAAGACCTCTCCATGCTTCTGCACCCGTTCCTTGGATTTGATCAGGGGAACGTCCTGGGCCTGATCCGTCTGCAGTACTACTATGGCTTTCTTTTCTTCTAACGGCAATCCCCTCGTCCTCCTTCAGTATGTTCTGTCTTTTATTATACCAAAATTTTCCCTGCCAGTAGTAAAATCGACGGGAAACCCACAATCATTCAAAACAAAAAGGGCGCCGGCTGTAGGCCGGCGCCAAGGGCAGAAAGGAAACTACCATGACTACTGTGGTGAACACCAACAACACCATGGTCATTGTAACAAGACCGATAGACAGATTCCGTGCCGTCCTGAAAAAATTTTTAAAGCGGCACAAAAAAATTCCCGTGTGGCGGAACCACACGGGAATTGTGTTATCGATGGTGGAGACAAGGAGGATCGAACTCCTGACCTCTTGAATGCCATTCAAGCGCTCTCCCAGCTGAGCTATGCCCCCGATTCAGTTATGTATCGCTCTTCACGACATGTCTATTGTACAGAAAAAAGTCGATTCCGTCAACAGGAATTTTTATTTTATTTTGTCGACCTGTTCCAGGCGGTCCAGGTAGGCCTGCAGGCGGGCCAGTTCCTTCGGATCCGTGACGAGGCGGTCCGTGTAGTAGTATTCCGGCTCCGCGTTGGGAAGCTGCTCCCGCAGGCCCTTCTCGTCCAGCGTGTGGATCAGGTGGCCGAGCACGATGTCGCAGGCGTCGGTCATGCACACGTTGGCGGGCAGGACTTCGCGCAGGGTATCCTTAAAGTAGTTGAAATGCGTGCAGCCCAGCACCAGGGTGCTGTATTGGCTCAAGTCATACGGCGCGAACTGCTTTTCCAGGTAGGCTTTCACTTCGGGGCCATTGAAGTTCATGGCTTCGGCGAATTCCACCAGCTTCGGCATGGGCAGCGTGTCCACGAGGCCTTTTTTGTCGACGCGGGCAATCTGGTCCTGCAGCATCTTCCCTTTGCACGTAATGTTCGTGGCGATGACGAGCACCCGGTGGTCCGGATCCCGGTCCAGGGCCTTGGCGACAGCCGGTTCCATGCCGAAGATCGGCACGCTGTGACGGCGGCGCAGTTCTTCAAGGCCCACGCTCGTCGCCGTGTTGCAGGCGATGACGATGGCTTTGACGTTTTTCTTCACCAGGAAATCCGCGACATCCAGCACATAACCCAGCACTTCTTCCCGCGGTTTCACGCCGTACGGCACGTGATCCTCATCGGCCAGGAACACGAACTGTTCGCCCGGCAGCAGCTTCATGGCCTGGTGCAGGACCGTCAGGCCGCCAATGCCGGAATCAAAAAAGGCAATCTTCATCTCCGTCTCCTCCTTTGCAACCGTTCCAGAGACTTTCTTCCCTACTGATGAATTATAGCTTTTTTAGGAAGGATTGACAAGAAAGGACGGCAGACAGCAAACAGGCCCGGCGGACTTTCCCCCGGACCTGTTCCCGCCTCTTTTATCGGACTAGTTCGTAGCCCGCGTCGGCAATGACCTTCGCGAATTCGTCCACAGGGATGTCGCGGCTTTCCTGTACGGTCGCCGTCTTGTTCTCCAGGCTGACTTCCACGCCCGTCACGCCGTCCATCCTGGACAGGGCTTCCGTAACGTGTTTCTGGCACATCGGGCACATCATGCCCTCGACTTTTAATACTTTTTCCATGGTAGTTGCTCCTTTCGCTGTATGGTTCTTGGCAGGCGCCGCGGGGGCGTCGGGTTCAACGGAACGGGCAGCGCCTGCTGCCGCGGACCGCGGGTTGACAAAGTGTTCGATCTGCACGCCGGCCACGGGGGCGTCCCCCGCCAGGATGTCCCGGCCACTGGGGCGGAAACCCTTCAGACGCAGGGCGTTGGTGACGACCGTGACGGAGCTCAGGCTCATCGCCAGGGCGCCGAACATGGGGTTCAGGTGGATTCCCCAGGGCATGAGGGCCCCGGCTGCCACGGGAATGCAGATGACGTTGTAGAAGAAGGCCCAGAACAAGCCTTCCTTGATTTTGCGGAGGACCGCCCTGGAGAGGCGTACCGCGTCGACGGCGTCGAGCAGGTCGCTCTTCATGAGGACCACGTCGGCGCTGTCGATGGCCACGTCCGTGCCGGCGCCGATGGCGATGCCTACGTCGGCCCGGGCCAGGGCGGGGGCGTCGTTGATGCCGTCGCCGACCATGGCCACCTTATGGCCTTCGGCCTGCAGGCGCGACACGACTTGTTCCTTCCCTTCGGGCAGGACGCCGGCGATGACTTCGGGAATGTCCATGCGGCGGCGGATGGCTTCGGCCGTCCGCGGGTTATCGCCCGTAAGCATAATGACCTGGATGCCCATCCTGGCGAATGCTTCGATGGCTTTGCGGCTCGTCGGTTTCTCTACATCCGCCGCGGCCACGAGGCCCAGCAGTTCCCGGTCGCGGGCGAAGAGCAACGGCGTCTTGCCGTCGTCGGCCAGGCGCTGGAGCCAGTCTTCGCAGGCTGAAATGTCGACCCCGGCCTCGCCCATGAGTTTCCCGTTGCCGCCGTAATAGGTATGTCCCCCGGCAGTGGCGCGGACCCCTTTGCCGAAAAGGGTTTCGAAATGATTCATGGCCAGGGGAGTGACGCCGTGTTCCCTGGCGTAGGACAGGACGGCGCCGGCCAGGGGATGGCTGCTGCCCTGCTCCAATCCGGCGGCGGCTTCCCACAGGGACTTCCAGGCCGGACTGCCCTCGCCGCCTTCGCCGGCCAGGACCATGTCGGTCACGCGGGGCTTGCCTTCCGTAATGGTGCCTGTCTTGTCCAGGACGACCGTATCGACGTGATGGGCCGTTTCCAGGGCTTCGCCGGACTTGATCAGGATGCCGTTTTCCGCCCCTTTCCCCGTGCCGACCATGATGGCGACGGGCGTGGCCAGGCCGAGGGCACAGGGGCAGCTGATGACGAGGATGCTGATGCCCGTCGAGAAAGCGAATTCAAAGCCGGCCCCCATGAGGAGCCAGAAGATGGTGATTACCAGGGCCACGGCCATGACCACAGGCACAAAGATCCCCGAAATCTTGTCGGCCATACGGGCGATGGGGGCCTTGCTCGATGACGCTTCGTCCACAAGGCGGATGATCTGGTTGATCGTGCTGTCCTCGCCCACCCGCTGGGCCGTAAAGTGGATGTAGCCCGTCTTGTTCAAGGTGGCGCTGATGACTTTGTCGCCGGCCTGTTTTTCCACGGGGATGCTTTCGCCCGTAAGGACGGCTTCGTCGATGCTCGTCGTGCCGCTCGTGATGACGCCGTCGGCGGGAATGCTCTCGCCGGGGCGGACGACCACTTCGTCGCCCGGGACGAGTTCTTCCGCCCGGATCTTGACTTCGCGGCCGTCGCGGAGGACCGTGGCCTGTTTCGGCGCCAGGTCCATGAGCTTTTCGATGGCCGACGACGTGCGGCCCTTGGAGCGCGCTTCCAGCCATTTGCCGAAGGTAATGAGGGTGACAATCATGCCCGCCGACTCAAAGTACAGGTTGTGCCGGTACATATCCACCAGGGCCAGGTCGCCGTGGCCGTAGCCCCAGCCGATGCGGTAGATGGCGAAAATGCCGTAGACCAGGGCGGCGCCGCTGCCGACGGCGACGAGGGTGTCCATGTTGGGGGCCCGCATCCACAGGCTCCGGAAGCCGCTCGTAAAGAAGTGCCTGTTAATCAGCAAGATGGGAAATACGAGGAGCAGTTCCGTAAAGGCCAGCAGGACCGCGTTTTCGGGGCCGTAGAAATAGCGCTGCAAAAAATCCGGGACGGCCACGCCCGCCATATGGGCGAACATGGGCGTCATGGACAGAATCAGGGTCGGGACCAAAAAGACCAGGGACCCCAGCAGGCGGGCGCGCATTTCACGGATCGCGTCCCGGGCGGCCTGGACGGCAGGGCTGATACCCGGTTCCCCCGCCGGGGAGCCTGCCGGCGTTCCCGCCGCACGGGCGTTGGCGCCGAAACCTTCAAGGAGGCTCGCCCCGTACCCGGCGTTGACAACAGCCTGGACGATTTGGCCTTCGTCCAGCTTCGTTTCGTCGTATTCCACCTGCATGGAATTCGTCAACAGGTTGACGCTGGCCTTGTCCATGCCGTCCAAGTGGCGGACGGCTTTTTCGACGCGGCTCGAGCAGGCGCTGCAGGACATGCCTGTGACGATGTATTTTTCTTTCTTCATAAATCTCCCACCACTCCTCCGGCCTGCGCCGGCTGTCCTTGTTACTTGACCAACTTCTGCAAGGTCGTGACCAGTTCGTCCAGGGCCTCCTCCTTGCCGGCCCGCACGTCGTCGACGACGCACGTATGGATATGGTCGGCCAGCAGTTCCTTGTTGAAGGCCGTCAGGGCGCTTTGGATGGCCGTGACCTGGGTCAGGATGTCGATGCAGTAGCGGTCATCCTCGACCATCTTTTCAATGCCCCGTACCTGTCCCTCGATGCGTTTCAGGCGGGTCATCATGCGTTTGTACGCGGCGCCGTCCTTGTCGCGGTGTTTATGTTTCAGGCAGTGCTGGCACGTGCCTTTACTGCCGCCGCTGTGATGCATGGAGCACGCCGGCTCCGCCGCTGCCGCGGCCGTTTCTTTTGCTTTGTCCGCCATGGCGGTTCCCTCCTTTGGTTTCTTTCCCATGTGCCCTTTCCTATGGTTCCTTTTTCATACCCCCACGGGGTACTTGTCCTTTCGCTTGCATTATACCCCCATGGGGTACCTGTGTCAAGCAAAAAAAGCCTGCCCCCGCAAGGGCAGGCCGACGGCGGGACAGCACCCCCGGCGGACATTGCCGCAGGGCGGACCGGGACATCCCGCCGGAATCGATTCAGTTGTTTTCCTGTTTGATGGCTTCCGTCAGGGGCGGAATGATTTGCTTTTTGCGGCTCAGGACGCCGGGCAGGAAATAATAGCCCCCGGGCTGGCGCTCGCCGAAGACGCGGTCCAGCAGCGAATCTTTGCTGCCCGATTCCAGCAGGTCCGTGCTTTCGCCGAGGACGTCCGTGAGCATAAAGAGGCACAGCCCATACCCCTCTTTGGCGCGGAACTCGTCCAGGGCCTGCTGCAGCTGGGGCAGCCGAGCCCTGGCCTGCCCGCGGTCCATGATGTTGATCTGGCTGACCGTGACGCGCAAACCGCCGAAGTCGAATTCCTTGACGTCGTTGCGGATCAGGGCCGCCGGGGAAAGGCGGTTCAGGACACTGCCCGCGCGGAGTACCTCCATCGCCAGGGCTTCGGGGTCGCCGATACCCGCCGCGGCGGCCAGGCGGTCTGCCGTGGCGCGGTCCACCGGCGTCGTCGTCGGCGAACGGAAATAGAGCGTATCCGACACGACGGCGCAAAAGAGGATGGCCGCGAGAGGCTTCGGAATCGGCACGTGGAGGGCCGTAAACTGATTGGCCACGATGGTGGCGCAGGAGCCCACCGGTTCCTGGCGGATGTAGATGGGCGCGCCTGTCGTCAGCCCGCCGAGCCGGTGATGGTCCAGGATTTCCAGGATCTGCGTCTCTTCGACGCCTTCGACGGCCTGGGACCGTTCGTTATGGTCCACGAGGATGACGCGCTGCCGCTGTGGCTCCAGCATCATGCCGCGGTCGATGACGCCGCAGTACTTTCCTTTATACAGAACAGGATAGCTGACGTACTTGGCGCGGACGATTTTGTCCTTCACATCCTGCAGCAAATCCGTCGTGTTGAACGTGACGACGTCTTTCGTCATGAGGAACCGCACGGAAATGCTCTGGTTGATCATGCGTGCCGTCGTGTACGTATTGTACGGCGTCGTGATAATCAGGCTTCCGTTCGCTTCGGCAGCCTGGCGGACTGCGTCGGACACGGGCGTGTTGCGCGTCAGGACGAGGCAGATCCGGCCCAGGGAAAGAAGGCGGAGCTGTACGTCCTCCCGGTCGCCGAGAATGACCAGGTCGCCCGGTTCCACGTCCGATGCCAGGGTTTCCGCTTCGGACGCCCCGATCTTAACCTTGCCGTAGAAACGGCCCGTGGCATCCCCCGTGACCAGCGTCCCTTCGAGCGTGCGGATAATCTGGTCAAAGCCCGTTTCCCCGTTTTCCAGCTCTTTGATGGAATCGTCCTGGTAATACCGTTTGGCCAGGTCGCCGACGGTGATGATGCCCACAACGCTGCCGTCGTCCCCGAGCACCGGCACGGACTTGAGGCGCGGGTTTTCCACGAACAGGCGGCCTACTTCGTGCAGGGTCTCGTCCGGCGTGACCGTCGGGGCCTGATACAGGTCGATGTCCTCCAGGGTGGGATAGAAATAGTTGATAAGGCGCGGTTCGGCAAACCCGAAGCGGTCCAGGATGTAGCGCGTCTCCGGGTTCAATTTTCCCGCCCGGGCCGGCTCGGCGTAGAGCCCGGTCTGGCGTTTCAAATAGGCGTAGGCGATGGCGGAACACACGGAATCCGTATCGGGGTTCCGGTGTCCGATAATCCACACAGGTTTTTCTTTCGTCATGAACGTGCTCCTGCTCAGTATTTGCTGTTGTTTTCCTTGCGGCGCCGGCTGCTCAGTTCGGCGAGCAGTTCAGCCGGCGTAATGCCGTGCCAGGCGAGAAGGACCATGCAGTGGTACCACAGGTCGCTCATCTCATAAATGACTTCCCGCTTGCTGTTGTTCTTGGACGCGATGATCGTTTCGGCCGATTCTTCGCCGACCTTCTTGAGGATCTTGTCCTGGCCGCTGTTGAAGAGGTATTTCGTATAGGACTTGTCGCCGCCGTGGGCGCGCTTGTACAGGATGACGTTGTACAGCTCGGTCAGGACGCTGTACAGGCCTTCCGGTTCCGGTACGGGCAGGTTCTTCCCTTCCCCTTCGTTCCACAGAGGCTGGTAGAAGCAGGAGCGGTGGCCCGTATGGCACGCAGGACCTGTCTGGTCGACCTTGACGAGCAGGGCGTCGCCGTCACAATCGTACGTAATGGACGCCACTTTCTGGTAATGGCCGCTCGTGGCCCCTTTATTCCACAATTCCTGGCGGCTCCGGGACCAGAACCACGTATAGCCGGTCTCCACCGTCTTGGCCAGGGACTCGCCGTTCATGTAGGCGAGCATAAGGACTTCGTCACTGTACACATCCTGCACGATGGCCGGAATCAGGCCATGCGCATCAAATTTCAACTGGGATACATCGAGTTTCATTGCTATAACCTCACTTCCACACCACGGCTGCGCAGGTACTCTTTGACCTGGCGGATCGTGAACTCTTTATAATGGAACACGGAGGCGGCCAGCACCGCGTCTGCCTTCCCCTGTGTCAATACATCGTAGAAATGTTCCAGCCGGCCGGCGCCGCCCGAGGCGATGACCGGAACCGGGACTGCTTCGGCCACGGCCCGCGTCAGTGCGATGTCGTAGCCGTCTTTCGTGCCGTCGGCGTCCATGCTGGTCAGCAGAATCTCCCCGGCACCCAGGGAAACAGCCTTCCGCACCCATTCCAGGCAGTCCAGGCCCGTCGGAGTGCGGCCGCCGTGGGTATAGACTTCCCACTTGTCCGGGCCGGTCCGCTTGGCGTCGACGGCCAGGACCATGCACTGGCGGCCGAAGAGCTCGGCGCCTTGCGTGAGCAGGTCCGGGTTCTGGACCGCCGCCGTATTGAGGGATGTTTTGTCCGCACCGGCCTGCAGGCAGCGGCGCATGTCTTCGACGGATGCAATGCCGCCGCCTACCGTCAGAGGCATAAACACGCGGCTGGCCGTGCGGTCGATGACATCGATCAGGGACCGGCGCTGTTCCACGCTGGCCGTGATATCGAGGAAAACCAGTTCGTCTGCCCCTTCACGGTCATAGTACGACGCCAGTTCCACGGGGTCGCCGGCGTCGCGGAGTTCCACGAAATGGGTTCCCTTGACGACCCGTCCGCCCCGCACATCCAGGCAGGGAATAATGCGTTTTGTCAGCATGGAGTACTCCTTTCTGCCGCCACTGCCAGGGCTTCCTTCAAATCGACGCGGCCCGTGTACAGGGCTTTGCCGATGATGACGCCTTCGATGCCGTCCTGTTCGCGGGCTTTGGCAGCCCGGATATCCGCCAGACTGGCCACGCCGCCGGAGGCAATGACGCCGACGCCGGACGCGCGGGCCAGGGCTGCCGTGGCTTCCACGTTCAACCCTTCCAGCTTCCCGTCACGGCTGATGTCCGTAAAGATCAAGTGGGCAATGCCAATATCGGCCATGGCTTTGCCCAGTTCCAGGTAGTTGATGCCGCCACTCACGCCCCAGCCCTCGACGGCCACCTCGCCGTGTTTGGCGTCGATGCCCGCCACGACCTGTCCGGGAAACGCGCGGGCAATGGCCTTCGTGGCTTCCGGATCCCGGGCGGCCAGGCTGCCCAGGATGACACGGGACACGCCCATGTCCAGCAGGGCTGCCGCCGTCTCCATGTTCCGCACGCCGCCGCCCACTTCCACCGACATGGATCCCGCATGGGCCAGGATGCGGCGGATGACGTCGCGGTTGCGGCTTTCGCCGGCCAGGGCGCCGTCCAGGTCGACCACATGAAGCCAGGCGGCCCCGGCGGCGCGGAAGCGGTCCGCTACTTCTGCCGGGTCGTCGGCGTAGACCGTCTCGCGGTCGAACCGCCCTTCCGTGAGGCGCACGCATTTGCCGCCCCGCAAGTCGATGGCCGGAAACAGGATCATGGCCGTCCTCCTTTCAGGGAATCCGGGTCGAGTTCCACGAAACGCCGCAGCATGGCCATGCCAACTGCGCCGGACTTTTCCGGATGAAACTGGAAGCCCAGAACATTGCCTTGCTGGACGGCAGCCACGACGGGCCAACCGTAGTCCGCCACGGCCGTGACAATGGACCGGTCGGCAGGCTCGCAGCAATAGCTGTGGACAAAATAGACGTACTGTCCTTCGGCGCCCGTCAACAAGGGGCACGGCGTCCGGAGGGTCAGATTGTTCCATCCCATGTGGGGAATCTTGTACGAAGTCGGAATCCGGATGACGCGACCTTTCAGGATGCCCAGGCCGGGCACGCCGGGTGCTTCTTCGCTTTCCTCGAACAGGACCTGCATGCCCAGGCAGATGCCCAGGAAGGGTTTCCCCTGCCGGACATGCTCCCGCAGGACCGGCACGAGGCCCGACGCCTGGAGATTTTTCATGGAATCGCCGAACGCCCCCACGCCGGGCAGGATCATCTTTTCCGCCCCGGCCAGGAGCGCAGCGTCGTTCGTCACGACGGGGTCTCCTCCCACGGCCGCAATGGCCTTGCGGGCGCTGTGGAGATTTCCCATGCCATAGTCGACGATATATACCTGGTTGGCAGCCATAGCTCCCCCTTTCCCATTCCTTCGACAGCAGGGGCCGGAATCCTGCCACGGGATTCCGGCTTCCCTTCCCTCCAGAATTTACAACGTTCCTTTGCTGCTCATCACCCCGTGCACACGGGGATCCGGCGCCACGGCTTCGGCCAGGGCGCGGGCAAAGGCTTTGAAAATGGCTTCAATCTGGTGATGCACGTTGCTCCCGTACAGGATGCGGATGTGCAGGGTCAGGCCGCTGTGCACGGCGACGGCACGGAAAAACTCCTCCACCATTTCCGCATCGAACGTGCCGAGACGCACCTTCGGGATATCGGCGTCAAAGACGAGAAACGGCCGGCCGGAGCAGTCCAGGCAGACCTGGGCCAGCGTTTCATCCATGGGCAGGAAACAGTTCCCGTACCGGTGGATGCCTTCTTTCGTCCCCAGGGCCTGCGCCAGGGCGTCGCCCAGGACGATGCCGATGTCCTCAACCGTGTGGTGGCTGTCCACGTCCAGGTCCCCCCGGGCATGCACGGTCAGATCCAGGAACGCATGCTTCGCCAGCAGGGTCAGCATGTGGTCCAGGAACCCGATGCCCGTCCGGATGTCGGCCTTTCCTTCGCCGTCCAGGCAGAGGGACAGGGAGACCTGCGTCTCCAGGGTCTTCCGTTCCACCGTGGCACACCGCTGCGCAGTTTTCCGTTTTGTCGTCATGTCAGATCTCCTCGCTTCCTACGATGTTGCGGCACAAGGTCCGCAATTTGGCCAGGATGACGGAATTCTCGGCGGGCAGTCCGACGGACTGCCGGATACATCCCTGCAGGGCCGGATGTTCCGTAAAGTCACGGAGCAGAATCTTTTCTTCCAGCATGGCTTTGAACAGGTACTTGCCGGCCTTGGACGGCTGGCTCAGGTTGTTCGGGCCGTATTTTTTATCGTAGGCACGGGCCAGCAGTTCCTGCAGCCGCCCTACGGGACGGTAGCAGAGGAAGTTCGACTGCGACGGCCACACCTGCATGCCCATGTCCTGCAGGTTCTGCGCCATCAGATCCCGCTGGCTGCGCGTTTCCTCGATCTGCGCCGTAAAAGCGTCCCGGTGAGACAGGCAGGCCATGGCGCACAACAGGGAGTACGAGTTGACGTGGTACGGCAGCAGCGTCTTGCCCAGGATCTTCGTCATGAGGCTGCTGCCCACGGCGTAACCCACGCGCATGCCGGCCATGCAGTATGCCTTGGAAAAGGTCTTGTAGACCAGGAAATTGCTGTACTTGTAGAGCAGGGCCAGGGCGGAACCAGCCACGAGTTTCAGCTGGTCCAGGGGCCGCAGGTCCCGGGGATCCACGCCTTCGCCCCTGGCAAATTCCATGTAGGCCTCGTCGACGATAACCGGACAGCCGGCGCCGGCGATAATGGCTTCCACCACCGGCAGGGGATTGTAGTTGCCTGTCGGATTGTTCGGATTGTTGATGATCAGCAGGTCCGGCTGCTGTTCCCGGCAGAACTGCAGTACCGCGTCGGCGTCCAGGTACCCGTCCACGGTCAGTGGGTAGCGCAACACTTCGCTGTCGGACATCTGGGCATACACGCCGTACATGGAGAACGACGGATAGGGCACGGCGATTTTCCTGCCGGCGCCGCCGAAGGCGTAACAGGCCATCTGCAGCAGTTCGCTGGATCCGTTGCCGACACGCACCTTGTCCGTGTCGACGCCGAGCTGTTCCGCCAGGAGGGCGCACAGGTTCTCGCACTTCATGGGCGGGTAGCGGTTGTAGGCAAAGTCCCGCATGCGTGCGGCGATGTCCTGCTGCACGACGGCAGGCAGGGGATAATTGGATTCGTTGGCATTGACGATAATGTCCGCGTCAATGGTTTCCACTTCGTATTCTTCTAAATCCGCCAGACTCTGGCGGACACTGAAATCAGCCATCTTCGTTTCCTTTCCTGACACTGAATGGGGCACGCACGGCACGCCGTGCCGCCGCTTACTTTTTACGATCTGCTTCTTTGCGCTTGCGGATGGCGTTGGCGTGGGCCCGCAGGCCTTCGGCCTCGGCCATGGCGATGACATCGTCCGCCGCTTCCATCAGGGCCTTGTGTGTATAGGAAATAATGCTCGTCTTCTTCAGGAAGGTTTCCACGTTCAGGACGCTGTAGAACCGGGCCGTGCCGCCCGTAGGCAGGACGTGGTTCGGGCCGGCGAAATAATCGCCCAGCGGTTCCGGCGAGTCCGGGCCCAGGAACAGGGCTCCGCAATTGCGGAGGAGCGGCAGGAGACGGAACGGGTCCTTCGTCATGATTTCCAGATGTTCCGGCGCGCTCAGGTTGGCCATGGCCACCACCGTGTCCATATCCTTTGCCAGGATAATCTTGCCCATGTTCTTCAGGGACGCTGCCGCGATTTCCTCGCGGGGCAGTTCCTTCAGCTGGGATTCCACTTCCGTGGACACGGCGCGGGCGACGCGCTCGCTGTCCGTAATGAGGATGGCCGAAGCCAGGGGATCGTGTTCCGCCTGGCTCAGCAGATCGGCCGCCAGGTAGACCGGATTGGCCGTTTCATCCGCCACAATGAGGATTTCCGACGGGCCGGCCAGCATATCGATGTCCACATGGCCGTAGACGGCCTTTTTCGCCAGGGTCACGAAAATGTTCCCCGGGCCGGTGATCTTGTTGACTTTGGGCACCGTTTCCGTGCCGAATGCCATGGCGGCAATGGCCTGGGCGCCGCCCATCTTGTAGATTTCCCGGATGCCGATCTTTTCCGCCGTCACGAGGACGTAGGGATTCAGCTTTCCGTCTTTGCCGGGAGGCGCCGCCATGACGATGTGCGGTACACCGGCTACCTTGGCCGGGACGGCGTTCATAATAACCGAGGACGGATAGGCCGCCGTGCCGCCGGGCACGTAGATGCCGACGCTGTCCACCGGGGTGATCTTCTGCCCCAGGATGCTGCCGTGGGCCCGGTTGGTGAACCACGACTTGGGCATCTGCTCCTCATGGAAGCTCCGTACGTTGGCAATGGCCCGCGTCAGGGAGTCGACCACGGCGGGGTCCACCAGGGTCCGCGCTTCGTCGAACTCTTTGTCCGTGACGCGCAGGGTGGCTGCCGTCAGACCCGCATGGTCGATGGTATTGGTAAAGTGCAGGAGCTGTTCGTCGCCGCCGTAGCGGACGGCCCGGACAATGCGGTCCACAATCTGCGCCGCCGTCAGGTGTTCGCCCCACATGGCATCGCAGGCCGCCTGGACGCGCGGTGCCAGTACTTGTTCGTCAAAAGCTGTTTTCTTCAGGAGGGCCGCAATGTCGGCGGCACTCATGTTTCTTGCGTCGGTAATTTTCATTTTTCTGCCTCCAGCACCTGCTGCAGATCCTGTACGAGACCGTGCAGCCGGTCGAATTTCAAGGTAAAGCTGACGGGATTGGCGATCAGCCGCGCCGTGGACGTAAAAATAGACGCCACCTCGCACAGCTTGTTCTCCCGGATGGTCGTTCCCGTTTCCACGATGTCGACGATGCATTCCGCCAGTCCGATCAGGGGCCCCAGCTCGATGGAACCGTTCAGTTTGACGATGTCCATCTGAATGCCCTGGGAATCAAAAAAGCGTTTCGCACAGCGCGGATACTTGGTCGCCACGCGCTGGTGGGCGTAATCTTCCATATCGGGCCGGACCTTCGCTTCGGGAACCGCCATCATGAGGTGACATTTCCCGTACCCCAGGTCCAGCAGCTCGTAGACATCTTTGCCCTCTTCGAGGAGGACATCTTTTCCGATAATGCCGATGTCCGCCGCCCCGTATTCCACGTAGGTCGGCAGATCGACGGTTTTGGTGATGATAAAGCGGATTTTCTTTTCTTCGTTGGCCAGGACGAGTTTGCGCGAATCTTCCGTCACGCCCTCGGCGTCCCAGCCGACCTGGGCCAGCAGGTCCACGCTCCGCTGGAACAATTTCCCTTTGGGCAGAGCAATGGTAATGTAGTCGTTCATGAGCTTACTCCTTCACGTAGCGGAAATCTCCGCATTGGTTGGCCTTCGCCTGGGCTGCCGCTTCTTCTTCCGTCATGGGCCACGTTGCCAGTTTCACGCGCTGTCCCTGGCGGCGCAGTTCCCCTGCCAGGCGGATGGCTGCTTCCGTCTGCTCCGGCGCGTACGCCAGGAACAAGGACGGCGGCACGGGCAGGTCGGCCTGTTCCAGGCCCTGCTGCCGCTGCAGCGTCAGGACCAGCCGCTCCATGCCCACGGCGAACCCCGTGGCCGGACACGGCGTGCCGAACTGCTGCATGAGCTTGTCGTACCGGCCGCCGCCGATGATGGAATAGCCCATGCCGGCGGCATAGCCTTCAAACAGCATGCCCGTATAATAGTCCAGGCTGCGCGTCAGGCCCAGATCGAAACTCAGATACGACGCCACGCCGTAGGCATCGCACAGATGGTAAATGCGGCGCAGGTTTTCCAAGGCATCCCAGCAGCGGCGGCTGAGAACACGGTCCTGCAATTCCTGCAGCAGGTCCACGCCGCCATGGAGGTAGAGCAGGTCCTTGAAGACCGCTGCCAGCTGCGTCGGAACGCCGGCGGCGTCCACGACTTTCCCCAGGCCGACGACGTCGCGCTTTGCCAGGCACTGTTTGACAGCCCGCGCTTCCCCGTCGGACAGAGCCGCCGCTTCGAGCAGGCCGTGGATGAACTCCATCTGCCCCAGGCTGATGGTAAAGTCCCGCAGGCCCGCGTCGAGCAAGGTCTGCACGGCCAGGGCGATGACTTCGGCGTCCGCCTCGGCTCCGGCGGCGCCCATCATTTCTATCCCGCACTGTGAGAATTCACACTGGCGGCCGGCCTGTGCCTCTTCGTACCGGAACAGGTGCGACCGGTAGGACAGGCGCTTGACACCCTTATGGTGCCGGAACCGCGTCGCCACCATGCGGGCGATGGGAGCCGTCATGTCCGTGCGCAGCATGAGCGCCCGGCCGTTGCGGTCCAGGAACCGGAACGCGGACCGGTCCAGGTCGCCCGTCGCCGCAAACGTGTCCACGTATTCAAACGTCGGCGTATCGACTTCGTCGTAGCCCCAGGAAGCAAAAAGGCGCCCGATGCGCTGTTCCAACTGGCGCCGCAGGGCCCCTTCGCCCGGTAAAATATCGCGGGTCCCGTAAGGCACCCGCAAGATGGAATCAGTCATAATCCTGTACCTGCCGTTTCAATTCG
Source organism: Succiniclasticum sp. (assembly GCA_047835465.1). Taxonomy (GTDB): domain Bacteria; phylum Bacillota; class Negativicutes; order Acidaminococcales; family Acidaminococcaceae; genus Succiniclasticum. Next base: position 2,060,289 of record CP181265.1, read on the forward strand.
GCCCTTTCTTTTTCAAATTGAACCTTGCGCTGGAGCCGGGGTGTCCGGCCCTCGTGTCGCTCGGCCTTGAGATTGGCCAGCGCCGTCAGGTAGCCGTCCTTGCCGTAGACCAGGCAGCGTTTGACCCGGGAAATCGTCGCCGTGCTCGCGCCGGTCCGGGCCACGATATCCTCGTATTTGATGCCCTCGTCCAGCAGACGCGCCACTTCAAAGCGCTGCGCCAGCGCACGATACTCGCTGATGGTGCACACGTCTTCCAGGAAATTGGAAACCTCCTGTGCGGTTTTCAGCGATAAGATGGCATTACAAAGCTGTTCCGTCAATTTGTTTTCGATTTTTTCGGACATGATGGACCTCCTGCTTAAAACTATCCCGTTATGATGAAGAAAAGAAACAGGTTGCGCAGAAATAATTTTCGTATTTATTAATTTATCACTTTATTGAGTGAAAGTCAATTATTTTTTAATTGACAAGTTATGTTACACCTAGTATGATTATCTCAATTAATTGTATTATTTACCATTCAATGAAGGTACATAATAAACATTTGTGTACAATTTGGAAGGATGTCGCGACCCATGATCCAACTCGTTAATGTAGAAAAGACCTACTACAGCAAGGCCGGCAACATCGAGGCCTTGAAAAAGACAAACCTGGAAATCCGGGACGGCGAGATTTTCGGCATCATCGGCTTGTCCGGTGCCGGCAAATCGACGCTCATCCGCTGCATCAACATGCTCGAAGTGCCCACGGGCGGCCAGGTCTTCGTGGACGGCCAGGAAATGACCGCCCTCTCCGGCGCAGCCCTGCGCAAGGCCCGCCAGAAGATCGGCATGATTTTCCAGCATTTCAACCTGCTCTCCAGCCGCACGGTGGAAGAAAACGTAGCGTTCCCCCTGGAAATCCAGGGCATGCCGAAGGCCCAGATCCGGGCCCGCGTGGACGAACTGCTGAAACTGGTGCAGCTCGACGCGCGCAAAGACTACTATCCGAGCCAGCTGTCCGGCGGCCAGAAACAGCGTGTGGGCATCGCCCGCGCCCTGGCTTCCAACCCGAAAGTGCTGCTCTCCGACGAGGCGACGAGCGCCCTGGACCCCCAGACCACGCAATCCATCTTATCCTTATTAAAAGACATCAACAAAAAACTGAACCTGACCATCGTCCTCATTACCCACCAGATGGAAGTGGTCAAGGAGATCTGCGACCGCGTGGCCGTCATTGAAAACGGAACCATCCTGGAAGAAGGGTCCATGTACTCTGTCTTTACGAATCCGCAGAGCGACACGACGAAGGAATTTGTCAAGACCGTCAACGACATCAAGCTGCCGCCCTTATTCCAGGCAGACCGTCTCCGCCCGTCCTACTTCCCCGGTGCCAGGCTCCTGGTGAACCTGGAATTTTTAAGTGATCCCGATGCGCCGGAGACGAAAGACGGCACGGCCGACGCGTACCAGCCCGTCGTATCGACGATTATCAAGAAGTTCGGCGTCGACGTGAACATCCTGTCCGGCAAGGTCGATTACCTGAAGGATGCCCCGTACGGCACCCTGCTGGTCGAAATCATCGGCGAGGAAGAGGCCATCCGCCAGTCCCTCGCCTATATGCAGTCTGTCCATGTAAAACAGGAGGTGCTCGGCTATGTCGGATAATCTGGTGGAATTGCTGCTTACCTCCCTCGGGGAAACCCTGTACATGGTGATCGTGGCTATTGCCATTGCGTGCCTCATCGGCATCCCCCTGGGCATCATCCTGACCATTACCCGGAAGGATCATATCCTGCCGAACGCGCCGGTGCACAACGTCCTCGGCGCCATCGTCAACGCCATCCGTTCCGTTCCGTTTATCATCCTCATGGTGGCCATCATTCCGTTTACGCGCTTTGTTGTCGGCTCGTCCATCGGGACGACGGCGGCCATCGTTCCGTTGACGATTACGTGTGCTCCGTTCATCGCCCGTATCATTGAATCGTCCATGCTGGAAATCGATCCCGGCGTCATCGAAATGGCACAGTCCATGGGTGCCAGCCCGTGGCAGATCATCTGGAAAGTCATGCTGCCCGAATCGCTGCACTCCATCCTGCTGGGCATCACCCTCGCCCTGATTTCCCTCATCGGCGCATCCGCCATGGCCGGTGCGCTTGGCGGCGGCGGCCTGGGCGACCTGGCTATCCGCTACGGCTATCAGCGCTTCCAGACCGATGTCATGGTGGCGACGGTCATCGTCCTGATTGTCCTCGTCCAGGGCATCCAGACCATCGGCAACGCCGTTGCCCGGAAACTCAACAAGAACAAGATCTCCTGACGGAAGCATCCACCCCGTCCGGAACAGAAAATCCCCGTCCGTACCATTTGGTACGGACGGGGATTTTGTATTGCCCTTAAAAAATCGGGCTTCACACTTCCGGGTAGCGGATGTGATCCCGCCGTTCCATTTCCTCCCGTTTCTTCGGGTCAATCATACCGTACAGGAAATGCGTAATAATATTGTCCGCCAATTGATCCAGCGTAGATATGGGGCCGCCACCGGCGTTCAAAATACGGTCCGGGTCCGGGTGGATAAAGAGGACCATAGCCATGCTGAAAAACAAGTGCACCGCAATGTCCTGGTGCTGGGCGCTGGTCCGGAAAAGTCCCTGCTCCAAGCCTTCGCGGTAGACCGCGGCAATGGGTTCGGTTTCTTCATTCATGATCCGCTGATAGCGCAGCATCTGCTCCAGTTTATCCGGCGGAGGCGCGCTCCCCCAGCGGATACACTCCCGGTATGTCCCGTCCGGCTGTACGTCGCCTACGACTCCTTTATTGATACCGGTCATCTCATTGCCGACAACGGGCCACAGGACCTTGTTATCCGAGAGGAAATGCAGCCAGCGGCTGCTCAGCAGGCGCAGCTTGTCCGGCACGCTGCAGTCTTGCCGGCGTGCCAGTTCCCACAAATCTTTCATCAGGGCCTGATGCTTCGCCAGTACGAGCTGGTAAAACAAATTTTCTTTATTTCCGAAGTAGCGGTAGACCGTTCCTTTGCCTGTATCGGCGAGCTTGATGATCTCATCCAGGGTGGCATCCGCATACCCTTTCCTGGTAAACACCTGCTCTGCCGCCGCAAGCAGGCTTGTCTTCTTGTCCCGCTCCCGTTCCTGCCTGGTTGCCATGGTGTTCCTCCCCGCGTTCGTTAAATTTTCTTAATACTTCATTATAACGCGAAATCGGCAGACTGTATAGGCTGTCTCTCTTGTTTTGTTAAATTTTACAGACATTTCTGCCTGTTGCACGGTAACAGGGCGGGCATTCCAACGAACGGGACGCGAATTTCAACCAGTCGGGGGTTAATCCTTTCCATTAAATGGCGAATACGGTATAATAAACTTGCAAACGTGAGCATGGCTCACCTCTTTCGGCATTTCAATCCAAGGGACTAAGGATTCTTGATTCTATTCTAAGGAGGTATTATCGTATGCTGAAACTCGTGTCGAAACGGTGCAAAGGTTGTGGTATCTGCGCCAACTTCTGCCCGAAAAAGGTGTTGGAAATTACGGAAGTCGGCAAGTGCGCCATCATCCCTGGCAAGGAAGGCGACTGCATCCAGTGCGGCCAGTGCGAAATGCGCTGCCCGGACTATGCGATCTTCGTAGAAAAAGACAAATGAGAAGGAGTGAAGAAAATGTCCATTAAGCTGTTACAAGGCAACCAGGCAGTAGTGGAGGGTGCCATTGCAGCCGGCGTGAGATTCTACGGCGGTTACCCCATCACCCCTTCTACTGAAATCGCAGAACAGTTGTCCGCCCGTCTGCCCCAGGTCGGCGGCAAATTTATGCAGACTGAAGACGAACTGGCAGGCATCGGCGCCGTCATCGGCGCCTCCATGGGCGGCAAAAAAGCAATGACCGCCACGAGCGGCCCGGGCTTCTCCCTGAAACAGGAATTGCTCGGCCTCGCCTGCACGGCGGAAATTCCTATTGTCGTCGTAGATGTACAGCGCGTAGGTCCGGCAACGGGCCAGCCCACGAGCCCTGCCCAGGGCGAAGTCATGATGAGCCGCTGGGGCACCCACGGTGACCACTGGGTCATCGTCGTCAGCCCGGTATCGGTGCCGGAATGCTTCTGGCTGACCGTCCGCGCTGTCAACCTGGCGGAAAAATATCGTGTTCCTGTCATCATCCTCATGGACGAAGTCGTCGGCCATATGCGCGAAAAAATCGAGCTGCCGGACGATTACAGCACGGTCAAGACGGTGGACCGCAAGCGTCCGACGTGCAAACCGGAAGACTACCTTGCCTATGGTACCACCGGCGACGATCTGGTACCGGCCATGGCAGACTTCGGCAGCGGCTACCGCTGGCATGTTACGGGCCTGATCCATGACGAGACGGGCTTCCCGAAAGGCACGCCCGAAGGCACGGTCAACGCCCTGAACCGGCTCCATGACAAGATCTACAAGAATCTGGACGATATCATTACCTTTGAAAACTACAAGACGGACGATGCGGACTACATCATCCTGTCCTTCGGCGGTGCCGCCCGTACGGCGTACGACACGGTCGACATGGCCCGCAAGGAAGGCCTGAAAGTCGGCCTGTTCCGTGCCATCACGGTCTGGCCGTTCCCGGAAAAACAGGTAAAAGAGCTGGCATCCCGCGTCAAGGGCATCCTGGTTCACGAATTGAACTACGGCCAGTATGTCCTGGAAGTCGAGCGCGTTGTCGCCGGCAAATGCCCGGTCTGGCTGTACGGCAAGTATGACAACTCTTCGGCAACGCCGAAGCAGCTGCTGGACGCGCTGAAAGAACATCTGGGCCGTTAATGGGAAAGGAGCATATTACCATGGGAATGGAACAACTTGTGGAAAAATATTTCCGTCCGGGCCGCCTGCCTCACATCTGGTGCCCCGGCTGTGGCCATGGCATCATTACCGGCGCCATTGTCAAAGCGATTGATAAACTGGGCCTCTCCAAAGATGAAGTGGCCGTCATTTCCGGCATCGGCTGCTCCAGCCGTGCGTCGGGCTATCTGGATTTCAACACGGCGAACACCCTGCACGGCCGTGCCCTGCCGATTGCCACGGGCCTGAAAATGGCCAATCCGAAACTGAAAGTCATCGTTCCGTCCGGCGACGGCGATGCCACGGCTATCGGCGGCAACCACCTGATCCATGCGGCACGCCGTAACATCGACCTGACCCTTGTCGTGTACAACAACAGCATTTACGGCATGACCGGCGGCCAGTATTCGCCCATGACCCCGAAGGGATCCAAGGCGACAACGGCGCCGTATCTGACCATTGAACCGGCCTTCAACCTGCTGGATCTGGCAAAAGCGGCCGGCGCGACCTTCGTCGCCCGTTCGACGACCTTCCATGTACAGAACATGGTCGACGTCATCGCCAAAGCCATCGAGCACAAAGGCTTCTCCGTCGTGGAATGCGTCTCGGGCTGCCCGACGAACTTCGGCCGCCAGAACAAGATGGGTTCGGCACCGAAGATGATCGAATGGCAGCGTGACCACGCTGTCATGGTCGGCGCGTGGAACCGCATGGACGAGGAAACCCGTGCCAAAGCTGTCGCGGACGGCAAATTCCCCATCGGCGTCCTGTACGAAAACAACGACGTCCAGGAATACACCGAAGCGTACGATGAACTCATCAAACGGGCACAGGGAGGTAAATGATCATGAGACATAATTTCCGTTTTGCCGGCACCGGTGGTCAGGGCCTGATCACGGCAGCCATCATCCTCGCCGAGGCGGCAATTGAAGACAACAAAGAAGCCGTCCAGTCCCAGTCCTACGGACCGGAAGCCCGTGGCGGCTCTTCCAAGGCAGACTGCATCATTTCCGACGACAAGATCTGGTTCAACCGCGTTGTCTGCCCGGACGTACTGCTGGCCATGAGCCAGGAAGCAGCCAATAAATATACGGCGGACTGCGATGAGAACACGATTGTCGTGACGGACAGCCTGTTTGTCAAGGATCTGCCCGGCAAGCACAAGGAACGCATCGACCTGCCGATCACCCATACGGCAGTCAGCACCTGCGGCAAGACCTTGTTCGCAAACATCGTTGCCCTGGGCGCCATCGTTGCCCTGACGCACTGCGTATCGGAAAAATCCATCGTCAGCGCCGTTCTGGGCCGCGTCCCCAAAGGAACGGAAGAAGCCAACAAGAAAGCCTTGCAGGCCGGTATGGACCTGATCCGCAACTACAAAAAGTAACAGTCGCTGTTTCACGTGAAACAGGCTGCACCCACAAAGCCCGCGGGGTTTCCCGCGGGCTTTTTTATGGTTTGGTGCGTCCCTTCTCCCGCTTCCGGCCCGTACAGCCGTAATTCACATATTCCTCACAGACGCTTTACAGAAGCGTCAAACTTTTCGCGTCCCGTCGTGCTATACTACGAGCATAAGATACAGACAGAATCGTTCTGTTTCACTGGATGTGCTGACAGAAGATTTCCCTTGCAGTGTGACGAAAGAAGGAGTACCTGTTGGATTTTAAAAAGAAAGCAGCGGCAGTGCTTGTCTCTGTCTCTATGGCAGGATCTGCCGCCGTGGCCCTCGGCAATGTGTGGATTCATTACGCTCATGCGGCAGCCCAGTTCCCGGCGCCGGCCGTGACCACGACCCGTGCCCTTCCCGTCCTGGAAACGGGACACGCTCCCGCGCTGCCCAGCCCGTTCACACCGTGCCGGACCGTGGCAGAAATGAGCGCCCGCCTGGGATTCGTCGTCACCGTACCGCGTCCGTTGCAGCACGTCGGTGTCGCCGCCCGCAACATCCTCGGCGGGGACACGGCCCAGATTGATTATAAGAACGGCGTTATGTACCGCATGGCCCGTGGCACGGACGATATCAGCGGCGACTACCGCCGCTTCGACAAGAACCGGAAGACCTGGCATTACCACGGATTGACCGTGCATGCCAAGGGCGATGAAAAAGGCTTCCGCTCCGTCACCTGGACGGACGGCACCTACACCTACGCCCTGCTCAGCCCGCGGCCGCTGCCGCAGGACGTGGTCAACGCTTACCTGCGCTGACCGTCCCTTTCCTGTCGCAACCATTTATTTATACGGGGCGAAAGCCCCCTCCCCTCGCAATTATCTGCCATCACCCCCTCCGGCAGTTCCCTATAATCGAGAGTAGTCCGGGAGACATCTCCCCAACTAAGAAACTGTCACGCCGGTTTTGCCGCCCGGTGTGACAGTTCTTTTTTTATGCCTTGTTTTCTTGTTTGCGTGTTCGTCTCTGCAGCTCTTTATTTCCGCCGCCGCCCTTTGCTGCCGCTGCCGGCCTTGCTGTTGATTTCCGCCGCCGCCAGAACCGCCTGGGCCACCGCCTTGAGGGAAAGACGCCGGTCCATGCTCAGCTTCTGCATGGCCTGGAACGCGTCGTGTTCCGAAAAACCGTGCTGGTCCATGAGGATACCCTTGGCACGGTCCAGCAGCCGCCGCGTCTCCAGATCGTCTTTGGCCTTGTCCAGCTCCCGCGCCAACTCCTGGTAGTAATTCCAACGGTTCAGGGCGATTTCAATCGCCGGTGTCAGCTCTTCCTCGCGGATGGGCTTGACCAGATACGCCATGACGCCCGAATCGGTCGCCTGCTCCACCACGTCCTGCTGGCTGTATGCCGTCAGGAGCAGCACCGGTGCCAGTTGTTCCTCGCCGATGGTCTTCGCCGCTTCCAGCCCCGACATGCCGGGCATCTTCACGTCCATCATGATCAGGTCGGGGTGGAGTTCCCGGGCCAGCCGGATGGCGTCGGCCCCGTTGTCCGCCTCACCGACGACGTCGTGTCCCCGTTCGATCAGCATTTCACTCAGGTCGAGCCGCAGCAGCGCTTCATCGTCTACGACCAAAATCCGTAATTGTTTCACCGTTCTTCCTACCCTTTCCAAATTCATTGATTTCGTTCTGTCTGGCAGCTGCAGGCCCCTGTGCGGAGAGCCTTACACCCGCGGCAGCAGAATCTCCGCCACCGTGCCGGACTGCCCGTCCTGGCGGTTATGCAGGTAAAAAACGCCCTTCATATCGGACTGGACCACGGTCTGGACAATCTTCAGTCCCAGGCTCCTGGTCCGGCCGGGCTGGAAATTTTTCGGCAGGCCGACACCGTCGTCCTGGACGCGCAGGATGATGTTGGCCGCCGTTTCAAACAACTCCACGGACAACGTGCCGTTCCGGCGGCCCGTAAAGCCGTGCTCCAGGGAATTTTGCACCAGTTCGTTCAGGACGAGGGCCAGGTTCGCCGCCTTCTGCGACGGCAGCCGGAGCGGCGTCGCCTGAAAAGAAGTCTGGAGCTGCAGTTCCGGATTGCCCATGCTGCTCAGCACCGTGCGGAATACTTCTTTGCCCAGTATGGACATGTCCACCTCTTCCGACCCCTGGGCGGACAGATACTCATGCACGAGAGCGATGCTGCTGATGCGGTTGATGGCATCCTTCAGGGCCCGCTTCGTCTCGTCCGCCGACGCCCGCCGCTGTTCCAGGCGCAGCAGGCTCGCAATGGTCTGGAGATTGTTCTTCACGCGGTGGTGGATTTCCTTGATCATGGCGGACTGCACCCGCAGTTCTTCGTCCTTCTGGCGCAGCTGCGTCACATCCTCCATGATGGCAATCAGCTGCCGCGGCCGGCTGCCCGGCGTGCCGATGGGCAGGAAACGCAGATCCAGGATGAGTCCCTTGCGGCGCAGTTCCTCTTCATAGGCCTCGCCGGTGGACAGCACTTCCGTCACGCCGTTCCAATGGATATCCAGGCTGTTTGTCCGCTGCCCCACGAGGGTACCCACGCCCAGGACCCGGTAGATGTGCCGGGCCGCATTGTTGGCAGCCAGGATTTTCCGGCTGGCGCCGTCGATCAGGACGAGGCCGTCGATGCTGGCCATGCGGCGGTAACAGGGACCGCTGCAGTCCACCCCGACGTGGGACCGCAGAAAATCCAGCGTGGCATCCCAGAAGACCACGTCTGCCTCCCGGTCCTCGAACAGGGCGGCGCCGAAGCACGTGCCGGCATCGTCGAACAGAGGGTAGACCTTCATACGGGCGTACTGCCCCAGCATAAACTCCCGCATGCCTTCCGTGACGGCTCCCTCCTGCAGCGTATGAACTGCCAGGGGCTCTTCGGACAGGCGGGCCGTGACAAAGGCTTTGTCCGCCCGGGAGGCCGGCACATCCTCCAGCCGCGTCAGCGGTTCCGCCTGGGCGTAGCAGGCCAGGAACAGTTCGCCGTCGTCCGACTTTTTGCCGGAACCGGTCAGGAGGCGTGCTTCCCCCTGCTCCGTCACAGGGACGACGAGGGAAATCTTCGCCTGGGCGATGTCCGACGCCAGTGGCAGCAGGACTTTCATGGACTGCAGGATGCGTTCCTGTTCCTCCGTCAATGCGTGGATCATGCCCGTGTCTCCCCTTTCCCAGCCTTGTCCGCCGGCGTTTTCCGCTGGCAGCTGCCGGCATAGGGACAGCCGCTGCAGCCACTGTCACAGCCGGAAGGCTTGCGGAGCATGGAACGCACCGCCAGGATGGCCAGGACGGCCACCACGGCAAGCAGGATCCAGTCGAAAATGTTCAGTGATGCAAGAATCGTCATGATACTACTCCAAATACAGTGACGCCCGTCCGAACGGGGCGCCGCAGAAACTCACAACAGCCGCGCGATGTGGTAGACCACGAAGGCGGCAAGCCAGGCGATGGTGCACTGCCCGATGACAACGCCGAGGGCGCCCAGGCTGGAATCCAGCTCGCGGCGGATGGTGGCGATGGCGGCCACACACGGCGTGTACAGCAGCGTAAAGGTCAGGAACGACGCGGCCGTCGCCGTCGTGAAGAGCCCGTGCAGGATGGATGTCATGGTCGCCGGCGTGGCATTGGTCAGGACGGTCATGGTAGCGACGACGGTTTCCTTGGCCGCAAAGCCCGTCAGGAGCGCCGTGGCCACACGCCAGTCCGTAAAGCCCAGGGGCCCGAAGATGGGCGCGATGGTCTGGCCGATGAGGGCCAGCAGGCTCTTGGTATTGTCTTCCACAGCGAAGAGGTGGGCGTCGAAGGTGCCCAGGAACCAGATAATCAAGGTGCAGACGAAGATGACGCCGAAGGCGCGCTGAATGAAGCCGCTCGCCTTTTCCCACAACAGCAGGCCGACGCTCTTGGCCGACGGGAACCGGTAGTTGGGCAGTTCCATGACGAACGGAACCGGTTTGCCGCGGAATACGGTGTTCTTCATCAGCAGGGACACAATGATGGCCATGAGAATGCCCGTGAAATAGATGGCAATCATAGCCAGGGCGGCATGTTCCGAGAAGAAGGCCGATACGATGATGCCGTAGACGGGAATCTTGGCGGAACAGCTCATGAAGGGAATGAGCAGCAGGGACATCTTGCGGTCCCGGTCGCTCGAAACGGTCCGTGTCGACATGACGGCCGGCACGGTGCAGCCGAAGCCGATCAGCATGGGCACAATGCTCCGGCCCGACAGGCCGATTTTACGGAGCAGGCGGTCCATGACGAAGGCCACGCGCGCCATGTAGCCCGTGTCTTCCAGGACGGAGAGGAAGAAGAACAGCGTCACGATGATGGGCAGGAATGACAAGACTGTGCCGACGCCGGAAAAGATGCCGTCCGTAATGAGGCTGTGGACGACAGGGTTGATGCCGTAGGCATCCAGATTCTGCGCCACGACGGCGCCGAGGGCGTCGATGCCGTCGGCCATCCAGTCCGACAGAGCCTGGCCGATGACGCTGAACGTAAGCCAGAAAATCAGGACCATGACACCCAGAAATACAGGAATGGCCGTGTACTTGCCCGTCAGGATCTTATCCAGGCGCATGCTGCGCAGGTGTTCCTTGCTTTCGTGGGCATGGACCACCGTACCGGCCACGACGCTTTCAATGAAGCGGTACCGCATGTCCGCCAGGGCCGCATTGCGGTCCAGGCCCGACTCTTCTTCCAGCTGGACGATGATGTGTTCCAGCATTTCTTTTTCGTTCTGGTCCAGGCCGAGCTGCTCGTCCATGCCGCTGTCGCCCTCGATGAGCTTCGTGGCACAGAATCGGGCCGGAATGCCCAGGCGGTCCGCGTGGTCCTGGATCAGGTGGATGACGGCGTGGATGGCGCGGTGAACCGGCGAACCGGCTTCGCAGAAGTCCGTCACCGTCGGCAGGATCCTGGCACGGGCCACTTCCTGCGCATGGTCGATCAATTCGGCCACGCCTTCGTTCTTCACGGCGCTGATGGGCACCACGGGGATGCCCAGAGCCTCGCTGAGGCGCTCCACGTCCACCGTACCTCCGTTGGCCCGCAGCTCGTCCATCATGTTGAGGGCGAGAACCGTGGGCACCTGCAGCTCCAGCAGCTGCAGCGTCAGATACAGGTTGCGTTCGATGTTCGTCGCATCGACGATGTTGATGATGGCGTCGGGCTTTTCCTGGATGATGAAGTCCTTCGTCACGATTTCTTCCTGCGTGTACGGGCGCAGGGAATAAATGCCCGGCAGGTCGACGACATCACAGCGGTTCTTGGTGCCGCGCACGACGCCGATCTTCTGGTCCACCGTCACGCCGGGAAAATTCCCCACGTGCTGGTTCGACCCGGTCAGGGCGTTGAACAAGGTGGTTTTCCCGCAATTCTGGTTGCCGGCCAATGCGAAAATCATGCCTCCACCTCCGCCTTCCGTACGGTATCGTCCGCCAGGACGATGTACGCCGCTTCCTCCAGGCGCAGGGTTAGTTCGTAGCCCCGGACTTTGATTTCAATGGGATCGCCCATAGGGGCGGTTTTCTGCAGCTGAACCTGCGTATGGGGAATGAGCCCCATGTCGAGCAGACGGTTGCGCAGGGCTCCTTCGCCGTGTACTGCGGAGATGGTCCCGCACCAGCCGATGGGTAACTTATCTAAGGTCATGTTGCAACGACTCCTTGTGCAAATGAGAACAACAGAATGGAAACGGTCAGTCCTTCCGGTACACCGTGGTGCCGCCGACAATGGTCTCGTCGATGGCGACGGTCTCGTCGAAGAGGACGATATCGGCGTCAGCACCGGGGCGGATGGATCCCCAGACGCCTTCCTTGCCGAGTTCTTTCGCCGGCACGGTCGTGACAGCCCGGAGGGCGGACGGCCAGTCGGCACCGGTATTCTCTTTCCAGTGGCGCAGGCCGTCATTCAGGCAGAGCACGCTGCCGGCCAGGGTTCCGTCGGCCAGGCGGGCCGCCCCGTCGTGGACGAAGACGGCCTGGCCGCCCAGTTCGGACGGACCGTCGCCGAGGCCGCAGGCCCGCATGGAGTCGCTCACGAGAACGACGCCGTCCGGTCCTTTCAGGCGGTACAGCAGGTCCTGCGCCGCCGGGTGGACGTGCAGGTTGTCCGCAATGAGTTCACACACGGCCTGGCTCTGCCAGGCGGCACCGACGATGCCGGGCTGCCGGTGATGGAACCCCGTCATGGCGTTGTACAGGTGGGTCACATGCGAGATGCCGGCCGCAAAGGCTGCCTGCGCTTCGTCGTACGTGGCGCCGCTGTGGCCCAGGGACACCGTGATGTGCCACGCCTGACAAGCCGCGACGAACGCGTCCCGCTCCGCCGGGGACAGCGTCTCCGGTGCCAGGACGACGTAGCGGATCACGTCGGCGTACGGTTCCAGGAGGGACGCGTCCGCCCTGGCAATGGCCGCGCCGCGCTGGGCGCCCTTGTACGTTTCACTGACGAAGGGTCCTTCCAGGTAAGCCCCCGCCACACGGGCGCCCACCGGAACCGCCCCGGGGCGGGACTGTGCGTCCCGCACGCGGCGGACACTGGCCAGGGCCTGCGTGACGGCAGGCCATTCGTACGTCATGGTCGTCGGTACGAAGGCCGTCACGCCGGTCGCGGCCTGGAAACGGCTCATGGCCTCCAGGCCGGCGTCGTCGGCGTCCATCGTATCTTTGCCCACGCAGCCGTGGATGTGGATATTCAGGAACCCGGGCGCCACATAGTGCCCTCCGGCGTCGGTGACGGACACAGGCTGTCCTTCCCAGGTGCCGTTCCGGTCGTACGACGCCAGAAACGTCGTTTCCGTGACGATGGCCCGGACTTTCGTGTCGAACAACAGGACACATCCTGTCAGGATTTCGTCCTCCAAAATCAACTTTCCGTGCAGTATTGCGCGCATACTCTCTACTCTCTTCGAATGGATTGCCTGCTTCCTCCCTGCCGGTGGCAGGAATTTTGATTTTCTACCTATAGTAAGGAAAGGAAGCTGTGTTGTTATTATAGCACGTTTACGGCCACGCAAAAACCCCCGGACGGCGGCATTTGTCGTCTCCGGGGGTCCCCCTCATCCGGCACCTTTTCAGTACCTCGTTCTGCCGGCTTTAAGCCGGTCTCTGTGCCGGCCTTGCGCCGGTTTGTCCTGCCGGTTTTACGCCGGTCTGTCTGTTTTCTTCTTTGCGTATCTGCCAACTCATCTGCCTGTGCCTCCGCCCATGCGGGCAGAAGCACGGAGTCATTTCAGTCATTATGTTAGTCGTTGATGCCGTACAGCAGATCACCATATGTCGGATACGGCAGGTAATCCGCACCCAGCAGCGCTTCGACGGCATCGCCGGACGCGCGGAGCGTATCCATGGCGGCCAGGACTTTGTCGTGGTACGCCGTGCCGGCTTTGCGCTGGTCCGTAATCTTTTCCGTAGCCGTCAGGGCCTTCTCCAGCTTCGTCCCGTCGGCTACCATCTGCTTCACGTCCTTGTTGAGTTTTTCCAGGAACGTCGTATCCAGCGGAATACCCAGGGCCTTTTCGTTGAGCGCCGTCGTGGTCAGATCCTTCAGGTACTTTTCCGCGGCCGGCAGCAGGTCCTTGTGCAGCATGTCGAGCATGGTCAGGGCTTCGATATTCAGCGTCTTGTTGTACAGTTCGTACTGGATTTCGATACGGGATGCCACTTCGGCTTCCGTAAAGATGCCGTGCTTGACGACGAGGTCGACGTTCTTCTTGGCCGTCATGGCAGCCAGAGCTTCCGGCGTGGACTTCAGGTTCAGCAGGCCCCGTTTCTCAGCTTCGGCCACCCATTCGTCCGTGTAGCCGTTGCCGTTGAAGACAATGCGCTTATGCGCCAGGTAGACTTTCTTGACCAGGTTCTTGATGGCCTTGGACAGTTCCCGGGACGGTACGCCTTCCAGCTGGTCAGCGACCCAGTCGAGCTCTTCCGCCACGATAGTGTTCAGGTAGATGTTCGTGCAGGCGATGGAAGCCTGGGAGCCGAGCATACGGAATTCGAACTTGTTGCCCGTAAAGGCGAAGGGCGACGTACGGTTGCGGTCCGTGTTGTCCTTTTCCAGGGCCGGAATGGTTTCCCCGGACAGCTTCATCACTGTGTTGTGATGCGCCGTGTAGCTCTTGCCGGCGGCAATGGCGTCGAGGACGCCCGTCAGTTCCGTGCCCAGGAAGACGGAAACGATGGCCGGCGGCGCTTCGTTGGCGCCCAGACGGTGATCGTTGCCCGCACTGGCAACGGTGGCGCGCAATACATCCTGGTATTCATCGATGCCTTTCAGGATGGCTGCCAGGAACAGCAGGAACTGATCGTTATGATAGATGTCATCGCCGGGGTTCAGCAGGTTTTTGCCTTCGCTGGTCGAGAGGGACCAGTTGTTATGCTTGCCGCTGCCGTTGATGCCCTCGAAGGGTTTCTCGTGGAGCAGGCACACCATGCCGTGTTTCAGGGCAATGCGCTTCATGTATTCCATCATGAGCTGGTTGTGGTCCGTCGCCAGGTTGACGGTCGTGAAAATCGGGGCCAGTTCGTGCTGTGCCGGTGCGACTTCGTTGTGTTCCGTCTTTGCCAGGACGCCCAGCTTCCACAGCTCTTCGTCCAATTCTTCCATGAATGCTTTGACGCGCGGCTTGATCACGCCAAAGTAATGGTCTTCCATTTCCTGTCCCTTCGGCACTTTGGCGCCGAACAGGGTACGGCCGCAGTAGACCAGGTCACGCCGTTTTTCCCACATCTTCTTGTCCACCAGGAAATATTCCTGTTCCGGACCGACGTTGGCGACGACCTTTTCCGTTTCGATGCCCAGAATGTGGAGCACCCGTTTTGCTGACTTGTCCAGGGCGTTGATTGAACGCAGGAGTGGCGTTTTTTTATCCAGCACATCGCCCGTGTAGGAGCAAAACGCCGTTGGAATGTAGAGGCAGTTATCTTTGATGAATGCGTAGGACGTGGGGTCCCAGGCTGTATAGCCACGGGCTTCGAAGGTGGCGCGCAGGCCGCCCGACGGGAAGCTTGACGCATCCGGTTCGCCCTGGATCAAGTCTTTGCCGGAGAATTCCATGAGGACGCGCCCGTCTGCTGCCGGCGCGATAAAGCTTTCGTGTTTTTCTGCCGTAATGCCTGTCATCGGCTGGAACCAGTGGGTGAAATGGGTGCAGCCGTGTTCCAGGGCCCAGTCCTTCATGGCGTAAGCCATGATGTCGGCCAGTTCCCGGCTCAGCGGTTCGCCCGCTGCCACCACACGCTGGAATTCCTTGTACGTCTTGGCCGGAAGGCGGTCCTTCATCACCCGCTCGTTGAATGCCAGGCTGCCAAACAGTTTCGGAACGTTCGTCATGATTGTCTCCTCCTTATTGTTTCCCCGCAGGATGTATGGCATCGTGCGGTCCGGAAAACCAAATTGAAATTTGGATAAAAAAAAGAAGACGTGCGGACAGAATCTGTCCACAACGTCTTCGTTGTTACAACCATTATACGCAGTTCTCCGGCCTTTGTAAAGAGGGAACTGGACAAATTTTTTTACAGTTTTCTCAGAAACGGCCTCCCGTCGCCGCTCCCCGGCGGTTCGTCAGGCCCAGGTGCGCCAGGACTTTTTTATCCTTGTCGATGGTCGTGGCCCCGGCAGTCGTCAGCATGTTGCCCGTAATATACGCCGACGCGGCACGGCCGATGATCGTTGCCCCCGATTCCGGCAGGACGCCGCGGCCGCCGGCCATGCGGATGTCCGCTTCCGGATTGAGGAACCGGTAGATGGCGTACGTGCGGACGGCATCTTCCTGGGAAATGGGTTCCTGGTGTTCCAGGGGCGTGCCGGGAATGGGCATGAGAACATTGATGGGGATGGACCGGATGCCCAGCTCCGACAGGGAGAAGGACATGCTGAAGCGGTCGTCCCAGCTTTCGCCCAGCCCGATGATGCCGCCCGAGCAGACGCTCAGGCCCGCTGCTTGGGCGGCTTTGATGACCCGGACCTTGTCGTCGAAGGTGTGGGTCGTGCAGATATTCGGGAAGTTCTCCCGCGAGGTTTCCAGATTGCAATGATAGCGCGTTACGCCGGCTTCCTTCAGGCGGACAAACTGTTCCGGATCCAGTAGGCCCATGGACGCGCACAAGCCGATGTGCAGTTTTTCGTGCATGACACGGTACGCCTCCAGGGCTTTTTCGAAGTCCTTACCCTTCAAGGCGCGGCCTGCCGTGACGATGGCAAAGCGGTTGACGCCGGCATCCTGGTTGGCCTTGCCGGCTGCGAAGATTTCTTCCGTCGGCAGGAAGTCGTATTCGTCGCAGCCCGTATGATGGCAATGGGACTGGGCGCAATACTTGCAGTCCTCGCTGCACAGACCGCTGCGGCCGTTGATGATGGAGCACAGGTCCACTTCATTCTTGAAGAAGTGCCGCTCGATGCGCTGTGCCTGGTCCAGCATGGATTCCAGATCACAGGTCAGGAGCAGCTCCTTCAGCTCGGGGTCGAAATTCTCCCGCGTCACGCGGTACCCGTCCAGAATCCGGTCCGCCAATTTTTCAATCGTCCATTTTGCCATAACGTCAATCCCTCTTTTTTATTCTTTTACGGGCCGGTGTCCAGACAGGACAAACCGGCTTCCGTCAACATCATTTCTATTATAGTTAACGTAAGCCGATTCGTCAACATGTTAATTTTTCAGGGTGGTTAACGAAGAGACGCTTCGTATTCTTCCACGAGGACCTTCGGGAAGACCGCTTCCTCGCGCCGGTTGGTAAGCCCCAGGTCCCGCAGCATCTGCTTGTCCTTGGCAATGGTGGCAGCACCAGCCGTGGTCAGCATGTCGCCCGTAATAGACGCCGACGCGCCGCGGCCCAGGACCGTGGCACCGGTCTTCGGCAGGATGGCGCGGCCCGCTGCCATGCGGATGTTTGCCGTGGGATTGATAAACCGGAAAATACCGAAGGTACGCATCACGTCTTCCGCCGAAATGCGCGGCATGTGTTCCAGCGGCGTACCGGGAATGGGCATGAGGGCGTTGATGGGAATGGATTCAATGCCCAGCTCCGCCAGGGTGATGGCCATGTCGAAGCGGTCGTCCCAGTTCTCGCCCATGCCGATGATGCCTCCGGAGCAGACGCACAGGCCTTCCTTCTGGGCGAGCTTGATGGTGCGGATCTTGTCGTCGAACGTGTGGGTCGTGCAGATGTTGGGGAAATTCCGCCGGGACGTTTCGATGTTGTGATGGTAGCTCGTCACGCCGGCTTCGTGGAGCCGGTGGAACTGCTCCGCGTCCAGGAACCCCATGGACGCGCACAGGTCGATGTGCAGTTTGGCGTGCATTTCCTTGTAAGCCTCGATGGCCTGGTCGAATTCTTTGCCCTTCAGGGCACGGCCTGCCGTCACAATGGCAAAACGGTTGACACCGGCCTTTTCGTTGGCTTCGGCAGCGGCAAAGATCTTTTCCTTCGGCAGGAAGCCGTATTCGTCGACGCCCGTATGGTTGCATTTCGCCTGGGCACAGTACTTGCAGTCTTCGCTGCAGCGGCCGCTGCGGCCGTTGATGATGGAACACAGGTCCACCAGGTTGCCGCAGAACCGTTTCTGCAGCTTCCCTGCCGCGTCGAGCAGCTCTTCTACGTCGCAATGAAGGAACAGGTCCTTCAAACCTTCCAGATCGTCCCGCGAAATGCGGTATCCGTCCATAATCTTTTCCGCCAGTGCGGGAATCGTCATTGTTTCCTCTGCCATGTCGCTTTCCTCTCTTTGTGTTTTGATTTGACAGCTCCTGCCCGTTTTCCTGGTAACCCAGTCCGGACCTGCTGTTGGTTTACAAATCATATTATAGTAGTCTGGTATGATTAAGTCAACCATCAAATCAAGAAGGTTAACGAAGCAGATTGCCCGGGCAATAACAGGACATAATAACCGGGCATAAAAAAAGAAGGACCGGAAGGTCCTTCTGGGTTACGAGAGGGGTGGCTGCGCCGGATCGTTCCCGTCCGGCGGCATGGCACCGGAATCCGTACTGCCGGTAGCCGCCGCGTCTGCCGTCGTCCCGCCGGGGGTCGTGCCGTCGGGCGGCTTCAGCTGTTCCAGCTCGCCGAAGCACTTCTGCAGCTTGTTCCACCGCGTCGCCGTGAGCTTGTCCAGGTCGTCGCCTACCCGCTGGAAATGGGTGCGCAGGTTCGACATGGCGCTGTGGTAATTTTCGAATTCCTTCTGCAGGCGCTGCACCACCGTAAAGAGACGCTTGCTCTGCTCCTGCACGGTGAGGAAACGGTTCATCATGAGGACGCAGTTCAGGATGGCCAGGAGCGTGCTCGGCCCGGCCAGGACGACGTGCCACTGCTGCACAGTCTCGCTGAGGCCCAGGTCGACGGCCGTGGCGTACAGGCCTTCGAAGGGCAGGAACAGGATGCCGAAATCGGTCGTCCGGCCCGGCACCAGGTACTTGCCCGAAATGTCCTTGCTTTCGTCCACGATGCGGCTGCACAAGGTCTTCTGTGCCGCCTTGATGGCTGTTTCGTCCCCTGTTTCCATGGCGTCCTGCAGGTGCCGGTAAGCGTCGCCGGGGAACTTGCTGTCAATGGGCAGGAGCAGAGATTCTCCGCCCTGCACGGGCACACGGACGGCAAATTCCACCACGTTCCGGTCCTGGATACGGGCGTCCCGTTCGAGGAGGGACGGCGGCAGCACGCTGTCCAGGATGGCGCCGAGCTGTACTTCGCCCAGCATGCCCCGGTTTTTGACACTGCCCAGAATGCGTTTCAAATCGCCGACGCTGCCGGCCAGGGTCCGCATTTCGCCCAGGCCCTGCTGGACCTGCTGCAGATCTTTGCTGATGACGGACACGGTCGTTTCCAACCGTTCCGACAACTTCTGCTGCAGCGTCTGCTCCACCGTCGTCGACAGCTGGTCCAGTTTCGCCTGCACGTGGGCGTCCAGGTCGGCCACCTGCTTCGCGTAGGCCGCCGACCGGTCTTCGCTGCTCTTCAGGACCAGGCCGGAAAAGGACTCCATGGTCTTTTTCACGGCTTCGTCCGTACGCTGCGTCAGGTCCTGTCCGCTCCGGGACAGTTCGGACCGCAGCCGGTCGTATTCCTCCTGGGAGCCCTGCCGCATCTCCCGCAGGGCCGCTTCCAGGTCGCGGATGTTCTCATCCATGTAAATAAGTTTCTCCCGCATCTCCTCCACGTACGGGTCGCGCCGCGGCCGCCGGGCTTCGTGGTACGTGAGCCAGAGCAGCGCCAGGATCACGAGGAGAAGTGCCAGAATCAACAATTCCGTCAAAGACATGGACTGCCTCCTGTCATCGTGTCATTGGGTTATTGGGCCTTGCCCAGCATATACAGCGGATCCACGGTCTGGCCGTCCACCTGCACTTCGAAATGCAGGTGCGGGCCCGTACTGTAGCCCGTGCTGCCGACGAAGCCGATGATCTCGCCTTTCCGCACGTGCTGCCCCGCTGCCACGGCAATGCCGCTCATGTGCCCGTAGGCTGAAGTATAGCCGCGTTCATGCTGAATCCGCACGTACCGGCCGTAGCCGCTCACCCAGCCGGCCGTATCCACCGTCCCGGCAGCCGCCGCATAGACCGGCGTGCCGTAGTCGACGGCAATGTCCAGGCCGGGGTGCCAGTCCTGGCCGATGCCGCTCATGGGATTCAGGCGGGCGCCGTAATAGGAACTGATTGTCCCGCCTTCCGTAGGCCACAGGTCCGGCAGGCTGGAACCGGAATCGTAGCGTTTCTCCATAATCGACAGGAGCTGGTTCATCTTGAGTTTCTGGTCGTGGATCTGGGCCTGGAGGTTTTTATCCTGCGCGGCCACGACATCCAGCATATCCGTGCCGGCCACCGGACCGCCTTTGCCCGTATAGGCCGGGTCGGACGACGTCACGCCGGTCTGGCCGTTCACCTTGTCCAGGCTTTCGGAAAAGTCGCGGTTCCCGTCGCTGCGGATGACGGCGCGGCGCAGCTTCGTCTCCAGCGTATGGATCTCGCTCATGTCGCGCAGCATTTTTTCGTTGTCCGCCAGGAGGCTTTGCAGCCGGGCGTCCTGCTCCTTCTTATGGGCCAGGTACTGCTCGTATCCCGCGCGGTCGATGGGATTGCGGAAATACTGGTAGCCGAAATACCCTGCCGTGCCGGCCAGGACTCCCACGACGGCGACACAGACGGCCGCCAGTACCTGCACGCGGCGCCGGGCCAGCGTCCAGACACGGTTCCGGCCATTCTTGCCGGGGATCATCAACACAAAAGACGGTTCTGCCTTCTGTCCTTCCGGGGTCGTTTCCCGGTTTCGTTCTTGTTCCATACTTGCCTCTTTTCTTGCTGTTGGCAGCTGCCGGCCGCCCCGTCCTGCAGACGGTCCGGTTCCTGCCGGTTCACTCTTTAAAATATCCGAATTTCTGGCCGACGCGCAGCATGCGCCGTCCCAAATACGGAATACTTTCCAAATCTTCCCGCGTCAGGCCGCCGATGGCAGTCAGGCAGACCGCGTAGACCGGCACTGCGACGACGATGGACAGGAGCACTGCCCAGGCGCCCATCTGACCCGACACGACGAGAACCGCTTCGACGGCGGCTCCCATGACCGCCGCAGCCAGGGCCGGTCTGCCCACGTGGCCGAAGGCCATGCGGTACCCTGTCAGGCGGTAAATGCAATACATATTGATCAAAGCGGCGACACCGAAGTCCGCCACCGTGGCGATGGCCGAGCCTTTGATGCCCAGCCAGGGAATGGCGGTCAGGGTCCAGTTGAGGCAGACCTTGACGATCATGGCAATGATCATGTTCACCACGGGGATGGACGTGTGGCCCATGCCCTGCAGGACCGCCGTGCTCACCTGGTGCAGTCCCAGGAGCACGAT
This sequence comes from Succiniclasticum sp., assembly GCA_047835465.1. Taxonomy (GTDB): domain Bacteria; phylum Bacillota; class Negativicutes; order Acidaminococcales; family Acidaminococcaceae; genus Succiniclasticum. The sequence goes on from CP181265.1 coordinate 2,081,343, forward strand.
GCCGACGCTCATGGTCATGATGGCCGGTGCCGCGCCGGGGGCATTGTAGATCAGGGCGGCTACTTTGTCCGCCAGGGTCAGAAGCCCGACGAAACACGGGAACGTGACGATCATGGCGACGCGGAGGGCCACGCCGGTCTTATGGCGTACGCTCTCGTCCTGGTGCAGGGCCCGCGCCTCGGAAATGGCCGGCACCAGGCTGACGGCCAAAGCCGCCGTGAAGATGGTGCTCAGGTTGACCAAGGGCACGGCCATGCCCGTCAGGTAGCCGAACAACTCCGTCGCATGGCGTGTGTCGAAGCCCGCCACTTCCAGGCGGTACGGCACGATGGCCAGGTCGAGGTTGGCCACAATGGGCAGCATCAGGCTCGTCAGGGAAACGGGCAGCGCCAGTTTCAGGAGCCGTTTGATGATGTGGCCTGCCGAATCCCGCGCCGGTTCGACCCAGATCCGGCCGTTGGCTGTCCGGGCTTCTGTCAGCACGGCGATGCGCCGCTTCAGCTTCCGGTAGAAGAAGAGGAGCACCAGCAGGGCGCAGAACGCGCCGAACCCGGCGCCCATGGAAGCGCCGCCGGCCGCTTTGGCCAGGCCGTACGGCATGAAATAGACTGCAAAGAACAGCATGGTGGCCACGCGGACAAGCTGTTCCGTCACTTCGGAGCATGCTGTAGGCACCATGTACTGCCAGCCCTGCATATAGCCGCGGAAGCTGGACAGGAAGGTGACAAAGAACACGGCCGGCGCCAGGGCGACGATGGAATAGTACGCCCGCGGGTCGCGGATGATGATCCGGTGATCGATGATCCAGCCGGCGCCAAAGAAGAGGATGGACGAGAACAGGAGTCCTGTCACGAAGAGCAGACGCAGCGTCACGTGGAACACACGCTGGGCGCCGTCGTAGTCTTCCCTGGCTACCTTTTCGGCCGTCACGATGGAAATGGCCACGGGAATGCCGGCGGACGACACGGTGATGGCCATGAGATAAATCGGAAAACCCATCTGGTACAACCCGATGCCTTCGCCGCCCAGTACCCGCGACAACAGGATCCAGTTGATGGCGCCGATGACCTTGACCACGATGCTCGACATGGTCAGGATCAACGTCCCCTTCAGGAAACGGTTCCCCGAAGGGGCAGGACTTCCCAGGTTCTCCTGCCGGGCCTCGATTTCCGTTTTCACTTGTGTGGTGGTTTGTTCCGTCTGTTTCAAAGTACATCCCTACTAATAATTGGAAAGATAGTGATACACGATAACTATACCCTTTTTCCCGCCGTTGTGCAAGCGGAAGGCGGAAGCTGCCATACCTTTTCCAGCGCCTTTACAGGCTGTTTCAAAAGAATTTAGAAAGAATGAGGAAAAATGTTCAGAATTATTTCACAAAAACGGGCAGGAATGTGCTATGATTAAGTTGATACCTAAAGGAAAGGAGGGGTGCAGGATGCGCCTACAATATGTATTGTTAGCAGCCGTGCTGGCTGTGTCAGGCCTGTCTTTCAGTTCGCAGGCAGCGGCGTCTCCCCTGAAGAACTACAGCGCGGGGCGGATTGCCGTTTCCGGTGGGGGCACGTTCCCGACTTCCATAGAATTTGATGACTTCGACACGGAAGGAAAGAAAGCCTCCGTTTACGGCGGCGTCACGGCGGGACTGGGCGGAAAGACCGCTCTGAACTACCGCTATGACCAGTATCAGACCGACCATGACGACATCCAGACAAACCAGTTGAATTTGATGTACCAGGTGATTCCGGGACTTTCTGTCTACGGCGGGTATGTCCATGCCAAGACGGATGTACACGACTGGGAAGAAAGCAGCAACTCGGCCCAGGTAGGCCTACAGGGGCGTATCGACATCCCTCTGCTGTTCACAATCTGGGGCACCGCAGGATACGGCAGCAAGCTCAACACCTTTGAAATCGGTGTCAGCAAACCCATCCTGAACAACCTTGACGTCGATGTTTCCTACTACAGCAACCGCTTTAAGGATCTGGATCAGGGCGGTGACGCCGACAGCCGGGGCGTTCGCGCCGGCCTGACTTTCAAGTTCTGATGCGAGATTCCTCCTGCTCAAAAAATAATTTTATAAAAATAACAATTATCGTTGACATCTTTTATTTTACGTGGTATAGTAAGGGTGTCAAAAGGAACGGCGTGAGCCGTACAGAAAAAGACAGGCAGGTTGACTGCCGGTCCTGCAAAAAATAACAAGGATTGAGTACAAGGAGGAATTGTCAATGAAAAAGTTTGTATGCTCTGTTTGCGGTTATGTGTATGAAGGCGAAGCTGCTCCGGCAAAATGCCCGCAGTGCGGCGCTCCTGCTTCCAAATTCGTAGAACAGAAAGAAGAAATGACCTGGGCTGCTGAACATGTCCTGGGCGTTGCCAAGGATGTTCCGGAAGACATCAAGGCAGACCTGCGCGCCAACTTCACCGGCGAATGCTCCGAAGTCGGCATGTACCTGGCCATGAGCCGTGTTGCTTTCCGCGAAGGCTATCCGGAAATCGGCCTGTACTATCAGAAAGCTGCCATGGAAGAAGCAGATCATGCTTCCCGTTTCGCCGAACTGCTGGGTGAAGTCCTGACGGACAGCACCGAAAAGAACCTGGCGATGCGTGTAGAAGCAGAAAACGGCGCTACCGCTGGCAAGACCGACCTGGCAAAACGTGCGAAAGCCGCCAACCTGGATGCCATCCATGACACCGTTCATGAAATGGCCCGCGACGAAGCCCGCCATGGCAAAGCTTTTGCCGGCCTGCTGAAACGCTATTTCGGCAAATAATCATCCAACGAAAAACCTCTCTTGATTTTCGCCCTTTCATAAAGTCCCTGCCCCACCAGCAGGGACTTTTTTTAACGCTGCCTCGACTTGACAATGCCGTTGTCACTCATATATAATGGGTGCTGTAGCATCTTGGATTTCGGGGCGTAGCGCAGTTTGGTAGCGCACCTGCCTTGGGAGCAGGGTGTCGCAGGTTCAAATCCTGTCGCTCCGACCAATTTGAGAGGGCCGGAATTTTGACGCGGGTGTAGTTAAGTGGTATAACCTCAGCCTTCCAAGCTGATGTTGTGGGTTCGATTCCCATCGCCCGCTCCATTTTTCTTTGTGCAACCGGTCCAGTAGCTCAGTTGGATAGAGCAACGGCCTTCTAAGCCGTGGGTCGGGGGTTCGAATCCCTCCTGGATCACCAATAAAAAAAGTAAAGGACTGCCGAGGCAGTCCTTTTTTGTTTCTCTTGTTCGGTTTTCCGGTGCTTACGCCTCCGGCCCTGCGTCGACGCCGTACTGGAGACGGAAGCGGGACAGAAATTCCTGCGTACGCTTCTGTTTCGCGTGTTCGAAAATATCCGCCGGCGTGCCTTCTTCGGCAATGACGCCGTCATCGATAAAGATGACGTGGCTCGACACATCCCGGGCGAAGGCCATTTCGTGGGTGACCACGACCATGGTCAGGCCTTCGTCGGCCAGTTTGCGCATAACCGACAGGACCTCCCCTACCATTTCCGGGTCCAGGGCAGACGTCGGTTCGTCCAGCAGCAGGACTTCCGGCTCCAGCGTCAGGGCCCGGGCGATGGCGACACGCTGCTTCTGGCCGCCGGACAGCTGGTTCGGCTTGGCATTCACGTACCCGTGCATGCCCACTGTTTCGAGGAAGCGTACGGCTTTCTGCTCCGCTTCCAGCTTCCCCATGCCCAGCACTTTGATGGGCCCCACGGTGCAGTTGTCCAGCACGTTCAGGTTGTTGAACAGGTTGAACTGCTGGAACACCATGCCGACCTTCGTGCGGTACAGCGGCAGCTTGTGGAAGGTTTCCCGCACGGGCTTGCCTTTGTACAGGACTTCGCCCGCCGTCGGCGTTTCCAGGAAATTGATGCAGCGGATCAGGGTGGATTTCCCCGACCCGGACGGACCGATGATGGTCACGACGTCTCCCTTATGGACGTCGAAGGAAATGCCTTTCAGGATTTCGCGGCTGCCGAAGCTCTTTTTCAGGCCGCGGATGGACAGGACGGTCTCAGCCATGGCGGTTGCCTCCTTTCTTGACCATGGTCAGGGGGTATTCCGTACAGGGATCGACCATGGGGTCGTACTCGACCAGGCGGTAATCGGACGGGCCGTCGATGCGCTTTTCCCACCAGCGCAGCAGGCGCGACGCCGTAAAGGTCATGATGAAGTAGATAATGCACGTGATGAAGAATACTTCGAAGTATTTGTAGTACACGCCGGCAGCCGACTTGGAGGCAAAATAGAGCTCTGTCACGGAAATGACGTTCAGGACCGACGTATCTTTGATGTTGATAATCAGGTTGTTGCCGATCTGCGGCAGGATGTTGCGGACCGCCTGGGGCAGCACGATATACCGCATGGCCTCGAAGTGGTTCATGCCGATGGCGATGGCCGCCTCTTTCTGGCCGTCGTCGATGGATTCGATGCCGCCGCGGATGGTTTCGGCCATGTAGGCGCCCGTGTTGATGGACACGACGAAGAAGCCCGCGAACATGGGCGACATATCGATGTTGAACACGCTCATGGCCCCGTAGTAGACCACCATGGCCTGGACGATCATTGGCGTGCCGCGGAAGATTTCCACGTAGGCGTAAAGCACTTTTTTCAGGGCCTTCAGGCCGACGCGGGTCACGACGTTTTCCGTTTCTTCTTCCGGAATGGTCTGGATCGTACCGACCAGCAGGCCGATGACACAGCCCACGAGGGTACCGGTAATGGCCAGGAGCAGCGTCACGACGGCCCCTTTCAGGAGAACGCCTCCGTACTGCTGGAGCAGGAAGACAACCCAGCCTGTAAATGTATCTGGTACGTTCATAGTGTGATCTCTCCTAACGAAAATTGCGGGACAGCACGGCCGTCCCGCAACTTCACGATGTTCTCATGCTCCCCCGTTTTCCGGGAATTACTTCTTGGCCATGGGCTGGATCTTGATGGCTTCATCCATGATCTTGTTGAAGTCCGCCTCGGTCATGCCGCCCAGGACCTTGTTCATGCCGTCCAGCAATTCCTTGTTGCCTTTCTTGACGGCCACACCGATTTCGACATCTTCGCGGGAGGTCTTGAAGCCTTTGTCCCCTTTGAATTCGAGCATCATCAAATCTTTATTGGTGTAGGCTGCCGCTTTGGCCGTCGGAATGTCGCAGACCAGCAGATTGACCTTGCCGCTCGTCAACGCGACGACCATGCCCGGTACCGTGTCGATGGCCGGCAGCTTCTGGACCGCCGGAATCTGGTCGATCTGGTCATACCAGATGGTGTTCAGCTGGCTCGTAGCCACAGCGCCCTTCAAGTCGGCCACACTCTGCGCATGGGCGAAGGGGCCGTCCTTCTTGACCAGGGCGACGACGCTGGCATAGTAATAGGGTTTCGTGAAATCAACGGACTGTTTCCGTTTCGACGTAATAGACATGCCGGCGATGGCCGCGTCGATCTTGCCCGATACGACAGCCGGAGCCAGGCCGTCCCATTCCATCTTGTAGATTTCCAGTTTCATGTTCATGGCGTCGGCCAGTTTCTTCGCCATCATGACATCGTAGCCGTTGGCGAATTCGTTCGTCCCCGCAATGGGAACGGCGCCGTTCTCGTTCGTGGTCTGGGACCAGTTGTACGGTGCGTAGGCGCATTCCATGCCGACTTTCAATACCTTCTGTCCGGACGCGGCTTTCTTGTCTCCGCCGCCACCGCCGCAGCCGGCCGCGACGAGCATGACAGCGAACAACGCCAGACAAAGTATGGTATGCAATATTTTTTTCATAGGACAGTCCCCCTCCATCATTCAAATGCACCCTCATTGTACCGGAGGGTGCCGCTTCCGTCAACGAAAAAACGCTATGTTTATTGTATACTTGCGAAAGATGTATCAAAAACGCCATTTGTATTTTTCTCAATGGACAGATGTCCAAGTCGATTTTTTGCAAAGTGTAACGTTTGTTATATTCTGCTTCGTTCCTGCCGGACCGGGCCGCGAAAGAAGGGGAAGCACGGCGGGCTTTCCTTCCTTTTTCCGGCAAATCATGATAGACTAAAATTCGCGGTATCCCGCCTTTACTGCGACTGCATGCCGGCGGGAAGATAGAAAAAAAGCGGCGGAACGCCGCATAGGATTGAAAGGAAGGAACAATATATGCTGCAGCAAGTTTCTATTTTCGCCGCCAACACGGAAGGCGCCCTGAGCCGGGTGACTTCGGTCCTGGCGAAAAAGGGCATCAACATCTACACCATGCTCGCCACGGACAGTGCCGAATTCGGCATCATCCGCCTGATTACGAACCAACCCAACGAGACCATGGCCTGCCTGGCCGAAGCAGGCTACCAGTGCCGTCTCGACCGGGTCATCGCCATCGACATGGCGTCGGACAAGCCCGGTGCCCTGGACCGCATCCTGCAGGACCTGCACGCAGCCAACGTGATGATCCGCTACCTGTACATTTCCTTCGACCGCCGGTCCGGCTCCCCCATCGCTGTCTTCGCGACGAACGAATCGGAAACGGAACCGTTCCTGCGCGGCAAGGGCTACCACCTGCTCGACACGTTCTGAAACAACACGGGGGCAGCGGCGCTGCCGCTGCCCCCGTCTGCTGTCTGTATCCGTACTACAGGCTGCCCACCGCTCAGGCGTTGACCAGGTCGGCCAGGTCGAGCAGAAGCCGTTCTGTCTTTTCCCAGCCCAGGCACGGATCCGTAATGGACTGGCCGAAGACGCCGCCGTCCACTTTCTGGGCGCCGTCGACGAGATAGCTTTCCACCATCAGGCCCTTGACCAGGTTGTGGATGTCTTTGGATTCGTGGCGGCTGTGCATGACGTCCTTGGCGATACGTACCTGTTCCAGGTATTTCTTGCCCGAATTGGAGTGGTTCGTATCCACGACGACGGCCGGATTGGCCAGGCCGCGCTGCTGGTAATACTCCAGGACGGTCTGCAGGTTTTCGTAATGGTAGTTCGGCATGCTCATGCCGAAGTGGTTGACGTAGCCGCGCAGGATGGCATGGGCCAGGACGTTGCCCGTGGTCTTGACTTCCCAGCCGTGAAACAGGAAATTCTGTTCGTTCTGCGCCGCTTCGATGGAATTCATCATGACGGACAAGTCGCCGCTCGTGGGGTTCTTCATGCCCACGGGGATACCGGCGCCGGAGGCGATCATGCGGTGCAGCTGGTCTTCCACGCTGCGGGCCCCGATGGCGCCGTAGCTGAGCAGATCCTGCAGGTACCGGTGGTTTTCCGGATAGAGGATCTCTTCGGCACACGTAAAGCCTGTTTCTTCGATGACATGGACGTGCATGCGGCGGATGGCCTTGATGCCCAGGAGCATGTTCTCCTTGCCTTCCGGGTCGGGCTGGTGCAGCATGCCCTTGTAGCCCACGCCGATGGTGCGCGGTTTGTTCGTGTACACGCGGGGGATGATGAACAGCGTATCCTTCACGGCTTCCTGCACCCTGGCGAGGCGCGTCATGTATTCCAGCACGGCCGGCTCGTTGTCGGCGGAGCACGGGCCGATGATCACCAGAAACCGGTCATCTTTCCCGGTTAAAATCTGCTCGATTTCCTTGTCCCGCTGTTCCTTGTGGACGACCAGGTCGTGGCGCAAGGGAATTTCCTGCATCAAGTCCAACGGTTCCGGCAACTTCCGGATAAACTGCATTTGAGGTTCCATTTCCAACTTCCTTTCCCTTTGTTCGACTCCTTGTTTATAAAAGGATGTTTTCAACCATTATACGCGGAAGCGGGCCAAAAAGAAATGCCTTTCCCCGAAAAGGGAAAAGCAAGGAGAACCAGGAACGGAAATCGTTCCTTTTTTTATTAAGTTTGAAACACAATGAGGCACCCATGACTGACGAGAGAAAAACAGCCGACGTCAAACGGTTGAAACACATCGAGACGTCCCTGCGCACCAAATACAAGCACAAAATTTTCAACAAGTTCGTCCAGGCCATCTGCGATTACGATATGATCCAGCCCGGCGACAAGATTGCCGTGTGCATTTCCGGCGGCAAAGACTCCATGCTCCTGGCCAAGTTGTTCCAGGAGCTGAAGCGGCGCAACAAGTTTCCCTTCGAAGTCCTCTTCCTGTGCATGGATCCGGGCTACACGCCCGTGAACCGCAAGGCCATCGAGGACAACGCCGCCCTGCTGGGCATTCCCCTGACCTTGTTTGAGACGAATATTTTCGAATCCGTGTTTCACGTGGAACAGTCGCCGTGCTATTTATGCGCCCGCATGCGCCGGGGCTACCTGTACCGCAAGGCCCGCTCCCTGGGCTGCAACAAGATCGCCCTGGGGCACCACTTCGACGACGCCATCGAAACGTTTCTCCTGAGCATCTTCTACGCCGGCGAGGTCCGCGCCATGCTGCCGAAGCTGAAGAGCACGAGCTGCCCCGGCATGGAGCTTCTGCGGCCTATGTACTACGTCCGCGAAGAAGACATCAAGCGCTGGCGGGACGAAAACGGCCTCACGTTCCTCCAGTGCGCCTGCAAGTTCACGGAAGAGTGCGCCCTGCCGGCAGCCGACGCACAGCAGACGTCCAAGCGCCAGGAAATGAAACAGCTCATTCACACCCTGGAAGCGGAAAGCCCCCATCTCAGCGCCAACCTGTTCCACGCCATGGGAAATATCAATTTAGCCACCGTGCTGGGTTACAAACAGGACGGCGTATTCCACTCGTTCCTGGAGCAGTGGAAAAACGGGAACGCCGGGACGTCCGCGCCGGACGGCAGCAGGTCTGTTCCCCGGTAAGATCAGTCCTTCGCCAGGCTCTGCCGGCGCTCGTAGTCAGCCAGAATCTGCCTGTACAGGACGAGGGCGGAATAGCAGTCCGCCATGGCCCGGTGCTCCGTATCGGCATGGAGGCCGTAGTGTCCCAGCAGGGAGTCGAGGCCGTAGCGGCCGCCCGTTTCTTCCTCTGTCAGGAGGCGCTTTGCCAGGCGGGATGTATCGAGAAACCGCGGTTTGAACAGCTTCCGTCCGAGCCGGCGGCACGCCAGGTTGATACTCATGATGTCGTTGTAGCCGATGTCGTGCCCGAGAACGACATCCGTACCGACAAACCGGAAGAAATCGTCCAGGACCTCTTCCAGCGGCGGCTTGTCCTGCAGCATTTCCTTCGTAATGCCCGTCATTTCGATGACGCGTTTGTTGAGGCGCGTCCGCGGTTTCACCAGCTGCTGGTATTCCGCCAGGGGATGGCCTTCGGCATCAACCCGGACGGCGCAGATTTCCGTAATGTCGTCCACGGCATATCCGGCCATTTCCAGATCGAACACCACCAGGCCGCAGCGGACCGGCGTCTTGATTTCCCGTTTGTCCACATCAATCTGGACTTTGTGGCGCCAGTTCCGGATCTGTCGTTTCCGCCGTGCCACGCGCAGCTGTCCCGGCGTCAGGTTGTGCGGCAGTCCCCTGCCCCGCGGCCCTTTCCCGCGGTTCCGCTCCAACGGCACCTGCCTTTTCTCCAATGTCGCTTGTATGGGTTCCAACTTGTCTTCTCCGTCCTTCCGTGTCCCAAGGGGTTGTTGGTTTTAGGGATATTATACCATAGTAACCAGTCGGAATGGCGGTTTTTGTGTTATAATATTCATATTATAGAAAATAAGCAGAAATTTGCATACTGCAGGACAATACATCCTGCAGAAGGGAGGAACCGCCATGAAGATCGCCTTTTACGCGCTGCGTGATTTCGACGAGCTGCCGTTTGTGCAGAAATTTTCCAGGGAATACGGCATCGACTTTGTCTGGACCGCCGCCTATCCCGACGAGTCCAACCTGGACCTGGCCAAAGGCTGTGACGCCATCAGCGCCACGCCGTGCCGCATGACCGAAGAGATGCTGGAGAAGTGGCACGAATACGGCGTGCATGCGATTCTGACGCGCGCCATCGGCTTCGACCACGTACCCCTCGCCAAAGCGCACGAACTGGGGATGACCGTGTCGAACACGCCGTACCCGACGGACTGCGTCGCTGATTACGCCATTATGCTCATGCTTATGTGCCTGCGGCAGATGAAGCAGATCATGGTGCGCGCCGAGGCGCAGGACTTTACCTTGAAGAATAAGATGGGCCGCAATCTGGAAGACTGCACGGTCGGTGTCGTCGGTACCGGGCACATCGGACAGGTTCTCATCCGGCACCTGCAGGGGTTCGGCTGCCGCATCCTGGCCTACGACAAGTACGAACAGGACGCCGTCCGGCCCTACGCGGAATACGTGGACCTGGACACGCTGTGGAAAGAATCGGACATCGTGTCGCTTCACCTGCCGGCCAATGCCTCCACGCACCATATGGTCAACGCCGAATCCCTGGCCAAGATGAAGGACGGCGTGATTTTGATCAATACGGCCCGGGGGACGCTCATCGATTCCCGCGCCCTTATCGACGCCCTGAAGGCGAAAAAGGTCAGCGCCGCCGGCCTGGACCTGCTGGAAAACGAGTACGGCCTGTACTACGAATTCCGCTCCGGCGAAGCGCTGGACAACGAGGAACTGTACACGCTGCGCAGCTTCCCCAACGTCATCGTCAGCCCCCACATGGCCTTTTACGTGGAAAGCACCGTGGCCAGCATGATCCGCAACAACTTTATTTCGGTGCACGCAAAAGCGACGGGGGACAAAGATCCGTACCGTGTCCAATCCTGACATTAGGAACGTGCCGGCGTTCCAACCGGCCGTCACCTGATAAACTTACAACCAAAGGAGGCCTTTGTCCATGCAATCTCAGTCTCTGCGGAGAACGGCTGCTGTGGCAGTCCTTCTCCTGACAGGCGCTGCCGCCGCCCTGCCGGTGCCGGCCTACGCCAAGGCAGACAATGTCGAAGTCCAGTTGGAATACGGTGCCCACCGGTTTTTCCAGGAGCGCCACATCGACGATTACAACATCAGTTTATTTCAGGAAGCGCATAAACACGGCAGTCTGTCCTGGCACCGAGGATTGGTGCTTTCCGCATCCCGGGGCCATACGGAACGGGACGGCATCTACCGCGAGAGCAATGCCAACGGCATCGGCCCGGCCATTATGCTCCGCTGGGAACGTCCCTGGTCCGGCAAACTGAACTGGGCCCTCGAAGGACGAGGCGCCCTGCTCTTCTACGACAAGGCCTTCCCTGCGCAGGGGCGCGGTTTCGGCTTCAAATGGCACATCGGACCCCGCGCCATCTACCACTATGACAAGAAGAACTCCATCAGTGCCGGCGTGTTCATGAGCCACAGCTCCAACGGCTTCTCCACGGACAACCCGGGCTATAATACGATTGCGTACAGTCTCGGCTGGAATCATAATTTCTGAGGCAGGTTCCCGCGGCTTCACCGCACTCCTGAAACGAAAACAAGGCTTGCAGCATTCCTTTTGGAACAGGCTGCAAGCCTTATTTTTATGTTTTCACAGGGTCAGAACGCGCACTTGAAACCCAGGTTGGCTTCCCAGTTCTTGCCAAGTTCCCCGCCGAAGCTGCGTTCAAAGTCACAGGTCAGGCTGGCGTACCGCGACAGGCGCAGATCCGCGCCGACGCCCACGTCGTACCAGGTGCCGCGCTGTTCCGCCTCGTCTTGCAGGAACACGTTGCCAGCCCGGATGGCGTAGTCTGCTCCGCCCGTAAATTCACGCAGGATGTCGGCCTTGAAATAGACCGAGCCCTTGTTCCGGATATCGCTGCCGACCCGGAAGCCCAGCCGCCCGATCAGGCTGTTTGCATCGTCGATATGGGTCGCAAAGTCCGTATCCGTCGTGAAGGAAGTCCCCTGCAGGCGGGTATATTGCAGCTGTGCCTGAGGCTCCCAGAAGAAGGAGCGGCCCGCAGCCTGCATCTTTTTCCCGTACTCGGCGCCCAGGGACCAGAAATGCTGCGTGTAGTCGCCGTTGAGTCTAGCACCTGAATGGTTGTACCCGTGCAGATCGTTGTTCAGTTTGCCGTACCGGGCTGTCAGGTCCAGATAGCTGCCGTCCTTCCAGGTCAGCGTGTCATAGAGCAAAATGCCCTTGCGGTTCGTGTCGATGTTCCCGTTATGGCGGGTCGGGGACGAGGTCGCATCCATGTAGTCCAGGGCAAGGCCGTAGTGGTTGTCACCCTTCCCGAATTCGGCACCGAGCTGGCCCATGGTGTACCGCCCGTCGTATCCGCCGTCCCGGCCGATGTCGCCGCGCTGCATGCGCACCCAGACCGGGCTGGCAGGGTCGAGGAACTGCGCCTCGCCGTGCCGCTTGTTGTAGCGGTCCAGCTGGGTAGCCAGGTCGTAACCGGCGTCGACGCCGTCCATGACGACGCGGGCGTGGTCGGACGGTGTCCTTGTCAGGCTGTAGATGTACCAGTTCATGCCGCCTGCCATCAATTCGTTGATCTGATCCGCCGTCAGGCCATCGCGGGAGCCGTTGTAGATGGCGTTCTCCGGATCATTGACATCATAGGGGGAATGGCCGATGAGGACGTTGTAGTCCCACAAGGTGTTCCCGTAGATGTTCATTTTATCCTTGAAAATCAGCTTATCTGCCGCCGACGCCGCTACCGTGGCGAAACGCAATGTATTGTCGGCCGAAATGTTGCCGAAGTTGTTGTCGTTGTAGGCCTCCACGTTGTGCTGCCCGGCGCCTTCGGTGGAACTCAGCACGTAGATCATGTCCGTGTGGGCCTTATCCAGGTCGTTCATGTCGAGGCGGAACGTACCATCCGATCCCTTCAGGTCCTCGATCATCAGGTAATCCAGCTTCGCCTGCTTCAGCGCGGTATACCTCGTGTCCAGTCCCAGTTCGTCCCAGCGGGCCTGGGCGTCTTCGTCGAAGAGGTCCACAATGCCGCCGGTCTCCAGGGTGAGGCTGCTCAGGAACTTTTTCGCGTTGTACTGGTTGGACGGATAATACACGCCGTCCACTTCGTAGCCGACATCCTTGATCGTACCAAACGGCATATACACGGCGCCGTCCTTGAAGGTGACATTCAGATTGCCGTCGCCGTTTACGTTGATTTCGTCGCCGTACCAGTAGGAATCGCTGCCCGAAAAGACGGCGTTCAGCGTGCCGCCCACGGCCGCAGACGGATTTGTGTCTTCCGTCATGTCGATAACGCCGACGACCTGCAGCGTGTTGGCATTGATGTTGACGACAGCGCCGTCCTTGGCGCTGATGGCATGGGGACGCCAGCCGATGGTACGGAGTATGACCTTGTCGCCCGTCACGTTCAGCACGCTGTCATGTTCCGCGTAGAGGGCGTTGGCGCCGCCATATCCTTTATCAAAATTGTCCAGGGTATTGACGATCGTCACATTGCCGTTCAGGTCGATTTCCGTATCCGGTGCCATGACAGCCACCACCGTATAGGAATCTTCTTGCCCGTTCGGATCCATGTCGTTATAGACGTTGAACGTAAAGTCGCCGTTGAAGACGATTTTCGTGCCCGCCGGCCTGTACTCCATAATCTGGACGCCGCGGGGAGCCCACTCGGGCGGCACGTTCAGCTGCGTCGTGTTGTAGATGTCTGCCGTAAAGTTGCCGTTCACCGTGATGGTGTCTCCGCCGTCGCCCGTAATCAGGTAATGGCTCAGGACATCGCGGCTCGTGAAATTGATATCGCCGTTGACCGTGATGTCACCCGCCGTGGAACCCGATCCGGCGGCCCGAATCAAACCGGCGCCCCTGCCGTTGGCCGTGTCGGCGGTCACGTTGATGGCACCGGACGACGTCCGGATATTATAGGTCCCTGCCTGATTAATCAACGGATTGCTGCTCGTAATCGTCCAGTTCTCCGTCGTCACGTCGCCCGGCGTCAGCTGTCCCGCGGAAACCGTCCCCGGCACGCCTGCCACGGACAACGCCAGTCCTAACAAGATAGTGAGTGATAAATTACGCTGCAACATAATGACTCCCCCGTTCGTTATGTCTGTAGCTTCCCTTCACTCATCCAAATGACCGTTCCGCCCCACGGGAACGGTCCATCCGTAATATCCCTTAATTTTATTGTAAAATTCCCAAAAATGCATGTCAATACAAACAAGAGCTATTTTAAGCCACATCCCGCACCCTGGATGTCTTCCGCCCGCACAGGGCGGGCCTTTCCTTTTAATGTAAAATTTTCATTTATAAATTTTTTATTTGCCTGCAATACAGAATATTGTTAAAAATTGTAAAAAAATAAAGAGGTTCCCGCAAGGGAACCTCTTCATTTAAGTTCATTTAAGCGATGTGTCAACCGGTTATTTTTCCTGCTGTTTCAGGTTGATGGCAGCCTGCGCCGCAGCCAGCCGTGCGATAGGCACACGGTACGGCGAGCAGGACACGTAATCCAGGCCCAGTTCCTGACAGAAGGCCACGGAGGACGGATCGCCGCCGTGTTCGCCGCAGATGCCGCAGTGCAGCATCGGATTCTCTTTGCGGCCCCGTTCCACAGCCATCTTCATCAGCTGGCCCACACCTTCCTGGTCCAGCTTGCTGAAGGGATCGAATTCGTAAATCTTGTCGTCGTAGTAGGTTTCGAGGAACTTGCCGGCGTCGTCGCGGGAGAACCCGAAGGTCATCTGCGTCAGGTCGTTCGTGCCGAAGGAGAAGAAGTCCGCTTCCTTGGCGATTTCGTCCGCCGTCAGGGCCGCACGCGGAATTTCAATCATGGTGCCGACCTTGTAGTTCAGGAAGTAGCCTTTCTCACGCATTACCTTTTCCGCCGTTTCGACGATGATGTGTTTTACGAAGAGCAATTCTTTCCGGTCGCCGACGAGCGGAATCATGATTTCCGGCACGATGTCGTAGTTGCATTCCAGCTTGACCGCAATGGCCGCTTCGATGACGGCACGGGTCTGCATGCGCGTGATTTCCGGATAGATGACACCCAGACGGCAGCCGCGGAGGCCCATCATGGGGTTGAATTCATGCAGTTCGGCAATGCGGGCCATGACATGTTCGTACGTGAAGCCCATATCCTGGGCCAGGGCACGGATTTCCGCTTCCGTCTTAGGCAGGAATTCATGCAGCGGCGGGTCGAGGAAACGCACCGTCATGGGACGGCCCCGCAGGGCTTTGTACATGGCGATGAAGTCCTCGCGCTGGTACGGGATCAATTCCTTCAATGCAGCTTCGCGCTGTTCCACCGTATCCGACAGGATCATGCGGCGGAACTTCGGAATGCGTTCGGAGTCGAAGAACATATGCTCCGTGCGGCACAGGCCGATGCCTTCGGCACCCAGCCGGACCGCGTTCTCCGCGTCGGCCGGCGTATCGGCGTTCGTCCGGACCTGCATCTTGCGGTACTGGTCGGCCCAGCGCATGATGCAGCCGAAGTTGCCGCTGATCGTCGCTTCCACGGTCGGGATGTCGCCGTCGTAAATGTTGCCGGTGGAGCCGTCCAGGGAGATGTAGTCCCCTTCGTGGTACGTCCGTTCGCCGAGCGTGAAGACCAGGTTTTCTTCGTCTACTTTCAGTTCATTGCAGCCGGAAACGCAGCACGTCCCCATGCCGCGGGCTACGACGGCCGCGTGGGAGGTCATGCCGCCGCGGGCTGTCAGGATACCCTGGGCTGCATGCATGCCTTCGATGTCTTCCGGCGACGTTTCCAGACGGACCAGGATGACCCGTTCGCCACCGGCTGCTGCTTTCTTGGCAGCTTCCGCCGTAAAGTAAACCTTCCCGGCCGCCGAACCGGGCGATGCCGGCAGGCCGTGGCCGATGACGGTGCCCGCTGCCAGGGCGTCTTTGTCAAACGTGGGATGCAGGAGCTGGTCCAGGGATTTCGCTTCAATGCGGAGCAGCGCCTCTTCCGGCGTAATCATGCCTTCGTCCACCAGGTCGCAGGCAATGTTGATGGCCGCTTCGGCCGTACGCTTGCCATTGCGGGTCTGGAGGAAATACAGCTTCCCTTCCTGGATGGTGAATTCCATGTCCTGCATGTCGCGGTAATGGGTTTCCAGTTTATGTGCCAGCTGGATAAATTCCCGATAGCAGTTCGGCAAATCCTGTTCCAGTTTGGAGATGGGCTGCGGCGTGCGGACGCCTGCCACAACGTCTTCGCCCTGGGCATCGATCAGGTATTCGCCGTAGATGCCCTTCGCGCCGGTCGCCGGGTTGCGCGTGAACGCCACGCCCGTGCCGGACGTATTGCCCATGTTGCCGAAGACCATAGTCTGTACGTTGACCGCCGTACCCCAGTCACCGGGGATGTCGTTCATACGGCGGTACACATTGGCGCGCGGGTTGTCCCAGGAACGGAAGACGGCCTTGACCGCTTCCAGCAGCTGCGTCGCCGGTTCCTGCGGAAATTCTTCGCCCTTGGCTTCCCGGTAGATGGCTTTGAAGCGCTGTACCAGTTCCTTCATGTCGTCGACGTCGAGGTCGATGTCGTAGCGGACACCTTTGGCTTCCTTGATTTCGTCGATGATCTTTTCAAACCCCGACTTGGGGATTTCCATGACGACGTCCGAGAACATCTGGATGAAGCGGCGGTACGAATCGTACGCAAACCGCGGGTTCTTCGTCTTTTTTGCCAGGCCCTCGACCGATACATCGTTCAAGCCCAGGTTGAGGATCGTGTCCATCATGCCCGGCATGGACACACGGGCACCGCTGCGGACCGACACGAGGAGAGGATCGTCCGTGTCCCCGAACATCCGCCCGTTCTGTTTTTCCAGCCACCGCATGGCCTGGAAAATCTGCCGCTGGATTTCGTTGGAAATCCGCTGGCCGGCGCGATAATAGTCCGTGCAAGCTTCTGTCGTAATGGTAAAGCCCTGGGGGATAGGCAGTCCCAGGTTCGTCATTTCCGCCAGGTTTGCACCTTTGCCGCCCAGCAATTCGCGCATCTGGGCGTTACCTTCAAAGAAACCATAGACCCATTTTTTCGCTTGTGCCATTCTCTTCGCCTCTTTCTAAAATTTCCGTAGCACGGTCGAGTTAGGAAATATGTCACTTTTTGGATTAGCTACACTAATTCCTTTCTTCCCCTATTGTACCGTTTTTAGGGCGCTCCCGCAAGAGAAAAAGGCCGGACCGCGGGGCAGAATCTCCCCGTCAGTCCGGCCTCTGAAAAGCCTGCTTTTTTAAGTTGCGGCAGCCTGTTTCTGGATCTTCAATTCCCGATCCGGTACGACGATGGGCTTGCTGCTCTTGATCTGATTGAGCCACGTGGCCAGCGCCTGCGGTTCCGGATCCCCCTGTGTGCATTCGATAATCGGCTGGTTGCCCAGCAGGACAGTCCGTCCGCTGACCGTGGCATCCTTGGCGTTCTGGTTCGTCCGGTACGCCGCAACCAGGTTCCCCATGATGAAGTAGGACCGTTCGGGGCTGCTCATGGCGCTCGTGGCGGCCGGCTTCACAAATTTCTTATCGCTGACATAGACGACGCCGTCCTTCACCTTCACGTTGCCACCGCTCAGGTCCGTCAGCCGCTTGGAATAGTTATCCCGCCGCTGCTGGTCCGTCGGATGATCCGACGGGGAGAAAATTTCGCCGGCGAAATTCTTGGAGCTGCTCTTCATCTTCTCCATGACGCGCTGCCACATGGCGGCCGAGGCACCCGGATTGTAGTTCGTGTTCAGCAGATACGTCAGGGCAAGGTTGTCTGCCGCCCATTCGTTGGGTTTCGTAATCTGGACGCTGTCTATCTGGTTGACGGCAATATCCAGGACGGCATCAGCCACACTGCTCCCGGCCGCGCCGCTCAACACCATGGCACCGACGGCCACGCCCGCCTTCTTCCGCACGCTCTTGACGACGTGGTCCTTCTGCCCGTGTCCCATTTCGTGCAGCAGGACGACGGCCAGTTCATCCGGAACGGTTGTCATCGAGTAGAGGCCCGTATTGACGGACATGACATGGCCCATGCTGCAGAACGCGTTGAAGGACTTTTCGTTGTTGATGAAGTACAGATATGGCTTTTTATCGATGGTCGGATCGACGGCGCGGATGCCTCTTGTCATTTCGTCCATCATGCTATCCAGCTGCCCGTTCAGGTAGGAATCGCTGTTGACGCCATATTTTTTCTTATACGACGCCAGCAGTTTCTGCCGCCCTTCTTCCGTATTGTTGTAATACCGCAGTTCCTTGTCGATCTGCGAATAGACAACCCCGCCCTGGACGGCTCCGATGACCGCTCCCCAGACGTTTGCCGAAGCGTGCGGCACCGGAACGGCTCCAAAGGACAGGACGGTTCCCAGCACGCCCGCAAGGGCCATGCTCCGCAGATACCGCTGCCAGGATTTTTTCATGCCAACTCCCCCTTTTTGTTGGACGGACGGTATGGCAGTCCTTCTGTCATGCCGACCCTTTTCTCCGAGTTTGCTCAAGCTTTCGGCGTAATCGCATACACGCGGGCCGGCAGTCCCGTCGCCCCTTCGATGCGGGGCCAGGCCGCCAGCAGCAGGGCACCGGCCGGAGCCACTTTGTCCAGATTGGCCAGGACTTCGATCTGCACCTTGTGGTGGGCCAGGACATAGCGTTCGCACGCCAGGTCGCCTGCTTCCGCCGCCAGGTAAGACGCATCCGTGTCGAGGGTTTCGTGCCCGTTGGCGGCCGCGTGCCGTACTTCGTAGATGTATTTCAGTGCGTCCAGGGACCAGCCCGGGCAATGCTCGTTGCCGTCTTTGCCGACGTTGGACAGCTTCTCCATGGACGGCCAGCGCAGATACCAATCGGTCCGCAGGGCGACGAACGCACCGGCGGGGATGGCGCCGTACTTGGCTTCATAGGCCTTGATGTCGTCCACGGTAACGGCATAATCCACGTTTTCGCGGACTTTGCCGGAAATATCAATGACGCACAGCGGGAACATCATGTTCTCCGTGCCGTAGGATTCCGACAGGGGCGCGTCTTTGACGAAATGCCCCGGAAAATCGATGTGTGTCCCGAACTGTCCCGGGAATTTAAAGGTCTGGATGAGGCAGTCGAGCATGGGATTTCCCCAGTCGAAGCACGTCTTGGACAGTTCGACGGATCCGGCAGGAATGCCGCTCCAGAACGGGCTGTCGTTGTTCAGGGAGTGGGACAATTCCACCCACTGGTACGCATCGGAATGCAGTTCGTTGCACAAATTCCACAAGGTGTATGTCATATGGTTCCTCCTTCTCATTCAAACCTTCCGTCCCGTATGCGGCTGTCCAATCGGTGCCGTATATTCGAAACCAGAAAACTACTTCTTATTTTACCACAGGAAAGAAGCAATCGTCTGCCTTTTTCGTTGCTACACTTTCCGGCAGGAGCGATCCCGGCGGAACGCGGCGGCGACGAGATCCAGTTCCTCCGGAATGATGCAGTGGAGAAACGCCGGAGGCTTTCCTGCCTCTGCTGCAGGTGGTACGGCACCGTCCGCCTGCTGCGTCGGATACTCGTGGACCAGGCGCAGACACTCGTCCAGGCCGAACCAGCGCACTTCACTCAATTCCGAACGCTGGATGCGGAAGTCTTCTGCCGGCCTGTCGTCCACCAGATAGTAGATGGCCGTCACCTGTCTGTCGTGGAATGGTTCCCCGTAAAAGGTGCCGTCGTACTGGAAAGATTTACGGCCACAATAGTGCAAGTCTTCGTCCGCTGCCGTCACGCCCAGTTCCTCCTCCAGTTCCTTGCGGGCCGACTCCCGGAATCCCAGGCCTGCGGGAATGTGTCCGGCGCTGGAGATGTCGTAGCAGTTCGGGAAGGAATCTTTTTCCGGGCTCCGTTTCTGCAGGAGGATCTCTTCCCTGCCGCCGTGGGTCCGGAAAATCCACACATGGGACGTGCGGTGACGGATTCCTTCGCGGTGGGCCTGCTTCCGGGGCACGCGGCGTCCCGTCGGCGTTCCCGTCTCATCCACCTCGTCCAGCCATTCCTTGCCTTCGTTCCGGCGCCGGACGGCGGCAAACCGGTCCGCTTCCGGCATCATGGAATTCGTCATATCCATTGGCTGCAGGCAGGCCGCCGTATTTTTCCCGGCAGCCTGCCCGCCTCACCTTCCTTTCCTGACCATCTGCTTTTCCATGCAGGACGGTTCCCTGTTTCCCTGCGTCCTGCAAGACAAGAAGCTTACACCAGCAATATACCACGAAAATCCGGGAATGGCCACGAAGTGTCCCTGCCATTTTGCAGAATCTGTGCTATACTTTCTTTAACAGCGTGCCAGAGAGACACGAGGATGCCTTCTGCCGGAAATCCGAAATCTTCGGAAATTTGGAGATCGCATCAGGGAGACAAGGTGTCTGCAAAGGCAGCGTCGGGGGCGTTGCGATGACGGCACGCTTGCAAAGGGGAACAGGGAAATGCATTGGAATCATTCGATTATCAGCGCCGACCGGGCCTTGGACAGAAAGGCGGCCATTACGGAAAATTTTAACCGTCTGGGCCTGGAGCCGCATTTTTTCCCAGCCATTATGGGCGACGAGCTGAGCCCGCAGGAACTTGCAAAACTGGCTGGAGACGAAGGGCTGCTTACAAAGGGAGAAATCGGCTGTGCCTTGTCGCATTTGAAAATCTACCGGGACTTTCTGGCGACAGACGCCCCGTATTGGTTTGTGTTTGAAGACGACATCCAGCTCACGAAGGAATTCGTACGGGATCTGCCTCAACTTTGTTCCTTTATGGATTCCCTTTCGGGTCCGGCCGTTCTCCTGTTGAAACGAATCCGCGGGCACGCCCGTATTGTCCACGAAGTGCATCAGGGCTGCCACATCCTTCACTCATTGTCAGGTTCCACTGCCTGCGCCTACGTCATCAACCGGAAAGCGGCGGAGAACTTGCTGCGCGCCCAGACTCCCGTCAAATTTGAGATTGACGCCTGGGCCATCTACCAGGATTTAGGCTATCTGAAGTTGTACAGCACCTTTCCGGCCTATGTAACAATGAACGAGGAAGTTGCGTCCCATTCTTTGATTGACCACATCGCCTCCCGCCGCAAGCATTCCTCTGAGGAAAGAAAACGAATCAAAGCCCGCCACGTGAAATTCCTGTACGAGCAAAACATCTGGTCTCGCAAGCTGTATCTGCAAATAGAACGGCTGAAGCGGCACCTGCAGGAGCTCTATTATACCAGGTACAAGTGATCCTCCATTCCGGAGGCCCGGCAGCAACAGAACTTTCCGATAAAAACAACACAGGAGTCGTAACCAAATGGCACTGCACTTTCGCAGTGATTTGTTACGGCTCCTGTTTTTCTATTTTTCCATTATTTCTTCTTTTCGTTATCCGCTGCCGCGTCTTTCCCCGGATCGGCAGGCGGCGCGCTGTTCACCAGCGCGGCCCAGTCCCGCAGGGAAGCCGCCACATCCCGCGCATAAGCAGACGGCGTCCGGGCGCCTGCGTCATTGCGGGACAGCGTCAGCAGCGACAGATCGTCATAGTAGAGGGTTGCTTTATCTCCCTGGTCGAACACGATGAACTTCGCCGGATCCACGGGGCCCCGCCGCTTGACCTGGTACAGGGCGCCGGCCAGCAGTTCCGCGCGGTAAGCCGGCGTGTTGTTGCCGGACCCTTCCGTAAAGGTAAAGCGCCACGTCTTGCCGCCGACTGTTTCTTCCACGGCTGCCGTCCCGTTCTCCATGGTTACCGGTTTCGGCGTCACCTGCAGTTTGTCCAGGAGTTTGTTCATGCTGCGGATGCGTTCCTCCGGTTCGGGGTGGCTGTCGAAGAGGCCCCAGCCCGGGTTGCCGTACTCCGCGGCCAGCTGCTGCAGTTTGTACATGGTGATCAGAATCCCGTACGGACTGTAGCCCGCCTGGAGGGAGTACGTAAAGCCGCACCGGTCGGCTTCGCTTTCGTCAGCCCGGCTGTACCCGGCTGCCAGGGCGTCCGTCACGACCATGCCCGCCATGAGGACGTCGCCGTTGCCCGTAGCGACACCGGCCAGGACGGCGGCCAGCTGGGTCCACATATTCTTCTCCATCTGCTTGACCGTATGGCGTTTCACAATGTGCCCGATTTCATGACCCAGTACGCCGGCCAGTTCCGCGTCGTCCGGCATGTAGTCCAGCAGCCCGCGGAACACGTAGATATACCCGCCCGGGCAGGCCAGGGCGTTGACGTCAGGCGTGTTGAGAATTTTGAATTGGAAGGGCTGGTTTTTGCGCTCGCTCTGGGCGACCAGGCTCCGGCCGATGCGTTCCAGCCGGGCCTGCTGCACCGGGTCCTGCCACACGCCGTACTTTTGTTCCAGCTGCTGTGCGGCGGCCCGGCCCATATCCTGTTCCTGCTTCTCGCTGATCAGGGCGGCTTCCGTCGTCGCCGGAGCGGCAGTCACGCCCAGCAGCAGCGGCAAGGCACACAGCACGGCCAGGCAGCAGCGCCGCAGCCAGTTCCACAGGCCGTATTGTTTCACGTCTCGCACTTAAATCGCACCTTTCTCCCGAAGGGCGGCAACCGCTGCCGCCGTATATCCCAACTCCTGCAGGATAGCATCCGTCTGTTCCCCGAGGGCCGGCGCCCGGAAGCGGATCTGCCCCGGCGTGCCGGACATGCGGATGGCGGACTTCAGATACGTGACATCCCCCAGGTCCTCGTGGCGCGTCTCGAGCATGCCCGACGCCGCCGCCAGGTCCGAATCGAGGGCTTCGCCCAGGCTGTAGACAGGCGTGACACAGCCGTCGCCGCCGCCTGTCAGCGCCACCCACTCGTCGCGGGTCTTCGTCGCGATGACCGCCCGCAGTTTGTCTGTTAATTCCTGTTCATGCGCAAAATCATACTGCCGGTCCTTCAGCTCCGGCAGGCCCGCCGCATCGCAGAATTGCGCCCAGAACTTCGGCTCGATGGTGCCGAGGCTCACGTAGCCGCCGTCTTTCGTGCGGTACACATCGTAATAATGGGCTCGGCGCCCGAACGGCTTGCCGCCCACGGCGCGGCAGCCCAGAACCGCTGCCGCTGACACGATCTGCATGCTCAGGGCCGTATTGAAGAGGCTGATGTCCAGCCGCTGCCCCTGCCCGGTCCGTTCCCGTGCGAGCAGGGCCAGGGAAATGCCTGTCACGGCGTTCAGGGCCGCGCCGATGGCCGAGACCTGCACTTCGCTCACGGCAGGCTGTCCGTCGCCGGACAGAAAATCCATGCCCGCCAGGCCGACGATGTTCAAATCGTGGGCCGGCTTGTGGCGGTACTTGCCCGTCTGGCCGAAGCCCGTAATAGAGCAATAAATCAGGCGCGGATTCCACGCGTGGACCGTCTCCCAGCCCAGGCCCAGCTTGTCCAGGTAGCCCGGCCGGAAGCCTTCGAGGAACACGTCGGCCGTTTCCAGCAGGCGCCGCAGGACGGCCCTGCCCTCTTCGGACTTCAGGTTCAGCGTCAGGCCCCGTTTGTTGCGGTTCAGGGCCAGATTCCAGCTGCTCTGCCCCGGCGCCAGGTGCGGGTCGAACGCCCGGTTCGGATCTCCGCCGGGCTGCTCCACTTTTACCACGTCGGCGCCGAAATCGGCCAGTACCATGCCGCAGTACTGCCCGGGCAGCCATTTGGAAAAATCAACGACCTTGATACCCTGCAATGCCTGTTCCATCCTGCTCTATCCTTTCTCCCTGCCGGGAATAAGATTTCGTTTTTCCTTATTATACAAGATTTTCCGCCGGCAAATTGTGTCTTTTTCGCGGACTTGCCAGCCGGGCCTCCGGCCTATACAATAAGAGGTAGCGGACCGTGGTCCGGAAAGGAGTCAGGGAATCCTATGAATTTTGGATGGATAAGCCTCAGCTTCGGGCAAATCGTCAATCTCCTGCTGTTTCTCCTGTCAGGCATTTTGTTCGGCCTGTTCAGTTCCCGGCAGAGTATCTTCTGCGTGCGGCGCATCCGCACGGTTTATCGGGAGTGCGGCTTCGGCCTGCGCTTTGTGACGCGCATTCCCTTCTGCGTCCTGTTCCTCGTCTGCGCCTTTCTGCTGTTTCCGTCCTGGTTTGCCACGCATACCGTTGCCGGCGCCGTAGCGTACATGGCCGTCCTGCTCTACTTTTTCAGCAAAGGCTGGCCCAACACGCGGCCCCTGTAACCGGCGGGATGGCACGACCGCACAACACCAATACAAAGACACCCCATGGTTCCCGTTCCGGGAACCATGGGGTTTTGTTTGCATCAGGAAGGACAGTACATCCTCCGTTTCCGTGGTCACTCAGCGGATCAGTTCGTACTCGCGGGAACCCAGGCCGATCTTTTCGGCGTGGATCAGGCAGTTCTTCCAATCCGAATCGGGTGTCGTCAGCTTGAAGTAATCCTGGCCTTTCGCCGCTTCCGGATCCTTGGCGATGTTCTTGGCCAGCTGGCCGTTCGGCGAAGGTTCCGCCGCATTGACCAGATCGGCTGCAGCCTGGTCGATGGCGACCATGTCCGTGGAACACAGCATGCCGATATCCGGGACGATAGGCACGTCGTTTTCAGCGTGGCAGTCGCAGTTCGGCGACACGTCGACGATGAGGCTGATATGGAACTGGGGCTTGCCGTTGACAATGGCGGCGGCATATTCGGCCATCTTCTTGTTGAAGACGCTGCCTGCCTGCCATTCAATGGGCGAAATGGCGTCGACCGGGCACAGGGCCAGGCAGCGGCCGCAGCCCACGCATTTGTTCCGGTCGATGGTGCTCTTCCGGTTCGTAATGGACGGAGCCCCGTGGGCGCAGATGTTCACGCACCGGCCGCAGCCAATGCACTTGGACTGGTCCACCTGGACCTTGCCGTCGCTGTGCTGATCCATCTTGCCGGCCCGGCTGCCGCCGCCCATGCCCACGTTCTTGATGGCGCCGCCGAAGCCCGCCATTTCATGGCCTTTGAAGTGGGTCAGGGAAATAATGACATCGGCATCGGCCAGGGCTTTGCCGACTTTGGCTTCTTTAATGAATTCGCCGTTCGGTACGGGCAGGAGCGCCTCGTCCGTGCCCTTCAGGCCGTCGGCAATGATGGTCTGGCAGCCCGTGCAGAACGGGTTGAAGCCGTTTTCATAGGCCGTGTCCAGATGTTCCAGCGCATTCTTGCGGCTGCCGACATACAAGGTGTTGCAGTCCGTCAGGAAAGGCTTGCCGCCCAGTTCCTTCACGTAGTCTGCCACGACCTTCGCATAGTTCGGGCGCAGGAACGCCAGGTTGCCCTTTTCGCCGAAATGCATCTTGATGGCGACGAATTTGTCCTTCAGATCCAGCTTCTCAAAGCCTGCCTTTTTCATGAGCTTGTGCAGCTTCAACGGCAGCGGATCACCGCCGTAAGGCATGTGGAAATCCGTGAAATATACTTTTGCTTTCGTCATATTAGACCCTCCTCTTTTTCTGCCGGTCACAGCAAGCCCGGCAGGTACAAATCCACTGAATCGACAACAGGCTGTCCCAGGTGACGGGACGGAACGAACGTACCGTGGCAGTCGCTCCCGCCGGAGATGCACAGCCCGTGCTCCCGGCAATAGGACGCCAGGAACTGCGTGTCTTTTTCGGAGTGGCCGGAATGATAGCACTCCAGTCCGTCCAGCGGTTCCTCCTGCAATTCCGGAAGATACGCCTCCACCCCTTCCCCGTGGAAGGTGCTGGCCAGGTGGGCGCACAGGGCAGCGCCGCCGGCCTCGTGGATGACACGGATGACGTCAGTCACCGGCGGAAAGGCCGGGAAACCGAGATCATTCTCCGCCGTGAAAATGCGGCGGAAAAAGTCGCCCACATCGGTGCAGAGGCCCAGATCCTCCAGATACGCCAGAGCACGCCAGCCACCTCGGTGCCGGTCGTAGTCGTACCGTGCAAAGTCACGCACGGAAACAGGCCAGTCCCGCTCCTCCAGGCGCCGGATGCTGTCTTCGTCTTTTTTCTCCAGCAGCGCCCGGTTGTGGCGGCACAAATCCTGCAATGCCCCGTTGTGCCAGTCGATGCCGTACCCCAGGATGTGGAAATTGTGCCCGTCTTTGGTGGCGTTGAGTTCCACGCCAGGCAGGAACCGCAGCCGGCTGGCACGGGCCTGCCGTTCTGCTTCGGCGACGGAATCCGTGCAGTCATGGTCTGTCACGGCAAACAACTGGATGCCTGCCGCCGCGACGTGCCGCACCAGCTCCGCCGGGTCCCAGGTCCCGTCCGATGCCGTCGTATGGATATGCAAATCTGCTCGCAATGCTGTTGTTCCTCCTGTGGCTCCCTGTTTCACGTGAAACAAGGATTTCTCGTGTTTATTATACTATAAAATCCCGGGACAGAAACGGGAAAACAATGTAAAAAAACAGGAAATACCTCCTGTTTTCATACTTGTTTGTTATGGTATTCCATAGAAGACAAGTATAGCATGTTTTACATAAAATACCCCTGCCGGGAGACTGGCTCCCCGCAGGGGTACGGATCTCAAAATGACAAAGCGGCACCGCCTGCCGCCTCCGCGCCGCTCAGTGTTTCCGGAACAGCAGGCACAGCAGGAAACAGGCCACGCCGGTCAGGACGATGGTGCCGCCCGGCGCAAGGTTGGCGTAGTACGACAGGAACATCCCGACGGTGACGGAAAGGAGTCCGAAGCCCACGGCGCCGTACAGCGTACCGGCAAAACTCCGTGCCACGAGCAGGGAGCAGGCCACGGGTACCACCATCATGGCGGCCACAAGCAGGATGCCCACGATGCGCATGGACAGGGCCACCGTGAGGGCCGTCAGCACGCTGAGCCACAGGTTCAGGCTCCGCGTCGGCAGACCGGCCACGCGGGCCGAGATTTCGTCAAAGGCCAGGTACTGCAGGGGCCGGTACAGCAGGGCCACAAAGGCCAGCACAAAGAGCCCCAGGGCGCCGACGATGTACAAATCCACCGTGGAGATCGTCATCAGGCTGCCGAAGAGGATGCTCGACAACCCGATGCCGCCCGTGCGGTTCAGGCTCGTAAAGATGACGGCCAGGCCCATGCCGGCGTAGAAAAACAGGGCGAGGATCATGTCGGAGTAATCCCGCATCTTGTTGCGCACCGCCTCAATCAGCACAGAACCGACGACCGTCGCCACGGCGGCAGACAGGACGGGCTGAAACCCCATCAGGGCGCCGCCAGCCACGCCGGCAAAAGCAATATGGCCCAGGCCGTCGCCGATCATGGCCTGGTGCCGCAGCACGAGAAAGCAGCCGATCACCGGGCACAGGACGGCCATGAACAGGCCTGCCAGCCAGGCCCGCTGCATAAAATCCAGCAGAAAAATTTCCATGTTATCCTCCTTACCCGATGGCGCCGCCGCCGAAGAAATACCCATGCTTGTGCCGGTGGTGCAGCCCTTCGCGGATATCGCCGAAGAAACACAGGCCTCCGTCGTCCAGGCAGACCGCCGTCTTGGCGTATTTGGCGGCCATTTCCAGGTCGTGGGAGACCATGACGATGGTCTTGCCCGCCGCATTCAGGGTGGCCAGCATGCGGTACAGCGCCTCCTTGGCGTCCGCGTCGATGCCCGTGGCCGGCTCGTCCAGGAGCAGCAGTTCCGGGTCGTTGACCATAGCGCGGGCCAGGTACACGCGCTGCTGCTGTCCGCCCGACAGTTCTCCCACCTTGCGGGTCCGCAGGTCCTGCAGGTCGAACTGTTCCAGCACCGTTTCCACGGCGTCCCGGTCCTGGCGGTTGAAGCGGTGAAACAGCCCCCGCCCGTCCAGACGGCCCAGCTGCACCACTTCTTCCACGCTGATGGGGAAAGACCGCTGCCGCCGCGCCGGATTCTGCGGCACGTAGCCCACGCGGCCCCAGTCGCGGAAATGCGCCACGTCGGTCCCGTACAGGGAGGCTTTCCCTTCCGTCGGTTCGATGATGTGGGCCGCAATCCGCAGGAGCGTGCTCTTGCCGACGCCGTTGGCGCCGATGACCGCCACAAAATCCCCCGCCGGGATGGCCAGGGACAAGTGCCGGAAGATCCAACCGTCACCGTAATTGAATCCCAGATTTTCCAACGTAATGATATTCAACAGCAATCCCTCGATTCACGCTATTCGTTCAACGCCGTCTGCAGGGAACGGATGTTCCGGGCCAGGACAGTCACAAAATCATCGCCCCGGTCCCGTTCTTCTTTCGTCAATCCTTCCAGCGGGTTGAGGACATAGGTCTGTGCGCCCGTGCTGTTGGCCAGCGTTTCCGCCACTTTCGGGCTGACCAGGGTTTCAAAGGCGATATACCGGATCTGCTTCTCCTTCATGAGGCGGACCAGGCGGGCCATGTCGGCCGGAGACGGTTCCGACTCCGGGTTGATGCCCATGACGGGAATCTGGACCAGGCCGTAATCGCGGGCAATATACCCGAAGGCCGCGTGGGTCGTGACGAATTCTTTCCGCTTTGCCGTCGCCGCCACGCGGGATAATTCCTTGTCCAGGGCGCCCAGCTTTTGCAGGTACGACGCGGCATTGTGTTCATAGTCTGCCTTGTGGGACGGATCCAGGCGGATCAGTTCGTCCCGGATGACCCGGACCTCCGCCATGGCCTGGCGGGGACTGTTCCACACATGGGGATCGTCCTGCCGGATCAACCCCTTGCTGACTTCCAGGGCGTGCGCCTTGCCGCGGCCGATGGCCTCCAGTGCCTGGGGCACCCAGGTTTCCACTCCTCCGTTATAGAGAAACAGAGCGGAACCGGCGATACGGCCCAGATCACTGGGCCGCGGCTCCCAGTCGTGGGGTTCCGTGCCGTCCGGCACCAGCGTCGTCACGACGACGTGGCTGCCGCCGACCTGCCGGGCAAACTCCGCCATGGGATAAAACGTGGCGATGACCGTCAGCCGCCCCTGGCTGTCCCGTTTTTCCGACGGGGACGAACCGCAGCCTCCCAGCAGCAGAGCCGCCAGCAAGAGCAGCGCCGGCAGCAGGAAAAAGAAACGGGTCCTCCACAGGGAGAAACCTGAAAACTGCATATTGCCTCCTTCTCAGAGATACTGCTCTGCGCAGAAATCCTGCCTACGTATGAGCATTTGTTTGAGTGTGCACATTTTCCACATACGCAAACTGGGTGCCTGTACATTGCGCACAGGCACCCAGCCGGATCGTTCCGATACGTATAAATGGAAGGGGCTTCTGCCCTTCCATGTGTCATTATAACATATGTGTCAACCCATCATATGTTTTTTTCACCTGTCCAGGGAATTTCGGCGAACGAACGGCCCTGCTGCTCCAGGGAAACGGGCTGACGGAATGTATTGGTCAGCCAGGCTTCAGCCTCGGCGGCCAGGGATTCCGGGAAGGACAAGGCAATCGTCACCCGGCTGCCGTAGGACACGTCCGTCACGGGAAACCGGTCCTGCCCGTACAATACATGCAGCCATTTCCCTGCCTCGTCGGCGCCGCAGGAAAAGGTATAGGTCCCGACGGCGACGCGCTGCACGATGCCCGCGGCCGCCACGGCTTTGGCCACGCTGCTGCTGTAGGCCCGCACCAGGCCGCCGGCGCCGAGTTTGATGCCGCCGAAGTAGCGCGTGACGACAGCGGCGACGCCGGTCAGTCCCTGCTGGCGCAGCACGTGGAGCATGGGAACGCCGGCCGTTCCCGACGGCTCCCCGTCGTCGCTGGACCGCTGAAGCGTCTCGTCGAGGACGTAGGCACTGCAGTTGTGGGTCGCATCCCAGAATTGTTTTTTGATGTCCCGCAGGAACGCCTGGGCCTCGTCTTCGGTGGCAACCTTTTTCAGCGTGCACAGGAAGCGGCTCTTTTGGATCACTTGTTCCACACGGATGTCTTTTGCGATAGTGAGAACCATGTCCATCTTACCTCGAAATTCAAGATGCCTACATTATAGCATACGACGGCCGGACGCCCCAAAAAAGCCGTTATTTCCCAGGAAATCCGTAGCGAAACGGAATGCAACAGATGTTACAATTTCCGGTCTAAATTTTCTAAAATTTTTCGTTTTGAAACTTTTTCGACAGAAACTGTTGAAATGGGGAAGGCAATTCATTATACTGAGTGGCAAATCCCCATTTATACAGATGTGTCCACGGGACTTCCCGACAGGACACCGCGGGGAACGACATTTATAAGGGATTTTGAAAGGAAAGAGGGAGTACAAATGAAAAGGATATGCGCACTCATCGGTAAGTATTTCGGTGTCATGGCGGTCATCTTCCTGATTCTGGGACTGACGACGCCAGCCGCCTGGACATGGGTCGTCGGCAAGGTCGGCGGTGTTTCCGTCCTGTCCCTGCTGCTCGGCATCGTCATGTTCGGCATGGGCACCACGTTGGATCTGAAGGACTTCGGCCTCATCCTGAAGCGGCCGTTCGACGTCTTTCTGGGCGCTGTGGCCCAGTATTTCGTCATGCCCTTCCTGGCCTATGTTCTGGCCATGCTTTTCGGACTGAGCCCGGCACTGACGGCCGGTGTCGTCCTCGTGGGCACCTGCCCCGGCGGCACGTCTTCCAACGTCATCACCTACATGAGCCGCGGCGATGTGGCCCTGTCCGTGACCATGACCATGGTTTCCACGGTACTGTCGCCTATTCTGACGCCGCTCATCACGTACTGGCTCATCGGCCAGCAGATCCACTTCAGCCCCATCGGCATGTTCTGGTCCATCATCCAGATCGTCATTATCCCGATTGCCCTGGGCCTGGCTGTGAAGAAGTTCCTGCCTAAACTGGCTGCGACCGCCGAAGATTACCTGCCGGCCGTATCGGCC
Source organism: Succiniclasticum sp. (assembly GCA_047835465.1). Taxonomy (GTDB): domain Bacteria; phylum Bacillota; class Negativicutes; order Acidaminococcales; family Acidaminococcaceae; genus Succiniclasticum. Next base: position 2,111,811 of record CP181265.1, read on the forward strand.
CTGGCCATCTCGCTGATCATCGCCGGCGTTATCGCCGTATCCCGCGATGCCATCCTGGCTGCTTCGAGCATCATCATCCTCGTCGTCATCCTGCACAACTGCCTCGGCTACTGCCTGGGCTTCCTCATTGCCCACATCGCCGGCCTGACCTGGAAGAAGGCCGTGGCCCTCTCCATCGAAGTCGGCATGCAGAACTCCGGCCTGGCTGTCGGCCTGGCCAAAGCGCACTTCGCATCCATGCCGCTGGCTGCCGCACCGGGTGCCGTCTTCAGCGCCTGGCACAACATTTCCGGTGCCATGCTGGCCTGGCTCTACGTCAACGTGTTGAATCCGAAGTTCGATCCGAACTACGCTGCCGAACAGGCTGCCCTGGAAAAACGGCTGGCCGAAGAAGACTGAGCCTGAAACCGTATGTACGTGCCCGTCCCTTGTGGGGCGGGCACTTTTTTTATGCCTCCGGCGAGCGTACCTGTGCGGGCCGGTCTCGAACGGCCTTCCTTTTTTGGGATTTTATTCCCAGCTTGCTTCTAATTTTTAAATTTTTGGGATTTAATTCCAAATTTATCTTGTTTTTATACTGTTTTGGGATTATAATCCTAACTAAGGAGAGTGATCCCCATGAAATTGATTCCTCGCAACAACTATATGGACTTCCTGCTGCGCCACAAAGACCAGCCGTTGATCAAAGTGGTTTCCGGCGTCCGCCGGTGCGGCAAATCCACCCTGTTTGCCCTGTACCAGCAGTACCTGGCGGCGCACGGCGTCGACCCCCTCCGGATGCTCAGCATCAATTTCGAAGACCTGGCCAACGAGCCGCTGTGCGAATACCATACCTTGCATCAATACATCCTGGACCGGTTGCAGCCCGGCGGAAAGAACTACATCTTTCTGGATGAAATTCAGCAGGTTCCCCATTTTGAAAAAGCCGTGGACAGCCTCTTTCTGCGGGACGACGTGGACCTGTATTTGACGGGATCGAACGGATATTTTATGTCCGGAGAACTGGCCACGCTGCTGAGCGGCCGTTATGTCGAACTGTCCATGCTGCCCCTTTCCTTCGCGGAATTCGTGCAGGGAAGCGGGACGGAAGGCGCGTCCCTGGCGTCGCTGTACGACCGTTACGTGCGGCAAAGTGCGTTTCCTTACGCCCTGCAGCTGCACGACGAGGCCGCCGTCCTCGACTATCTGCGCGGCATCTACAACACGATTTTGCTGAAAGATGTCCTGCAGCGGCTCGGATCCGGCGATCCATCGGTACTGGAGCGGATCATGAAATATCTGGCAGCCAACATCGGCAGCCTGCTGTCGCCGCATAAGATCGCAAACTCCCTGACCAGCGCGGGACGGAAGACGGACAACAAAACGGTCGAACGATATCTGCAAGGTCTCAAAGACAGTCTGGCCGTGTACCAGGCGGACCGTTTCGACGTGCGGGGCAAGGGACTGCTGAAAGTGAATGCCAAATACTACCTGGTGGATCCCGCCCTGCGCCGCCTGCTGGTGAGCGACACGACGAGGGATACGGGCCACATCCTGGAAAACGTGGTCTATCTCGAACTGCGGCGGCGGAACGAGGCAGTCTACGTGGGACAGACCGGGGACGGAGAAATCGATTTCGTCACCGAAGGACCGTCCGGCCGTGCCTATTACCAGGTTTCGGAGAGTACGCTGCAGCCGGAAGTGCTGGCCCGGGAGCTGCGTCCCCTGGAAGCACTCCATGACCAGTATCCCAAGTACCTGCTGACGCTGGACGAGATTACGGCGGAAGCGAATTACAACGGCATCCGCAAACGGAACATCCTGCAGTGGCTGCTGGGAAAGAACGCTCCGGCCACTGGAATATAAAAGGTCCGGCATCCTCCCCACAGACCCCTTTCCCGCGGGCGGTGGGAGTACATCCGTATTTTCCTCTTGCATTTCCCCGCTTCCTGTGGTACCATACAGGCGAACGCAACGTACAGGACGGAAGGCATCCCCTTCGGGAGCTTTACCGGCGGCGGCGGATTCGGTTCCGTGCTTCCTGATACAATGCGAAAAAAGTCACACATCGCTTGGATCTGAAAAGACCGGGACGAGACGCATAGGCAAGAACGCACTGGCGCATCCGTTCGGGGTGCGCCTTTTTTTAGGCCTCCTGCCCTGTCCCCGGCAAAGCGACAGTAAGGAGGATTTTTTATGAGACAGCTTTGCGCCACCATCAGCCGATTCTTCGGCATCGTCATCATCTTGTTCTTTATCGGCGGCATGTTGTATCCGCCGGCCTTCACGTGGGTGCTCGGCAAGGTAGCCGGGTTCTCCCTGCTGAGCTTCATGCTCGGCGTCATCATGTTCGGCATGGGCACCACCATGGAGCTGAGGGACTTTGCCCTGATCCTGCAGCGCCCGAAGGACGTCTTCTGCGGCGCCGCGGCCCAGTTCATCGTCATGCCGTTCCTGGCGTACGTGCTCTGCCGCGCCTTTGACCTGGGCCCGGCCCTGACGGTGGGCGTGGTCCTGCTCGGCACCTGCCCCGGCGGCACGGCTTCCAACGTCATCACGTTCATCAGCAAAGGGGATCTGGCCCTGTCCGTCACCATGACGACCGTGTCGACCCTGCTTTCGCCGGTCATGACGCCGTTCCTGACCTGGCTGCTCATCGGCCAGCGTATTCAGTTCAGCCCCGTGGCCATGTTCTGGTCCATCATCCAGATCGTCATCATCCCCATCGGGCTGGGCGTGGCACTGCGCCACTATTTCCCCCGGTTCTGTGAAGCCGCCAAGGCTTATCTGCCGGCCCTGTCGTGCCTGTGCATCTCCCTGCTCGTCGCCGGCCTGGCCGGTGCCAGCCGCGCCGCCATCCTGGCTTCGTCCCTCACGATCCTGATGGTAGTCATCCTGCACAACGGCCTGGGCTGCGCCCTCGGCTTCCTGATCGGCCGCATCACAGGCATGTCCTGGAGGAAATGCATCGCCCTCTGCATTGAAGTGGGCATGCAGAATTCCGGCCTCGCCGCCGGCCTTGCCAAAGCCCATTTCCCGGGCATGCTGGCAGCCACTGTGCCCGGCGCCATCTTCAGCTGCTGGCATAACATTTCGGGCAGCATCCTGGCCTGGCTCTTCGTCAACTACCTGAGCCCGAGATTCGATCCGGAATGGGAAGATGACGAAGTCACGGCGCCCGTCAATGCCACGCCGGCAAACTAATGAAAAAAAACGCGCCGCAGCGCGTTTGACTGAAAGATTGCTTTCTTGTTCTCCATCTTGTTTTCCTTTTTTCAACAGGGCCGCACTCCCCCAATCCTGCGGCCCTTTTTTTATGCCCTGCCGGTTTCCGCTCCGCCCCGTTCCTGTGATATAATCTTTCTGTGTTATAATGAAAGTTACCGTTGTAATAGTAATTTCGTCCGGACAAAAAGCCGGACTGGATCATAAGGGAGACGACTGTGATGGAAACGAACAAGGCACCGCAGCAGGACTCGATTCTGCACCGGCTGCGCCGCAGTTTCACCCACGTGCGGCGGGACAGGCAGACCGATTCCTCGCTCCGCCAGACGTACCAGTCTCTGTTCCACTGGCACGACTTCCAGCTCAAGCTGTTCTGGGAAGGCATTGTGGTCGGCATCTTCGCCGGCCTTGTCAACAGCCTGTTCCGCTGGGGACTGGGCGAGGCAGAGCTGTTCCGCATGATGGTATATGACTATCTGACCGGCAAACCGGTTGGGTATGTGGCGGCCTGGGCGGCCTGTCTCTGCCTGCTGGCCTATGTCCTCTACCGCCTGACGAAGTGGGAACCCATGGCCGGCGGTTCGGGCATTCCCCAGGTCAAAGGCGTCATCCTGGGACTCATGCGGTTCAACTGGTTCCGCATTCTGTACGTCAAACTCTCGGCGGGCATCCTCGGTCTCGGCGCCGGCCTGTCCCTGGGCCGCGAAGGACCGTCCATCCAGCTCGGTGCCGTGACTGCCCAGGGCGTGAGCCGCTTTCTCGGCCGCTCCCGCATGGAAGAACGCTACCTCATCACGAGCGGCGCGTCCGCCGGGCTGGCCACGGCCTTCAACGCCCCGCTGGCCGGCGTGATCTTCTCCCTGGAGGAAATCCACCGCAATTTCTCCGCCGTCGTCCTCCTGCCGGCCATGACGGCCGCGTTGACGGCGACCTTTATTTCCCGCCTGATTTTCGGCCGGAGCTATATTTTCAGCTTCTACGGCCTGCCGCCCATGCCGCTGGACCACCGCATGGCCTATGCCCTCCTGACGGCCGTCCTGGCGGGCCTGGCCGGTGTGTGCTTCAACAAAGGACTGCTGAACATCCACCGCTTCTACGACTTGAAAATCTTCGGCGGCAGCCTCTACCGGAAAATCCTGTTCGCCATCCTCTGCGCCGGCGTCCTGGGCTTTACCCTGCCGTACATCCTGGGCGGTGGCAATATGCTCGTAAACCGCCTCGCCGTGACGATCCTGCCGCTGGATCTGCTCCTGATCCTCTTCGTCGGCAAGTTCGTCTTCACTCTGGTCAGCTATGGCACCGGCGTGCCTGGCGGCTTCTTCCTGCCCATGCTCGTCCTCGGCGCCCTGACGGGCAGCATCTGCGCCCACTTCTACGTCGCCGCCGGCTGGATCCTGCCGCCCCACACGGCCAACGTCATCGTCATCGCCATGGCGGCCTTCTTCTCGGCGTCGGTCCGCTCGCCCATTACGGGTACGGTCCTCATCTGCGAAATGACGGGCAGTTTCTCCCATCTGATGACCCTCGCCATGGCCGCGGCCGTGGCCTACGTGGTCGCCGAATTCCTGGGCAGCGAGCCCATTTACGAAGCCCTGCTCCTGCGGCAGCTCAAAAACCGCAGGGAGGAACCGGAAGAGGAAACGCTGGACAGCCGCACCATCATCGAAGTACCTGTGGGCAGCGGCAGCCAGCTGGAAAACCGCCGCATCAGCGAAATCGCCTGGCCGCCCCGTGTCCTGCTTGTAGACGTCAAGCGCGGCGACCGGCAGATCATCCCCGACGGCAGCCTTGTCCTGCGCCCCGGCGACTACCTCTACATCCTGGCCGACGAAAAGAGCGTGCCGGCCCTCATGGCCCTGGGCGAAGAGCTCCAGCCCCACCGGGATTTCCGGCGCAAACGCTGAGTCCCTGCGGCGCGGCAGGATGTACCGGCCGTTCCGCCGGCAATGTCCCGAAAAAAGCAAAAAGAAACAGCCCCCGGCTTTCTGGCCGGAGGCTGTTTTTTATTGGCGTGGAAACGCTCAGTACGTCTTCAGTTTCGGGAATTCGTCCGTGAAATCGAAGGTGGCGAAGTAATCTTTCGGCGTTTCGGCGCGCCGGATCAGCTGGACGCTGCCGTCTTCGTGCAGGAGCAGTTCGGCGCTGCGCAGCTTGCCGTTGTAGTTGTAGCCCATGGAGAAGCCGTGGGCGCCGGCGTCGTGGATGAACAGGTAGTCCCCCTTGTCGATTTTCGGGAGCATGCGGTCGATGGCGAATTTGTCGCTGTTTTCGCAGAGGCCGCCTACGACGTCGTATTTATACGTGTGGGGGGCATCTTCCTTGCCCAGGACCGTAATGTGGTGGTACGCGCCGTACATGCAGGGACGCATGAGGTTGGCCGCGCAGGCGTCAACGCCGATGTATTCCTTGTAGATGTGCTTTTCGTGGATGGCTTTGGTGATGAGGGCGCCGTACGGAGCGAGCATGAAGCGGCCCATTTCCGTGAAGAGAGCCACGTCGCCCATGCCGGCGGGAACCAGGACGTCGCCGTAGACCTTGCGGACGCCTTCGCCGATGGCGAGGATGTCGTTGTCCTGCTGTTCCGGACGGTAGGCGATGCCCACGCCGCCGGACAGGTTGATGAAGCGGATGTCGGCGCCCGTAGCGCTTTTCAGTTCCACAGCCAGCGTGAAGAGCTGCCGCGCCAGTTCGGGATAGTAGTCGTTCGTCACCGTGTTGGACGCCAGGAAGGCGTGGATGCCGAAGTGTTTCACGCCCTTCTTGAGCAGGATGCGGAACGCTTCTTCAATCTGCTCCCGCGTCATGCCGTACTTGGCGTCGCCGGGGTTGTCCATGATGCTGTTGGCAATGGCAAAGTGGCCGCCGGGGTTGAAACGGCAGCACACGGTTTCCGGCAGGCGGCCGGCGATTTTTTCCAGGAAGTCGATGTGCGTAATATCGTCCAGGTTGATGATGACACCCAGTTTGGCGGCCAGGGCCATGTCTTCCACGGGCGTTTCGTTGGAGCTGAACATGATTTCGTGTCCACGCAGGCCCACGGCATCACTCATTTCCAGTTCCGTCAGGCTCGAGCAGTCGGCACCGCAGCCTTCCTCGTGGAGCATGCGCAGCAGGAAAGGATTGGGCGTGGCTTTGACGGCGAAGTATTCCTTGAAGCCCTTGTTCCAGGCAAAGGCCTTGCGCACCAGGCGCGCCGTGCTGCGGATGCCCTTTTCGTCGTACAAGTAGAACGGCGTGGGGTAGGTTTTGGCAATGGATGCCACTGTTTCACGGGAAACAAAGGGAACTTTTTTACTCATGGTCAACGCTCCTTCCAAAATCAGCGGCCCGTCTCGGAGCCGGTCAGTTGAATCAGGGTAATTTCATTCTTCAGGGCCTCTTTGAAGAGGACCACCAGGTTTTCCTTGCCCGAGTAGAGGCAGATGGGCGGGTCGCCCGCCAATTCGCCCGTCAGGACGCGGGACGAATCGGTAATGAGGCGGATCTGGTCCGTTTCGTACTTCGCCCGGTACAGGATGGCCCCTTCCAGCTCGAAGCCGTCGGAATCGATGACGACGACCTTCAGGCCGCGGTCCACGGCCCGTTTCAATTCGGGCCGGATGCCCCGCAGGACCTTCGGCGCTGCCGCCACATAGATGCGGGCTTCGGCTTCGTCGATCATGTTGCGCATCTGCTGCATGATCTTTTCTTCCCCTGTAATGGTAATATAGCCTTCCACAGGCAGCTTTTTCGCCGGCAGATGGCGCACCAGGTCATCCCGCAGCTGTTCCAGCTTATGGAGCCGGTTGTGGCAGAACTCCCCGATGGGAACGGCCGTATACGTCGTGACTTTTCCTTCCATGACGTAGGCCGCTCCTTTGTCGACGAGACCCGCCAGGGCCGTATACGTGTTGGAGCGGGAAATGCCCGTTTCCTTCGCCGCCTCGTACCCCGTCATCTGCTCCTGCGACAGAAGGCACACGTAAATCGTCGCTTCCTGGCCGGTCAGACCGAAATACTTGAGTTCGTCGATGGTGTCCATGGCATTTCACCGTCCTTTCATTGTGTTCCTGTTTGGTACCACTATGCGCCTATCATACACTGGTCTCCCCGGTTTGTCAAGAAAATTTGCGGCGGGAAAGACAGGCCCTCTGCGCGGACAGGCCGGATTTTTGCCTAGCCGGCCCAGATGCGATATAATTAGGTGATAGCACCGGCACGAGGCCGGGGAAGGAAGGGTATCCCCATGATTGATTTGACAAAACTGACGACAGAGCAGCGCAACGCGAGGTCCACAAATATCGACGAGGCATCGCCCGAGGAAATCTGCCGCCTCATGAATAAAGAGGACCAGACGGTGCCGTTGACGGTCAAGAAGATTATCCCGGATATTGCCCGGGCCATTACGGTCATTTCCGGCCATCTGCGCCACGGCGGCCGCCTGTTTTACCTGGGATCAGGTACGTCGGGACGGCTGGGCGTCATGGACGCGGCCGAATGCCCGCCCACGTTCAGCACGGATCCGGAAATGGTACAGGGCTTCATCGCCGGCGGTACGCCCGCCATTTTCCGTGCCCAGGAAGGCGCCGAAGATTCGGAGGAAATGGCAGCCTTTGACCTGGAAGACGCGGAGCTGACGAAACTCGACGTCGTGGTCGGCATTTCCGCGTCGGGCCGCACGCCCTACGTCATCGGCGGCCTCAAGTACGCCCAGTCCCTGGGCGCCTACACCATTGCCGTGACGTGCACGGACAATCCCGAGATGGCGGCGTACGCGAACCTGTCCCTGACGGCCGTCACGGGGCCGGAAATCATCACAGGGTCCACGCGGCTCAAAGCCGGCACGGCGCAGAAACTGATCCTGAACATGCTCTCCACGGGCTCCATGATCCTCCTGGGCAAGACCTACGGCAACCTCATGGTGGACGTGCAGTGCACCAACCAGAAACTGGAGGAACGGGCCCGGCACATTGTGGCCACCGTCACGGGATGTACCCTGGACGAAGCGCAGGAATACCTCGATGCGTCCGGCGGCAACTGCAAGGCCGCCATCCTGATCCATCTGACGGGGCTGCCGCGTCCCAAGGCGGAACAGCTCCTGGCGGAAAACCACGGCTTCCTGCGGAAAGCCCTGGAAGCGTTCCGGAACGGCAAGGGCAAGGAGTGACGATGGACAATCGCGAATTGGCGCAGGCCCTGCTGGACGCGGTCGGCGCGGACAACGTGACGGACGCCGTGAACTGCATGACCCGCCTGCGCATGACGGTGCGCACAGTCACCGTCACCAAAGAACAATTGCAAAAACTGCCCGGTGTGAAAGGGGTGCTCTTCCCCGCCGCCGGGCAAATCCATATCGTGCTCGGACCGGGCAAAGCCGCTGCGGTAACGACGGCGTTCAACGAACTGCGGAAAGCGCAGGGCGGAACGGCCCCTGCCGCGGATACGGCCTCGGTGGCGCAGCTGGCCCGGACGGCCGCCGTGGGCGACGGCAAGGCCCTGCACGAAGCCATCCGGGAGCGGAACCGCCAGTCGGTCTGGAAAACGGCGCTCCAGCACATCGGCCATATTTTCATCCCCCTGATCCCTGCCTTCATCGGCTGCGGGCTTCTGTCGGGGATTCTTTCCATTGTATTGCGCCTCAGCCCGTCCCTGGCGGACGCGGCAGCCGTGCAGTATCTGCGCCTGGCCGGTGGCACCATTTACGTGGTCCTCAATACCTTCACAGGTCTCTACGCCGCGAAGGAATTCGGCGGCACGCCGGCGCTGGGCGGTGTCCTGGCGGCACTCCTGACGGCGCCGGGCCTGGAACACATCCACCTCTTCGGCGAGGCGCTGCTGCCCGGCCGGGGCGGTGTCTTCGCAGCCCTGCTGATCGGCTTCGCAGCGGCGGTGGTGGAACGGTTCCTGCGCCGCCGCGTGCCGGAAGCACTGGATTTGTTTCTGACGCCCCTGCTGACGGTCTTCGTCGTCGCACTGGGCGCTCTCTTCGTGTTCCAGCCCCTGGGCGGCTGGATTTCGGACGTACTCCGTACCTTCGCCATCGGAGCACTGGAGCGGGGCGGCGCTGCCACGGGATTCATCCTGGGCGGAGTCTTTCTGCCCGTGGTCATGGCCGGCGTCCACCACGGCATCACGCCCATCAACCTGGACCTGCTCGCCACGACGGGTACGACGCTGCTGCTTCCTATCTGCGCCATGGCCGGTGCCGGACAGGTCGGCGCGTCCTTTGCCGTCTACGTAAAAAGCAAAAACAAACAGTTGAAGAAAACCGTCCTGAGTTCCCTGCCCGTGGGCATGCTCGGCATCGGGGAACCGTTGATCTACGGCGTGACCCTGCCCCTGGGCCGTCCGTTCCTGGCCGCCTGCTTCGGCGGCGCCTGCGGCGGTGCCTGGCAGGCCTATGCCGGTACCGGAGCCTATGCCATCGGCATCTCCGGCCTGCCCCTGGCGGCGTCCGTCACCAGCGCCGGTGCCTACTTAACCGGCGTCGTTCTGGCCTACGTGACGGGCTTTGCGGCGGCGTACGTGCTCGGCTTTGACGATCCACCGGCGGAGGAGGCATCATGACGGCGCGCTACGGCTTGTCCCTCTATCCCGGCCTGGACAACAGTGAAGAAGAAAACCGGGCGCTCCTGCAGGAAGCGCATGCCCTCGGCTACGGCCGGATCTTCACGTCGCTCCAGATTCCCGAAGCGGACCGGGATGTCCTGCGCCGGCAGGCCGTCACCCTGTTCCAACTGGCGCGTGACCTGGGCTTCGAAATCATGGCCGACGTCTCCCCTGCCACGGCATCCCTGTTCCAGTGGCCGGACCTGACGCCGGCACGAATCACAGACCTGGGGATTACGACGGTCCGTTTCGACTACGGTATCGATACGGCCACCATGGCAGCGTTCAGCCGCGTGTGCCGTATCCAGTGCAACGCCTCGACCCTGCGGGAAGAGGACCTGCAGGCCCTGGAAAGGGCCGGCTGCGACCTGACCCGCGTCGAAGGCCTGCACAACTTCTACCCCCACCGGTACACGGGCCTGTCCCTGGACTACGTGCGGCAGCAGAACCACCTGCTCCACCGCTACGGCGCCCATGCAGGCATGTTCCTGGCGGGACGGCACGGCCGCCGGTCTCCGCTAAAAGAAGGACTGCCCACAGTCGAAGCCTGGCGGGACCGCGAACCGGCCGATGTCGCTGAAGCGGCCTGGCAGGCTGGCTGCGACTTCCTCCTGCTCAGTGAAAGCCGTCCCTCGCGGGAAGAAATGGAACGACTGGCAGCGAAAAAGCGCGTTTTAGTTCCAAAGGAGGCAGTCAGGGAGACAGATACTGTCACCCCTGCATCCGAACCACTGGTGTTTCACGTGAAACCATGGCCGGATCCGGGCTCATCGGCCGCAACCGACCAGCCGGTGCGCCTGCTGGGCCGTCTGCTCGACCGGCCCTTATCCAACCGGCCCGACCCGGCCGAAGCCTGCATCCGTGTGGCCGAAGGCCGGAACTTGTTCCACGGAGCGGTGCTTCCGCCCTGTAACATTGCCGCCGGCAATCCACAGGACATCCTGCCCGTCGGCACCGTGCTGGTCGACAACAGCCGCTACGGGCGCTATGCCGGCGAGACGCAAATCCTGCTCCAGCCACGCCCTGCGGAGTCACGGTCCACGCCGGTCGGGTGCGTTGCTGCCGCTGATTTGGGGAAATTGGCCGCTGTCGGACCGGGGACATCGTTCCGTCTCGTCCGGGTCTGATGATGCAAGCGAAAGAAAACAACAAAAAACCGGAACCGCTGTCGGGCGGTCCCGGTTTTTCTTTATATCGTTACTGCTTATTTCTTGGCTGTCGTTTCGTTTTGTTTCTGCAGCTTCATGACATTGACGAAGAAATTGACAATCTTCTGTTTGCCATTTTCCGGAGCAAACACCACACTGATACGGGCAATCTGGTCCGTCTTGCCGGCAATCTTGCCGATATAGACCAGTTCATCCGCACCGGTGTACTGGTTCTTTTCGAGGTTGTAGTTCTTCTGGAATACCACCAGGTTCACGTTCTGGATGCGGCCGATCTTCTGCTTGATCTGCTGCTGGGCGTCCTGGAAACCTTTCTGGTTGATGCTGGAACCCACGTTTGCCGAGGTCGACGAGAAGGATCCGTTGTTCAGCAACGCTGCCGTAAAGGCATCGGCTGCTTTCTCTTCGGCGGCGAAGTTCTGGCTGGCGCCGGCAGCAAAGCAGCTGGTCGAAATGGCGAGCAGAGCCATCAGGGTAATCAAAATTTTTTTCATGTCATTACCTCCCAAGAAAAAAAATCTCCGTCCTTATTATAACACACGCGGTCCGACCGCGTCCAAATTACCATCTTTTTTTACAGATAGTTCAACAATTCTTTCGCATGGGGCAGGATGACGTCGGGCTTCACCGGCCCTTGTTCCACGTCGGCCAGGGTCGCCTCGCCGGTGAGCACCAGGACCGATAAGATGCCGTTGTCCGTTCCGAAGGCAATGTCCGTCGTCAGGCGGTCGCCCACCATGGCAATTTCGTCCTTGCGGAAGCCCGTCCGTTTCTGCACCGTATCCACCATGTAGCCGTAAGGCTTGCCCGTAATGACGTCCGGTTCCTTACCGGTCGCCGTGCGGATGCAGGCCAGGAAGGAGCCCGTGTCGGGAATGAACTCGCCGCCCTCGATGGGGCAGCGGACGTCGGGATGCGTGGCGACGTACGGCACGCCGCGGTCGATGAGGCGGCACGCAATGGTCAGGGTCTCGTACGTCAGAGTCTGGTCGAACCCGACGAGGACATAGTCGGCGCCTTCTTCCAGCGTCGTCGTCAGGTGGAACCCGGCCTGCCGGAGCAGTCCTTTCAGGGCCGGCGTTCCCAGTACGAACAGCCGTGCCCCGGGGTGGATGTCATCCAGGTACTGGATCATGGCATCGGTCGAAATCAGGATGTCCCGTTCCTGGACGGGCACGCCCATGCGGTTCATCTTGCGCACGTAGTGGGCGTGGTCCTGGGAAGAATTGTTCGTCACCAGGTAGAAGCGCCGGCCGGCAGCCAGCAGCTTGCCGAAAAATCCTTCCATGCCGGGAATGAGTTCCTGTCCCAGGTTGATGGTGCCGTCCATGTCAAACAAAAAGCAGCGGATCTGCCGCAGGCGCTCCAGAGCGCCGCACGGTGGGTGCAATCGTATTCCTTCTGTTCCCATTGTTTCCTTCCTTCCGAGAGCTTGCGGACCGGCAGCGGATGGCCTGTCCATTATTTGGCATTCAGCCAGGCTTTGATAATGTCCTGCTTATACAGGGCCGCCCAGCGCAGATCGTCGTTGGTAATGGGACCCGTTTCCTGGGGTTTCCGGTCGTGGGACAGGACATCGTCCAGGAGGGGCGTGAAACCATAGTCCCGCATGATGCGGGACGCGTCGGCACTGAGCAGGTAATCCAGAAAGCGCTGCGCTTCGGCGCGGTGCTTGCCGCCCTTCAGGATGGCCACGGCCGTAATCAGGTTCTTGTTGCCGTCCTTCACGGCTGTCGCCGTCAGGAACCGGTGTTCCCGCTCCAGCATGCGGGCGTGCCGCAGCGGCAGGACCGCTACGGCCTTGCTGCCCTGGAACACGGCGTAGGCTGCCTTGGCGTCCGTCGGCACATACGTCGGCTTCTGCGTCCGGAAGATGCCGGCGTACTGCAGGGCTTTTTCCTGGCCCCACAGCTGCCACAGGGTGGTAATCATGCCGTACGACGCACCGCCCGCTTCGGGCACGGCGAGAATCGTCTCATTGTGCAGGACCGGCTGGAGCAGTTCAATCCACGTCTCCGGCGGCCGCACATGAAGTTCTTCCAACCGGTCCGTGTTGGACAGGAACGCAATGCGGTCGATGGACAAGGGCGTCCACTGCCCTTCCCGGTCCAGATACTCCGGCGGCAGGTTCGCTGCCGCGGCCGGATGATACGGCACGAGCAGTTTCCGGTCGCCGGCGAGGTAATATTCCTCCGCCGTGCCGCCCATCCACACGTCCGCCGTACTGGTGTTGAACGAGTCCAGGCGGTCCCGCAGGCCGCGGGCGTTGAGCGGCTCGAATTCCACCACGATGCCCGTGCGGTTGGCGAAATCGTTCGTCAGGGCCTTCGACAAATCGCGGTTCATGCTGCTCGCCACGGCCACGACTTTGGGGCCGTCCCCACTCGAACCGACGCCGCCGCCACCGCCACAGCCGGCCACAGCCAGCACGGCCAGGCTCAGGACGCCGGCCAGCAGGGTCTTTATCCGGCGCGACAACCCGCACCTTACGTTCCCATCCATTGTTCCATTCCTCCGCTTCACCATCCGGAACCCGGGCCTCCGCCAGCACGGATCCTGCCGGCGGGACCGCGCCCGGGTCCCGTTCTAAAAAAGCCCGTCTTCCGAAAGCCGGAAAGACGGGCTGACTTTCTCTTCTCAGTATTGGTTATTGCGCCGGAAATGTCAACACCTTGTGGAAATCCAGGAGCACTTTGTCTCCGTCGCGGAACGTACCGACTTCGGCTCCCTTGACGATGACGCGGACGAAGTGGTCCTTGACTTTGATGCGGTAATCGATGCTGTCCCCCAAATAGAAATGGTGGTCCAGCACGCCTTCGATGCGGCCGCGGTCCTTGCTCAGGACGATATTTTCCGGACGGACGGCCAGCGTGACTTTGCCGGACAGGTTGTTGTCGTTGGGGAACTGGATGTCCGTGTTTTCCAGGTAGACGTTGCCGTCGCTCCGCACTTCGGCAGGAATGAAGTTGACCAGGCCGACGAAATCGGCGACCATCTGGTTGGCCGGATGGCTGTAGATGTCGACAGGTTTGCCGATCTGCTGCACCTTGCCCATGCTCATGACGACGATGCGGTCGGACATGGTCATGGCTTCGCTCTGGTCGTGCGTGACGTAGACGACCGTAATGCCCAGCCGTTTCTGGATGTCGGAAATTTCAAAGCGCATGCTTTCGCGCAGTTTGGCGTCCAGGTTGGACAGCGGTTCGTCCAGGAGCAGCAGGCCCGGACGGGCGACGAGGGCGCGGGCCAGGGCCACGCGCTGCTGCTGGCCGCCGGACAGCTGGTTCGGCAGGCGCTCGGCGTATTCTTTCAAATGGACGACTTCCAGGATCTCCATGACCCGTTTCAGCCGATCTTCCTTGGGCACGTGCTGAATTTTCAACGGATAGCCCACGTTGTCGATGACATTCATATGAGGCCACACGGCGTAGGACTGGAAGACCATGCCGATGCCCCGTTTTTCCGGCGGCACAAAGTAGCCTTTGGCAGCGTCGCTCATGAGCGTGTCTCCGATAGTAATGGTTCCTTCCGTCGGTTTTTCGAAGCCTGCGATCATACGCAGCGTCGTCGTCTTGCCGCAGCCGGACGGCCCGAGGAAAGAGACGAACTCCCCGTCCTTGACTTCGATGTTGAAATCGCCTACGGCCGTGACTTTGCCGAAGCGTTTATAAATGTGATCCAGTTTAATGGCAGACATATTGCTTTTCCCTCCGCATTCTTGAATTGGACCTTCCCTTTCCGCCGTGGCGGACCGTTCCCTCTGCCGGGACCGGGGGAACTCAGATACTGACCTTGCCCTTCGTGGCTTTGTTGAGGATGAGGTTGCCCGCAAGGACGATGATCAGGATGATGACCGACAGAACCGAAGCGTTCTGCGTATCGGCGTAGGTCTGCAGTTCATACAGCAGGACGCCGATGGTTTTCGTGTCCGCCCCGTAGAGCAGGTTGGACATGGTCAGTTCGTAGAAGCTCGGCATGAAAATCAGGAACCAGCCGGCGACGATGGACGGTGCCACCAGCGGGATGATGATGTCCTTACAGGTGCGGAGCCAGCTGGCACCGGAATTGAGGGCCGCCTCTTCCAGGGAACTGTGCACCTGACTGAGCGACGCCGCGATGGTGCGGACGCTCATGGTCATGTATTTGACCAGGTAGGCGACGACCAGGATCCACATGGTCGAGTACAAATTCAGCCCGTAGTTGCCCGAGAAGGTAATGATGAGGGCCAGGGCAATAACGATAGACGGGGTGGCGCCGCCGAGGACGATCAGCAGGTCCGGCAGGCTGCGGCCCGTCACTTTCGTCTTCACTGCAAGATACGCAACAAACAGGGACAGGAGCGTCCCGATGCAGGCAGCGACGACGCCGTAGACGATGGAGCGCCAGATACTTTCCATATACTGGGCGCTCGTAATGACCGGAATCCAGGCGTCGATGCCGAAGTTGCTCCACGTAACCCCTTTCGACATACTGACGAGGAACGAGGTCATGATGATGGAGCCCAGGGGCAGGATGACGGCAATGAAGGAATAGCCTCCCACGATCAGGAGGGCCAGCGGTTTCCACTTGCCCAGTTCCACCATGTTGGGCCGTGTGCTCTTGCCGCTGATGGTCGTATAGTCCTTATGGCTCAGCAGGTAACTCATGAAGAACAGCAGGCCGTTGGCGATGATCATCATGGAGACGGCCAGCGCCGTGGCGTTGCGGATGCCTGCCGAATCGCCCTGGTAGACGAAGGTTACGATACGCGTCGTCATCACTTCGATGTTGCCGGGCATGCCGACGATGGCCGGAATACCGAAGCAGGAAGCCGCCGCGATGAACACGAGGAGGCCGCCGGCCACGATGGACGGCATCATGAGGGGCAGCGTGACGTCCCGCAACGTACGCAGGGGCGACGATCCGGAAATGCGGGCTGCCTCTTCCAGGGTCGGATCCATTTTTTCCATTGCCCGGGAAATAGTGATGAAGGCAAAGGGCGAATAGAACAACGTGAGCACCCAGGCCAGGCCGCCCATAGTATAGATGTTGAAGGGCGCCTGGGACAAACCGAACACGGCTTTGAAAATATCATTCAGGTAGCCGACGCTGGGGTTCAGCAGCTGGACCCAGGCGATGGCACCGACATAAGGCGGAATCATGTAGCTCGCCACCAGAATCGTACGGAATGTTTTCTTGAACGGTAAATCCGTACGGCCGACGAGCCAGGCCATGGGGAACGTGACGATGACACTGGCGATCATGACCACGAAGGCCAGCTCCAGCGTGTTCGTCAAGGCACGCCAGTTGACGGTCTTCCCGTAGACCTCCCGGTAATTGCTGATATCGAAGACGCCTTCCACAAACAAGCTGTCATAGATCAACACCAGCAGGGGGAATACGATGAAATACAATAAGAGCAGGACCGAGACAGCAATGACAAGAAATTTGCTGTCCAGTCGGGGAAACCATTTCTTCACTCTGTAACTCCTTTCCCCGGTATTTCCGGTTCGCAGACTAAGACGGGAAAATCAGGGGCCGGCAGGGCCGGTCCCTGATTGGAATTAGCGGGGATACGTATTATCGGGCCGGTATGCCGGCCTCGTCTTTATTTATCCATGACGCGAACGCGGAATGCTTCCTTGATCTTGGCATCTTCCGTTGCCAGTTTCTTCCAGTTGACTTTGATTGCGTTCGGCAGCAGCGTGCTCAGCTTGGGAGCGCCCGTAGGCGGTTCGACGTCGCCGCGGACGGAGTGCATCCAGCCCTTGACAACAGCCTGCTGGCCTTCCTTGGACAGCCACCAGTCAACCATGGCTTTGGCACCGTCGGGGTTCTTCGTCGTATTGAAGATGGCGATCGGCGAAGGAACGCAGATGATACCGTCGCTCGGATAGACGACTTCCAGCGGTTCGTGTTTCGTTTCTTTCAGTTTCAGGATGTTTTCTTCCAGAATCATGGCTGCGGCATATTCACCGGTCAGCAGCTTGTTCTGAATCGCCGAGTTGCCTTCCTCGACGCGGATGCCGTTGGCCTGCAGTTTTTCAAAGTACTCCCAGCCGTATTTGTCAGCCAGGGCACCGACAGCCACATACGCCGTACCGGACAGCATGGGGTTCGGCATGGCAATCTTGCCCTTCCACTTCGGATCGGTCAGGTCGGTCCAGCTCTTCGGCGGATTCTTGACCTTATCTTTATTGTAGGCAATGATCATGTTGCTGATACGGACTGCCGTCCAGGCGCCGTTCTTGTCTTTATCGGCAATGACGTCCTTCTGGTTCGGCGAGACATAGTCCAGGAGCAGTTTCTGATCCTGCAGGGCCAGGTAGTACGACGGATCGGCGACCATGAGGATGTCGGCGCCAATCTTCTTCGCCTTGATTTCACCGGCGATCTTCGTCTTAACCTTTTCCGTGCCGCCCTGGAACCAGGTAACCTTCATATCCGGGAACGCCTTGGCGACGTTCGGTTTGCACATCTTATCGATAATATCCGGGTAAATGGACGTGTAGACCATCAAATCGCCCTTCGGGCCCTTGCCGCCGGAGGATGCCTGCTTCTTGTCACCGCCGCCGCAGCCGGCTGCGATCATTGCGCCCATTGCCAATACCAAGGCAGCACCCGCCAGTTTCTTGTGTTGGAACATCTTTGCCACTCTCCTTTTTTTAACTTCCTGTCGTTACTTCACATACCTTTCTCTCCCTTTGCCGCCCATTACGGCAAGGGATAACCCATAACTGTACTGTTAAAAAATTTCGCTGATTTTTCACCTTTTCCTGCTTACAATGTAAACGAATTTGTCTCAAAATTTAGCTTTTTCGTAAAGTTGTACACTCAAAGTAATGAAAATCTTTATACAATGTACAAAACGCAATTTTTGTCCTACATGGCCTTGAAACGTCCCGCTGTGTGTACAAAGAATCACCCGGCGCAGGCAGGACAGGATGTCCCCTGCCGCCCGGCCGGAAAGGATCCGCAGAAAAGCATAAAAAAAGGGCGCCCCAAGGGGCGCCCTGCTGGTATAGTAAGTATACGTACTGTATGAATCAATGGCCCTGTGCTACCACAATTTTACGAATGGTGTACGTAGAAAGGTCGCTGCTTCCATTGTCTTCGGAATAGAAAAGCATACTCATCATCGACCTGTCCGCCGCTTCATAGCAGATAAAAGCAGCAGGCTGCCCCTTCTTCTTGAGTTTTTCGTCCACATCCATGTACTCGTACCGTCCCAGCGCGCGGTGCATGTCCGCAAAGGTCTGGCCCACATGGACACCGTCCGGTGTCGCCCAGCCGTTGTCAGCCGTCACTTCAATATACACGACGACTTCGACGCCGGTTGGTCCCTGCCAGGTATCAAAGATGACAGAATTGCCATACTGGTAGGTCCGGGCCGGATACTGTGTGCGGCCTCCGCGCCCGTCCATCCACGTATCAATCAGGCGCGGCTGGCCGTACGTGGCTACGACGTCCTGCATTCTCGTGCCGATGAACACACCGCCAAGGCCCATCTGACTGGCCTTCACATGTGGAGCGGCGTCCACGGTGCCCGTGACGGCAAACAGGAATGCACAGATGACCAACAATACACTGAACAATTTCTTCAACATAAACTTCCCCCTCTTTCTTTGGCAAAGCCTCACTTTGCAAACAGGTTGATTTCCCACGCCGGCACGTACGGGTGCTTGCGCAGGTAGATCCGATAGGCTGGCTGGAGCTCCCACAGCAGGAGCGGCAGGCAGAACAGGTCCTCGTCGTGGTGGTAGGCGGCGACGAGCAGCTTCGGCAGCCTTCCCGCCCCATCGGGAACCAGATGGGCTGCCATGCCGCGAAGGGCCGCCGCTTCCACGCCTTCCACGTCGAGTTTCGCGTAGTCCAGGCGCTGCGGACCCAGTACGTGGTCCACCGATTCCACGGGCAGTTCCGCCTCTTTCGGCCGGCGGTGCCGGCCGCCTGTCCGCCCGGCACCCGTATCCAGCAGGGACGACTGTCGCCCGCCGCCGGCACGGAACACGGCAGTTCCCGGCGCAGCCCCTGCGGCGGCGTGTACACAATGCACCGGTCCGGCATCAGGATGGGCGGCGCCATAGGACGCGGCCCAGGCTGCCAGTTTGGCGTAATTCTTCGGATCGGGTTCGAAGGCGTAGACGGCCTGGTACTTCCCACCGCACAAGGTCTGGAACTCCCGCACCGTGTCCCCGTCGTAGGCCCCCAGGTCGGCATAGGTTTCGCCGGGCCCGAACGAGAAGAGGAGGCGCAAGTCGCCGCTCCGCTCCGTTTCAGCGTCCCATAGATAGGACAGCCTGCCGCTGAGCTTGTAGTCCAGCATGTCGGCGAAAACGCGGCGCGACCAGTCGTCGGCCAGATGGTCGTACACATACTGCAGCTCTGCCTCGTGCGCCGCCAGCCAGTCTGCATCCAGAGCCGTATCCTCCGCAAAGAGCGGCACGTGGGGCGCCACCGTCTCGTATGCCGCCGCTACCATACGGATCCGGGCCAGGACCTCCGGGCGCTCACTGGCAAACGCCACGAGGACGAGGGGCGCCACCAATCCATCGAAAGCCCCCTTCTCCGCCCGGTCCAGCAGTTCCGACAGAGGCCGCACGGCCAGGCCGGCATACACCTGTCCCCGGGCATGGTCGTCGCTCACGTAGACAGCGTCCACCGTCCGCCCGATCCGGGCCAGGCGGGCAAGAATCTTGTCGGCGCCGTCCCCCGTGCCGTACAGGACAAGGGGCCGGTCCGTCCGGGCCAGCCGGTCCCACAGGGATTCCCGTTCCCGTAAAAAGGTCAGCATGGTACGACTCCTTTCCGTTCTTTCGCGCGCTACATCCGTTTCGACAGGGGCACCGCTCCCGGCCGCCTGCCAGTCTGTTACCATTATACCACGGCGGCTGACAGAACCACGCGGTTCCGGGCAGTTGTAACGGCACGGCTCCTGTAGTATAATAGAGAGAAACGCCCCGGGTCCGCTATTTGGCCCGAATACGGGGAAACATCGCTCGTTTCCCCGGACAAATTTATCAATGCAAGGAGGGTTCGACCATGGTTTTACTCGAATCCGGTGAAAACTATCTCGAAGCGATCCTCATGTTGCAGCAGGAGAAAGGCTATGCGCGGTCCGTCGATGTGGCAGTCCGCCTGGGCTTCTCCAAGCCCAGCGTCTCCCGCGCCATGAGTTTGCTGCGGAAAAACGGCTACATCACCATGAATCCCGACGGGCACATCCTGTTTACGGAAAAAGGCCTGAAAAAGGCGTCCGACGTGCTGGAACGGCACCGCACGCTGACGGAATTCCTGGAGACGGTGATCCACGTATCGCCGGAAATCGCCGAAAAAGACGCATGCCGCATCGAACACATCCTCAGCCCGGAGACCTTCGCCGGCATTAAGAGGCTGACGCTCGAACAGCGCCAGAAACACTGACGGAGCGGGGAACGGCCCCCTCCACCCCGGGAAACGCAGTACAGTTCCTAATGATAAAAAATCCTAATAGTCTTGAATTTCTACAACGGATATAGTATAATGTGGCCGTGCGAGGCAGTGGGAAACGACCCTCCCGTTTCCGCCGGTCTCCCTTTCCATTTCAATAAAGAAAGAGGTATAAGTCATGAAAAAATGGAGTAAAGCATTATCCGTTGCCATGTTGTCTGTACTGTGCCTGGGAGCAATTCCCGCCGCACCTGCTATGGCTGCGTATCAACTCAATCCCGAAGTGAAGGATGCCACGCCGGCCCTGAAGGAGGCCGCCGAAATCGGTGTCCGCGTCTACAATAACCCGAATATGCAGAACGTCGCGAACAAGGATGCCATGGTCGTCATGAGCTTCGGCACCACGTTCAAGGATTCGCGGGACAAGACCATCAATCCGACCGTTGCTGCCATTCAGAAGGCCCTGCCCAACGTGAAAGTCGTGACGGCCTATACGTCCCACATCATCGTGGACCGCATCAAAGCCAACGAAGGCCTGACAATCCCGACGCCGGAACAGGCACTGGAACAGTTGAAAAAGGAAGGCTACACCCGCGTCGCCCTGGCGACACTGGATGTCATTCCCGGCATGGAATACAACTACGATACGGCGATTTACCGCCTGTACCGCAACCAGTTCAAGAAAATGACCCTGGGGCTTCCCCTGCTCTACTGGCAGGGACAAGAAGGCCAGCGCGATGACGTCATGGACGCCATGAAGGCTTTCGAAACCCAGTTCCCGAAGACCGGCAAGGAAGACGCCGTTCTCGTGATGGCACACGGCACGCCGGATCCGTCCAATGCCTACTACGCCGTCGTCCAGACCCGTCTGGACCGTCTGGGCAAGGGCAATGCCCACATCTACACCGTGGAAGGCTGGCCGAACCTGGAAGACGTCATTCCCATGCTGAAAGAAAAAGGCATCAAGAACGTCACCCTCATGCCCATGATGATGGTAGCCGGCGACCATGCCAACAACGACATGGCCGGGGACGAGGAAGATTCCCATAAGAACATCCTCAAGAAGAACGGCTTCAACGTCAATACGTATATCCATGGCCTGGGTGAAAACAAGGCCATCCGCCAGCTCTTCGTCAACCGTGCCCTCGAATCGTGGCAGTACCTGGAAGGAAACCAGGAAACAGCCCATGCCGGCATGAAGAGATAACAAAACAGCAAATACAACTTCTTTTCTTTCCTCCGGAGCGCTGCGGCGCTCCTTTTTTTATAGCTGAAATGACGGCGGCTGGATGGGTTCCCTGCCGCTCCCGTTCCGCCTGTGCTATAATGGAAACAAATACAACGCCCGGCGGGAGCATTCTGGGGAACCCCGGCCGGGACGGACAGTCGGACAAAGGAGGAGCCTATGTTTTTATGTGATTGCCATTGCGATACCATTACGGAGTTATACAAGCAGCAGAAAGACCTGTGGTCCAACGATCTCATGCTGGACGCCAAACGTATCATCGCCAACGGCGGCGGCCTGCAGTTCATCGCCATGTACGTCCCGACGGAAGAGTTCCGCTGGGGCGGCGGCACCCGCTACACCCTGAAGCTGGTGGACAAGTACCTGCAGGAAACGAAGAAAGTGGCGGACCGCGGCATCGACATCCACAAAGTCCTGACCGTGGACGACGTGCGCCACGCCAAAGAGCACACGTTCAACACGCTCCTGGCCATTGAAGAAGGCGGCGCTCTGGACGGCAGCCTCGAAGTGCTGCGCGTCTACTACGAACTGGGCGTCCGCTGCATGACCCTGACGTGGAGCAACCGCAACGACATCGCCGACGGCGTCAACGAAGAAGAGAGCAAGGGCGGCCTGACCCGCTTCGGCCGGCAGGTCGTGGCCGAAATGAACCGCATCGGCATGGCCGTCGACGTCTCCCACATCTCCACCCACGGCTTCTGGGACGTCATCGAACACTCGACCAAGCCCATCATCGCCACCCACTCCTGCGCCTACAGCCTGTGCGATCATCCGCGCAACCTGCGGGACGACCAGCTCCGCGCCCTGGCCAAGACGAAAGGCTTCGTCGGCGTCAACTTCGCCGGCCAGTTCCTGGAAAAAGACTACCACGACGCCTGCATCGACAGCGTCTACCGCCACCTGGCCTACATGATGGACGTCATGGGCAGCGACGACTACATCGGCTTCGGCAGCGACTTCGACGGCATCAGCCATCCGCCGTACAACCTGAACCGGGCCGAGCACTGGGCAGACCTGTTCGCCTACCTGGCCGGCAAATTCAGCGACGCAACCATGCAGAAGATCTGCCACGACAACTGCCTCGCCTACCTGACCCGTGTCCTGTAAATGTTTCACGTGAAACCATAAACCGGGCAGATGTATCTGCCCGTAAAACGCAAAAAAACGCCCGCCGGACTGCCGATGCAATCCGACGGGCGTTCTGTATTCCGTTCTCACCCGAAGACGTGCGGGACGCCGGCGGGCAGGAGGTTGAACAAGTCCAACAGAAAATACAGGGAAATAGGAATAATGATGGTAAACGCGATGCCGTAGGCATAGTCGCCGTCTTTCAGATTCTTGTAGCTGCCGCGGAGGGAGCATAAGAAAACCAGAACCCAGATAAAACGCAGGGAATTGATTGTTTCTTCACCGCCGGAAAACACGATACTGATACCTCCTCTATTGGGAAACGAATGGGAAACGCGGAAACAGGCGCCGCAGGGGCTTCCTGCTTTCAATAGTAAAGAACCCACGGACTGTGCCAGGCCGTGGGTGTATTTGCAGATGGTGCCTCAGAACAGAATCGAACTGTTGACACAGGGATTTTCAGTCCCTTGCTCTACCAACTGAGCTACCGAGGCATCCTGGCGACCCGGACGAGACTCGAACTCGTGACCTCCGCCGTGACAGGGCGGCATTCTAACCAACTGAACCACCGGGCCGTAGACAAAAAAATGGTGGGCGCTAACGGGATCGAACCGCTGACATTCTGCTTGTAAGGCAGACGCTCTCCCAGCTGAGCTAAGCGCCCACATGGTGATCCACCGGGGGTTCGAACCCCGGACCCACTGATTAAGAGTCAGTTGCTCTGCCAGCTGAGCTAGTGGACCATACGTGTTACTCAATTATGATACAGCGAAGTCAAGCTTTTGTCAATAGAAAATTCCCGTAAATTTCCGCGTCCCCTGCCCGGGGTGCTGATCCCGCAAAACCGGCTCCTGCGGCCCGTCGGTTACCCTTCCAGGTCCAGGCGTTCCAGGTTGCGGTACATGAAATCGAGACGGTCGAACCCGAACTCCATGATCCGGTTCATTTCGTCCGTCGTCGTATTTTCCGGCCAGAAAACGATGGCCAGATACCCATGGTCGATGACGTAATTGTAACTGTCTTTCGCCTTGCGGCGGTTCATCAGGCCGTTGAACTGCAGCAGTACGGCCTCGCAGGCCCGGGGGTGATATTTTTCCAGGCTGCAGCCGACAACCTTGATCATCATAAAACGTCCCGGCGGCACGGCCAGCAGGCCATGATACGTCGTCCCCGCCACCTCGGACGGATGATCCAGTACATAGATCGGCATGCCGGAACGGCGGTCCTGCACCACCTTGATGGGATATCCCTGCGCAGTCAGCCATTCCTTGAGGGTGTCGTTTGTTACCATGTCGTGTCCACTCCCTTCCCTGCCGGACGCAGGGATTGTTTCCTCTATTATACCGTAGGCGGAAAGTTTACACAATGTTTTCAATTGCGGCCCGGGGCAATCCATAGTATAGTGGAAGGGAGAAGGGTGCCGTCCCGCGGTCGGGACGGTCACAGGAAACAGGAGAGACACATGCGGCGCATTCATTATAAAGGAAAGTATCCGAAACATTTCAACGAAAAATACAAAGAGCTGCAGCCGGACAAGTACGGCGCCATGGCGGAACACGTCACGCGGAAAGGCAACACGCCGGCGGGGACGCACATTCCCATCATGGTAAAAGAAATCCTGGAGCACCTGCGGATCCAGCCGGGCGACAAGGGGTTCGACGCGACGCTGGGCTACGGCGGCCACACGCGGGCCATGCTGGACGCCCTGCACGGTCAGGGCCACCTTTGTGCCACCGATGTAGACCCCATTGAGATCGTCAAAACGGAACAACGCCTGCGGGACGCGGGGTACAGCGAGGATATCCTGACCATCCGGCACCAGAATTTCGCCGGCATCTGGCGGCTGGCGGCGGAGTTCGGGCCCTTTGATTTTATCCTGGCCGACCTGGGCATTTCGTCCATGCAGCTCGACAATCCGGCACGGGGCTTTACGTATAAGGCGGATGGTCCCCTGGACCTGCGCATGAACCCGGAAAGGGGCCTGTCGGCGGCGCAGCTGCTGCGCAAGCTGGCCCAGGACCAGGACGAGCTGACGTCGCTGCTGGTGGAGAACTCGGACGAACCGTACGCCGAGGCCATTTCCCGCACGATCTGCGCCGATCTGCGGCGCGGCATGCCGATCGAGACGACGAGCGCCCTGCACGCGGAAATCGCCAAGGCCCTGTCCTTCCTGCCCCGGGCGGAGCAGAAGGAAGCGGTCAAGAAAAGCAGCGCCCGCGTGTTCCAGGCCCTGCGCATCGATGTCAACGGCGAGCTGGAAGCGCTCTATACCTTCCTGGACGCCCTGCCCGATGCCCTGGCGCCGGGCGGCCGTGTGGCAGTCCTCACCTTCCATTCCGGCGAAGACCGGCTCGTGAAGAAAGCCTTCAAGCTCTTTTTGCAGGAGGGCCTGTTCTCCGACATCGCCCGCGACGTGATCCGGCCGACGAGGGAAGAATGCCTGCGGAACCCCCGGGCGAAACCGACGAAACTGCGGTGGGCCGTGCGGGCATAACGCTCTCCGGGGGACGGGAGCATATATGTGTTTTGGGGAAACATTCCAAAATGGAAACGATGCCCACCTACTATTCCAAAATGGAATAAGTGGCGAAAAACACCCTCACCGTTGCGGCAATTTCAACAAAAAAACGGCTGCGGAGAAAATCCGCGGCCGCTTTTTATTTGTGCAGAGCCAAGACAGGTATCCCTACACGATGCTCTCGGCCACTTTCTTGCGCAGCACCCGCATAGGCAGCAGGCTGAGCAGGAGCGTCACGACAATCATGCCCACGAGCAGGGCGCCCAGCAGAGGCGACACGGTCAAGGGCATAGACAGGGCCGAAGAGGCGTTCACCACACGGGCCAGCAGGGCGTAGGCCGCCAGTCCCAGGACGGTTCCACCCAAGGTACCGCCGAGGACGAGGAAGGTATTCTGCCACAGGAAAATATGCGAAATATCCTTCGCCGTGGCGCCGAGGGCGCGCATGACGGCATATTCCCGCAAGCGGGACAGGCTGGACAGGTAACTGGTCAGGACGACGATCAGGATGGACAGCAGGAGCAGGAAAATCCCCACGGGCTGCCACATCTTTTCGCCGCGGCCCATTAAATTAAAAAGCTGGACGATGGACTGGGCGGGGAAAACGAGCATGGCGTCCTTGCGACGCTGGTACTGGGCCGCCAGCTGGTAGGCCTGGCTGTACCCGACGGGCTCGACAAGGATGGCGCTGACTTCCTTCGTCCCGCGTCCGGTCAGCCCGTGCGCGTCCCAGATGGATTCCAGAGGCGTTAACATTGCCTGGTTGTACGGGCCATGTACATCTGCCAGAATCCCGACGACCGTGTAGGCGTGCTGGGCGTGGGCATGGCCGCCCTTCGGGACGAGGCCGTGGATGGAATGGAACGTGGAGCCGAGGGTCAGGTGCCGGTTCCGGGCCACATCGGCGCCGACGACGACCTCATAGGGCTGCCGGAAGGGGCGGCCCTGGACGAACTGGAGCCAGTGGGGCGCATTCTTGCCGCCGCTCTTCATGGAAAAAATCTGCGGGGCGGCGCCGACGATGCGATACCCCTGGTAGGAGTCGCCGAAGGCCAGGGGTACCGTAAACTGGACGAGCCGTTTCTGGCGGTTGAGGGCTTCGACTTCGGTATAAGGCAGGTTCGGAAGGGGCCGGTCCTGGAGGAAGACCGTGTTCAGGACGAGCTGGTGCTGGCTGCCGGGGGCACTCACGAGGAGGCTGAAGGGTTCCGTCGCCGCCGTAAGGCCCTGGTGAAGCCCCTGGTGGAGGCTGGCGAGGAAGACGCTGATGCCGAGGGACAGGGCCATGATGAGCAGCATGACGAAGGTCGTGACGGGCCGGTGGCGCAGCTGTTTAAGCGCAATGTTGCGGAGCATGGCGGCCTCCTTTCGACAAAGGCAGCCTGTTCGGGAAGGCGTCGATGACGAGGCTGTCGTGGCTTGTAATCAACAACAGGCTGTGATGCTGACGGACGTAGTCCTGCAGCAGGTCGAGGACAATCTGACTGTTGGCAGCGTCCAGGTTGGCCGTCGGCTCATCGGCCAGGATCAGCGGCGGCTCTTTGACGAGGGCGCGGGCCAGGGCGACGCGCTGCTGCTCCCCCTGGCTCAGGGCGTCGGGATAGTGGTGCAGCAGGTCGTGGATGTCCAGGGTCTGCGTGAGCTGCTCCATGCGCTGCCGTGCCTCGGGCTGCGGTACGCCGCCCCACCAGGCGCCGGCGAGGATATTTTCCGCCGCCGTCAGGAACGGCAGCAGGTTGAACTTCTGATATAAATAGCCGATGCTGCGGGCCCGCCACTGGTCGAGCTCGGCCGGACTCAGGTCATGGGTCAGGGAGCGGTTGTCCCAGGAGATGTCCCCTTCGGTCGGGTGCAAAAGTCCCGCGATACAGTGGAGCAGCGTCGACTTTCCGCTGCCGCTGGGGCCGGTGATACACCAGGCCTCCCCTTCCCGTGCCTCCCAGTACGGCACCTCGAGGGCCGTAAGGGTATTCGATCCGTCCTGGTAGCGGTGGACGAGGCCCTGGATCTTGAGCATGGGAACCTCCTTAGTACACCGAGGCGCCGCGCAGGCGCACCTGGCTGACAAAGCCCGTGTCGCTGTCCACGTAGCTGCCCAGTTCGAGCGTCCCCGTGACGGTCACCTGCTGGTCGTACGGCAGGGCGTCGACGGAGCCGTCGACGTAGACGACAACGATGTTGTACGGCCAGTCGGCGTCGGACGAGCAGAAGGGGCAGACGGACATGGGCGTTTCAGTCAGGACGAAGAAATTGATACTGGGCTTGAGGGGCGGCGCCATGAAGCCGCTCATGGTCACGGAGCTGCCGTTCAGGGAACGCAGGGTATCGGAGAAAATCAGGCCCTGGGCCGACGCCCCGCTATACATCTGTGAAAAATCGAGGGAGGCCGCATGGGCCTCCCCGAAAAATGTGAATGTGAGCAGCAGGAAGAACGAAGCAAGAAGCTTGCAGATGGTTCGGGTCACTGTTTGTCACCGCTTTCTCCCGTAAAGGGAACTTCCGGCGTGCCTTTGTGGGCATCGACACCGAGCGCGCGGAGGATACCGAAGAAGACTTCCGTGTTGTCCATGACGCCGTGGAAGTATTCGGATCCGGGGCCCTGTGCCATGAGGACGACGTCGTCGGCGGAATGGCATTCGCTGGTTTCACCGGTGTTGGTGGGCAGGTTGCCGGGGACGAAGCGGGCACCCTGCGGCGCGCGTTTCGGGTTGGCGATGACATGGCCCTTGGCATCGGTCGTAGCCGGTACGGTCGGGGTCTGCTGGAAGCGGTAATTTTCGTAATGGTCCGGCGCATTGGCGTACTGGACGGCCAGGGTTACGTCCGGATCGGGGTTGTCAGGATAGCCGTCTTTGTTGGCATCGACGAAGGTAGGCCATTTGGCGTCGCCGTAGACGCGGACGGCTTCGCGGCCGGTTTTGCCGTTTTCTTCTTTATAGGTGCCGGTGATGCTGACGCCGTGCGCATGGTCGGCCACGACGATGATCAGCGTGTCGTCGTTGTGCTCTTTGGCGTACTGCTGGGCCCATTCAATCGTCTTGTCGAATTCGATGGTGTCGTAGGTGGAACGCTGCCAGTCCATGGTGTGGAGCTGTTTATCGATGCTGCCGCCTTCGCTCATGAGGAAGAAGCCGTTGGGGTTCTTCTCCAGGACGGATACGGCTTTCTTGGTCATGTCGAGGAGGCCCGGCTGGTCCGTGAAGCCTTTCAGGACTTTGCTGTTCTTCGGCAGGAATTCGCGGTCCATGTAGACGTTCATGTGATTCATGGTGAAGAGGCCCAGGATGGGTTTGTCGCTGCCCAGGCTGTTCAGTTCGGCCTTGGTGCCGGCGAAGGCGTAGCCCTTGTCTTCAAATTCCTGGATGAGGTTGCGGTTGTCTTTGCGTTTCGAACCCGGTGTGGCCAGGGGCAGGAAGAACTGCGCACCACCGCCCATGACGACGCTGGGCGGATTGTTGCGGTTCAGGAAGTCCGCCGCAATGTAGTTCTGTTCGGCGCGGCGGCGCGTATGGGCTGTGACGGCGGCCGGCGTGGCGTCCGTGACGGAAGCCGTGGAAACCATGCCGTAGGACATGTTCTTGCTGCGGGACAGGATTTCGGCGACCGTCTCTACTTTCGGATCGTCCAGGGGATCCTTCGTCTTGTTTTCGTACACGCCCATGGCGTTGACGACGGATTTGTTGCCCGTCATGTAGGCCGACATGGAGTTGGCCGAGTCCGTCACAATGGAGTCGTACCCGGACGTGGTGATGAGGGCCATGTTCGGCATCTTTTCCATGGCCAGCAAGTCGTTGAATTTCCCGTCGGACAGGCCTTTGGAGAGGATGCGGCCCAGTTCCTTGGCCTGCATGCTCATGCCGTCGCCGATGAAGAGGATGACGTTCTTGGCGCGTTTTTTCGCTTTTTCCTGCACGACCTGGTAGCGGGCCGTCTTGCTCAGGCCGCTGCCGGCGGTGGCTGTGATCGTTTTATCGCCGGTCTGGTCAAAGTCGACGTTGTTGATGCGGTAGGAAATGTGGGTGCCGTAGTCCTTGACGACGGCTTTCTTGCCGAAGACCGATTCCGCGCTCTCCCCGTTGATGCGGACGTCCAGGTTCGTGCTGCCGGCAGGGAATTCGACTTCAAAGTCGAAGCGCTGCCCCGCCCAGAGTTTGGCGCGGTTGATGGGCAGGATAGTGATGGCCGCACTGTTGGCCACATTCGTCGTACCGTTATGGAATTCCGCCTGCTGGGCGACAGCCGGTGCCGCCGCGGCGACGGCCGTCAAGGTTTCCGGGCAGAACGGATTGAGACCCAGGGCCAGGACGCCGGCCAGTGACAGGGGAACGAGCATACGAAGTTTGCGATTTGCCTTCATGGACAGATACCTCCTACGGATTGTGTTGTTTAGATTCTGACTTTCTGAATACACGATGAGTGTACCACCCCAACCCGGTAGATTTTGCAAAGTCCCGGTAAAATGCTTGTAAGTTATGTGGACGGGAGGTAAATTCGACGCAAAAAAGCGGCTGCGGAGAAAATTCGCGGCCGCGTTTCTGTTTGGGGAGACAATATATGTCTATCCTCTGAAATATTCCAACATGGAATCCGCAGTAAAAACACCGATGCAGTGCGGTTTCCGGGGTCCCGCCGGCCCGGGTGCGCCGCTCACGCCGTCTCCTCCCCTTCTCCCTGCCCCGCCTGCAAGGACACGAGGATATCCCCGGCCTGGAGTTTCGTCGTTCCGTTGGGCAGCAGGGTCTGGAGTCCCCGCTTGATCAACAGGATGCGCCGCCGTCCCGTCTGCGGCAGATCCTGCAGGGGCTGGCCCAACGGATGCGTGTCCGCCCGGGCCACTTCCTCTTCCAGCGCCCATTCCCGGCTGGTGACGCCGTGGGCCGCCAGGATAACCGTATCCCCCGGCTCGATGCGCGTGTCGCCCGTGGGCGGCACCATCCCGCCCTGCCGGAGCAGCAAGGCGGCAATCAGGCCGGACGGAAGCCGCAGTTCCGCCAGCGTCTTCCCTGCCCAGCCGCTGTCCGGGCCGACGTACACGTGGCCGAAATTCAAATCCGTCTCCTCTTCGTAATCCGTAAAGGTCTTTTCCACTTCGTCCGACGGGCCGAGCATGTCCAGTTTCTTCGCAAACAGGGGCAGCAGCGTCCCCTGGATGGTAATGGAGAACAACACCATGCAAAAGACCAGATTGAACAGGTTCAGCGTCGTCGGCACGCCGGCCAGGATGGCGGCGATGGCGAACACGATGGACGCGGCGCCGCGCAGGCCGGCCCAGCTGGTCAGGAGTACCTGTCGCACAGGGGCGCGGAACGGCGCCAGAATCGTCGCCACGACCATGGGCCGCACGACGAACGTCAGGATGAGCGTCAGCACGAGGGCCGGCCAGAGAACCGCCGGCAGATCCACGGGCGTGACAAGGAGCCCCAGGAGGAAGAAAATCAGGACCTGGGCCACCTGTGTCAAGACATCGAAAAAGTGGACCAGATGGCGTTTCTGCGGCAGGGGCGCATTGCCGATGTAAATGCCGCACAGGTACGTTCCCAGGTAGCCGTTGCCGCCCAGGAGCATGGGCAGGGCGTAGGACAGGAGCAGGATGCCCAGCAGGAACAAGGTCCGGCTCTCACTGCCCTGCAGGATGTTCCGCTGCAGGATCCGTGCTGCCACGTATCCGCAGGCCAGGCCCAGGACGGCGCCGAGCAGCAGCTGCTGCGCCAGCACGAGGGGCAGGGACAGGGATTCGCCCGACAGGAGGGCGATGGCCACGGCCGTCAGCATGAACGCCATGGGGTCGTTGGACCCCGATTCGACTTCCAGCAGGGAGTCCGTGTGGTATTTCAGGGCCAGCTTCCGGTTCCGCAGAATGGAGAACACCGACGCCGCGTCCGTCGAAGACACGACGGACCCGATGAGAAAGCTTTCCCACAGGGGCAGCCCCAGGACCACGTGGGCCAGCCCGGCCAACAGGAGCGCCGACCCGGCCACACCGAGGGTCGACAAGACAGCCGCCGCCCCCAGCACGGGCCGGGCCGCCTGCAGCCTCGTGCCGAAGCCGCCGTAAAACATGATGACGATCAACGCCGTGCTGCAGAGCAGGTCGACGAGGCGGTAATTGTCAAAGGGAATGTGGAACACGCCGTTTTCGCCGAACAGCATGCCCAGGACCAGAAACAGCACCAGCGAGGGCACAGGGGTCTTTTTCAGGTAATGGTTCAGCAAAAGGGAAAGCAGGATCACGGCTCCTGCCAGAAAAAGTGGAAATGTCATGGGAATATCCTTTCTATCTGGTACGGGATGCGTCCGCCCCGGGCAGACGCAAAAAATCCCGGCCGCTGCACACAGGCAGGACCGGGACTTTCCGTACTGTTGCAAGACTGTGACAGGGTCAGGGGGGATGTCGTCTCGTCGCGTCGTATCGCGCTTCGGCAGCTTCCCGGCGGCCATTCGCAGTGATGGTTTACTTGTTCGCAGCGCTGCGCTCTATCGCAACGCCGCTGCTCATTCGCAATGGTATCTTATGCTTTTTTCTCCTTGTCCAGGGCCGTTTCCAGGGTATGCCAGGACAGGACGGCGCACTTGACGCGGGCCGGCATATGGGATATGGTCTGGAGCGCCATGGCGTCTTCCAGCTCCTCAAGCTGGCTTTCGTCCGTCACTTCGCCTTTGATCATGCCGATGAAGAGCTCCGCCAGGTGACGGGCTTTTTCCACGGGCTGCCCCTTGATCAGGTTGATCATAAGAGAGGTCGAGGCCTGGGAAATGGCACAGCCCACGCCGGTAAAGGAAGCGTCCTTGATGACGCCGTCGGCGACCTGGAGTTCCAGCGTGATTTCATCGCCGCAGCTGGGGTTGTGCCCCAGTTCGGTCACCGTGGGATGGTCCAGATGGTGCCGGTTCTCCGGATTGCGGCTTTCCTCCGCAATGAGTTCCGTATAGATTCCGCTTAAATCGGGCATGAATGTCTCCTCCTATCACAGTCCGGGTATCAGCCGGCGTCTCAGTCCAGGTGCATGACGCCGCGGACTTTCTTCAAGGCCGCAATCCAGCGGTCTACGTCTTCGCGGGTATTGTACAAATAGAAGCTGGCACGGCACGTGGCGTTCTGCCCCAGGTACTTCATCAGGGGCTGCGCGCAGTGGTGGCCGGCCCGGATGGCCACGCCCTGGGCGTCGAGAATCGTGCTGACGTCGTGGGGATGGACATCTTTCACATTAAAGGTAATGATGCCCGTTTTGTTGTCGCACGTGGAGTCGCAGCCGTAGAGTTCGATGTACGGCAGCTCGCGCAGCTGGGGCAGCGCATAGTTGACCAGGTCTTTCTCGATGGCTTCGACGCGCTCGAAGGTCACGCTCTGCAGGTAGTCGATGGCCGCGGCCAGACCGGCGGCACCGCCCACGTTCTGCGTGCCTGCTTCAAACTTGGCGGGCAGTTCGGCAAACGTCGTGTCCTGCTCCGTGACGTACTCGATCATGTCGCCGCCCATGAGGAACGGAGGCATCTTGTCGAGCAGTTCTTCCTTGCCGTAGAGGACGCCGATGCCCATGGGGCTCAGCAGCTTGTGGCCGCTGAAGGCGAAGAAGTCGCAGTCGAGCTGCTGCACGTCCACGGCCATGTGGGCCACGCTCTGGGAGCCGTCGACGACGCAGACCGCACCGACGCTGTGGGCTTTGTCCACAACCTTGCGCACGTCGTTGACGAGGCCGAGCACGTTGGACACGTGGGTCACGGCGACGATCTTCGTCTTTTCCGTAATTTTCGTTTCAATATCCTCTTCGGACAGGTTGCCGTCCTTTTCGAGGTAAATGTATTTCAGCGTTGCGCCTTTGGCCTTGGCCACCATCTGCCAGGGCACCAGGTTGCTGTGATGTTCCGCAATGGTAATCACGATTTCATCGCCGGGCTGTACGAAGGTCAGGCCGTAGCTGTAGGCGACCAGGTTCAGGGCTTCCGTGGCGTTTTTCGTGAAGATGATTTCGTTCGACTTCGGCGCATGGATGAAGTGCTGCACTTTGACGCGTGCGTTCTCATAGACATCCGTGGCCTGGATGCTGAGCTCGTAGGCCCCGCGGTGCGGGTTGGCGTTGCAGCCGCCGTAGTAGCCGCAGATGGCCCGGACGACGCTTTCCGGTTTCTGGGTCGTGGCGCCGTTGTCCAGGTAGACGAGCGGCTTGTCGTTCATGGTCCGCTGCAGGAGCGGGAAATCGTGGCGCAGCTCCAGGACAGACCGTTCTTTATTTTCCATCAGCAATCAACTCCTCGATGTAATGTTCTGCTTCGGCCCGCAGGTCCTTGTCGGTGATGCGCTCCAGGACCGGGTTGAACGAGGCTTCGACGACGAGGCGCTGGGCTTCGGCCAGGTCGAGGCCGCGGCTCATGACGTAGAAAAGCTTCTCCTGGTCCATTTTGCCAACGCTGACGGCATGATGACCATCCACGTCGTCTTCGCCCGAGAGCATAAGCGGCACGCTGCGGTTGCGCACGCCTTCGTTCAGGAGGACCACTTCCTCCCGTTCGCGCCCGACGCTGCCCTTGCTTCCCTTCCGGAAATCCAGGGTGCCGCGGAAAATCTTGTCGCTGCGGCCCATGAGGGCGCCGCGCACCTGCATATCCGCCCGGGTCTTGCGGCCCTTCTGGCAGATAACGTAGTTCAAATCAACCTGCTGGCTGCCGCTGCCCAGGTAGACCGCAGCCAGATCGCCCAGGGAACTGTCCCCATCCAGGTTGATCTGCACCTTCGTCACCGTACGGGACGCGCCCAGCTCGGCAATGGTCACGTGGGCTTCGCCGCCATCGGCGACGTTGATTTCCAGCGTATCCACATGCCCCTTGTCCGTCGGCAGGAGCTGTATTTTGGTAAGATGTAATTTGCCGCCGGCCGCCACATCGATGACCACCCGGCCTGTCTGTTCGGTCCGGTAGAGCAGTGTCTCCGTCCGTTCCTCGCCGGCCGCGACGCTTTTATGAAGCACCGGTTCTTCCACGCCCTTCCCGTCCGCGGTCTTTTCCGCGACGGCGACGGCGACGTCGTCCGGGGCATAGGCTTCGTTGACGCCCAGCCATCTCCAGGTCCGCATGGGGATGGCACTGTACAAGGTTTTTTCTTTCGTTTCCATGTCTGCCTCCTTACCCCATGGTTCCTTCCAATTCCAGATTGATCAGGTTGTTCATTTCCACGGCGTACTCCACCGGCAGCGCTTTGGAAATGGGTTCGACGAACCCGCGGACGATCATGGCCTGCGCCTCTTTTTCGTCGATGCCGCGGCTCGTCAGGTAGAAAATGGCTTCGTCGGAAATGCGGCCGATTTTTGCTTCGTGGCCGATCTCTACATCCGAGGCCTGAATGTCCATGACCGGCAGCGTATCGCTGCGCGACTCGTTGTCCAGCATCAAGGATTCGCAGTTGACGAGGCATTTCGCCCCCGTGGCCGCCGGCGCGACCTTGACGGCACTGCGGTACGTCGCCTTGCCGCCCGATTTGGAGATGGTCCGCGTGTTGATGTTAGCCGACGTATGCGGCGCCAGCAGGAACACGCTGGCCCCCGTGTCGAGGTCCTGGCCCTTGGCGGAGAACGTCACGCCCGTGAACTCGCACTTGGCGTTTTCGCCGCGCAGGACGCTGGCCGGATAGAGGCACGAAACGTGGGAGCCGAACGAGCCGGACACCCACTCGATGACGCCGTTTTTATCGACGAGAGCCCGCTTCGTGTTGAGGTTCATCA
The DNA here is from genome assembly GCA_047835465.1 of Succiniclasticum sp. Lineage (GTDB taxonomy): Bacteria > Bacillota > Negativicutes > Acidaminococcales > Acidaminococcaceae > Succiniclasticum. The sequence continues at coordinate 2,146,782 of CP181265.1, forward strand.
TGTTGCGGGACCAGTTTTCAATGGTAGAATAACGCAGGCGCGCCCCTTCCTTGACGAAGAGTTCCACCGCGCCGGCGTGCAGGTTGGTCACGTTGTATTTCGGCGCCGAGCAGCCTTCAATAAAGTGGAGGCTCGAGTTCTTTTCGCATACGATGAGCGTGTGCTCGAACTGGCCGGCACCGGCCGCGTTCAGGCGGAAATAGCTCTGCAGGGGAATGTCCACGTGGACCCCTTCGGGCACGTAGACGAAGGACCCGCCGGACCACACGGCGCCGTGCAGGGCGGCGAACTTGTGGGACGTCGGCGGAATGAGGGTCATGAAATATTCCTGCACGATGTCAGGATACTTCTTCACGGCCGTTTCGAAGTCCGTATAGATGACGCCCTGGTCGGCCAGGGTCTTCTGCATGCTGTGGTAGACCACTTCGGAGTCATACTGCGCCCCCACGCCTGCCAGGGACGTCTTTTCCGCTTCGGGAATGCCCAGGCGGTCGAAGGTGTTCTTGATGTCCTCGGGCACTTCCTGCCAGTTCCCCGTCATCTTCGTGTCGGGGCGGACGTACGTCACGATGTCGTCCATGTGCAGGGCCGAAATGTCCGGGCCCCACGTCGGCATGGGCAGTTCCTCGTAGATTTTCAGGGCTTGCAGCCGCTTCTGCAGCATCCATTCCGGTTCGTTCTTTTTCGAGGAGATGTCGCGTACGATGTCTTCCGTCAATCCCTTGGCGGACTTGTAGCTCGACCGGTCCTTGTCGCGGATATCGTAGAGCGAGCGCTCGATATCCTCTACATATGTTTTCTTCTTGGTCAGATCTTCCATGGCGCACCTCACGCTTTCTGCAGATGCGTGAACCCTTCGCGGTTGATGACATCGACCAGTTCCGGGCCGCCTTCTTCCACGATGCGTCCCTGCAGCAGGACGTGTACCCTGTCAACCTTCAGCTTGTCCAGGATGCGCGTGTTGTGCGTGATGATGAGGCACGCGTTGTCGTCCGTATGGAATTTGCGGACGCCGTTTGAGACAATCTGGACGGCATCCACGTCGAGGCCCGAGTCGGTTTCATCCAGCAGGGCCAGTTTCGGATTCAGCATGAGCAGCTGCAGGATTTCGTTGCGTTTCTTTTCGCCGCCGGAGAATCCGACGTTCAGATACCGTTCCGCGTAGGACGAATCCATCTGCAGCTCTGCCATGGTGGCCTTCAGTTCCTTGCGGAACGCGAAAATGCGTTCCCGCTTGCCCGTAATGGCCTGCCGGGCCGTGCGGAGCATGTTCTCCACCGTGATGCCCGGGATTTCTTCCGGCGTCTGGAAGGACAGGAAAATGCCCTTGCGGGCGCGTTCAAACGTCGCCTTGTCCGTAATGTCCTCGCCTTCGAAGCGGATGGTGCCGGATAGCACTTTGTATTTGGGATGGCCCATGATGACGTTCATGAGCGTCGATTTGCCGGACCCGTTCGGTCCCAGGATGACGTGGACCTCGCCCTTGCGGACGGTCAGGTCCAGTCCTTTCAATATTTCCTTATCGGCTACACCGGCATGCAGATCTTTGATGTCGAGAAGCGTGTCAGCCATTGTCTTCACTCCTTTGTTTGACCCGATTTCCTGTATGCAGCTGCACCGCCCGGGCCGCCGTCAGCCGGCGTGTCCGGGTGCCGCAGCAGATTCATTCAATTCATAGGGATTTTCTAGGTTATATCTCATTGTATACGCTCCGGGGGTTTCTGTCAATGCAAATTCACCCCGTGTTCCGCGGGATATCCTCCCCCGTTCCGGCGGCAATTTTCCCCGCCGCGGTTGCACTTCCTGCTTCAATCCGTATAATAGAAGGAAAAGAAAGGGCCCGCAGGACTTCCGCCGGTCGGACGCCGGTCGTGCCGGCGCTTCTCTATTGTAACACGAATTCCCCAGTAAGACTACGGGATTCGGGCTGAAAAATCAAAAGAAAGAGTGAATTTTATGACGCACGCTGTCACGTCTTCTCCGCTTGAAACCGTCCGTTGGACCGCTTCTCCTGCCGCGCCGTCCGTATCCGTACGACGGCCGGATACCCCCGAGGGGGTACTTCCCTTCCTCTACGTCCACCTGGGCACGGAAGAAGCCGACATGTTTCACGTGAAACAAACGGAATGGGAACAAATCCACGGTGCCTTTCCCGCCGTTCTCATCGCCATCACGGGCAACGACTGGGAACGGGACTTTACACCGTGGCCGTCGCCCCATGTCTTCCGCGGCGGCCGGGACTTTACCGGCGGAGCCGACGCCTACCTGCAGCAGTTTACAGGTGAACTGGTGCCGGCGGTCGAAGCGGCGCTGCAGCAGGACGGCCTGGTTCCGTCGGCCCGCTTCCTGGCAGGCTATTCCCTGGCCGGCCTGTTCGCGCTGTACGCACTGTATAAGATCCGCGCTGATGGTCCCGCTGCGGACTATCCCTTCGCCGGCTGTGTCTGCGGCTCCCCTTCCGTCTGGTATCCGGAGTTCCGGGAGTTCGCCCTGACGGAACCGCTGCCTCCCACGTGGCGTTATTTTTACGGATCCGTAGGCGATCGCGAAGGCAAATCCAAAAATCCCCGCCTCGCACCGGTCGAAGACAACCTGCGGGCCATTACGGACCGCCTGCAGGCCCGGGGCATCCAGACGGCCTTTGTTTTAAATGAGGGCGGTCACTTTAACGACCCTGCCGGCCGTTTGTGGCAGGGCCTCTGCCAGGTCCTCCGCTGGACGGGATCCGACTCCCTGCCGGAACACCCGTAAGCGTTCGAGCTATTCCTTTCGTCAACCACTCCGTCCCGCCAATCCGTTAACTTTTTAACACCTTGGCAGGGCGGAGTTTTTCTTTCCCCTGCGAACGGGAGCACGACTGTGAACTTTTTGCAAAATATGATATCATAATCCTATTCCAACTACTGTTTTTCCCATTAATAATGATACGTAGTAATAGAAAAGAGAGTTAGAAAAGAGAGTTAACCAGTGATGAACCAAGAAAATCCCAAGCAGCCTATTTCCCAGGAAATAACACCGGAGCAGCAAAAGGCCCTGGACGCCAAGGCCCAGCGCATGCTCGAAGAAAAGGAGGCCGAGTCCCGCCTCCGCACGTACCAGGGACCCATGCGGAAAGTCCTGACGGTCCTGTTGTGCGTCTGGGCCGTGTTCCAGTTGTATTTCACGACCATCGGCGTCATCAGCGCCATCAACCTGCGGGCCTTCCATTGTATTTTCCTGCTGTTGTTCACGTTTCTCCTGTTTCCGGCGTACAAGTCGGAACCGCGGATCCGGACACTGCCGCCCGTACGGGACTTGATTCTCATCGCCCTGTCCATCGGGTCGTTCGGCTACCTGATCCTGAACTTTACGCGCATTGCCGAAACGGGCGGGCGCGTCACCAATTTCGAGGTCGGCATCGCTGCCGTCGCCCTGGTGGTCGTCTTTGAAGCGGCGCGGCGGGCGTCGGGCAACCTGGCCATCCTGTCGCTGCTGTTCCTGGCCTACAACTGGTTCGGCGCCTACTTGCCGGGCCTGCTGGGACACAACGGCTTTACATTGAAACGCGTCCTGGTGACCCAGTTCTGGGGCACGCAGGGCGTCTTGGGCACCGGCATCGGCGTCTCAGCCACGTACATTTTCCTGTTCGTCCTGTTCGGCGCCTTTCTGAAACACAGCGGTTTTTCGAAATTCATCAATGATTTTTCCCTGACCCTCGTGGGCCAAACCTCGGGCGGTCCCGCCAAGGTAGCCGTCGTCGCGTCGGCCCTGCTGGGCATGATCAACGGGTCGGCCATTGCCAACGTGGCCACGACGGGAACCATCACGATTCCCTTGATGAAGCGTACGGGCTACAAGAAAGAGTTCGCCGGCGCCGTGGAAGCCGTGGCGTCCACAGGCGGCCAGTTCTGCCCGCCCATCATGGGTGCCGTGGGCTTCGTCATGGCGGAATTCCTCAATCTGAGCTACACCATCGTCATGATCGCCGCCATCGTGCCGGCCTTCCTGTACTATCTGGGCCTGCTCTTCTCGGTCCATTTTGAAGCGAAGCGCCTGGGCCTTTCCGGCCTGGCGAAAGAAAACATCCCGCAGGCCACGAAAGTCCTGAAGGAACAGGGACATCTGGTCCTGCCCCTGTTCACCCTGATCGGCATGATGTTCGCCGGCTACACGCCCCTGTGGGCCGCCGTGGTCTCCATTTTCGCGACCATCGTGGCCAGCTGGTTCCGCAAGGAAACGCGCATGGGTTGGAAAGAAATCATCGCGGCCACGACGGAAGGCGCCCAGAGTGCCATTTCCGTCGGCGTGTGCTGCGTCATCATCGGTGTCATCATCGGGACAGTCACGCTGACCAGCATGGGCCTCAACATGGGCTACCTGATCCTGTCCGTCGTGGAAAACGGCAGCATCTACCTGACGGGCTTCCTCGTCATGATCATGTCGGTCATCCTCGGCATGGGCGTGCCCGGTGTGGCAGCCTACGTCATCGTCCAGGCCGTCGCCGTGCCGGTGCTCATCAACGCCGGCGTGCCTGCCCTGACGGCGCACCTGTTCTGCCTGATCTACGCCTGCCTGTCCAACATTACGCCGCCGGTCGCCATGAGCGTCTACGTAGCCTCGGGCATCGCCGGCAGCGACCAGACCAAGACCGGCCTGTGGGCGGTCCGCCTAGGCCTCATCGGCTTTATCATCCCGTTCTTCTTCCTCGACAACCCCATCCTGCTCCTGGGCGCGGACAAGACCGCCACGGTCTTCCAGAGCGTCTGGACGTTCTGCACGGCCAGCATCGGCACCGTCGCCCTGGTGGCCGGACTGGAAGGATGGCTCCTGACGAAAGCCCGCGTTGTCGAGCGGATTCTTCTCATCGCCGCCGCGCCGTTCCTGCTCTACCCGGGCCTGGTGACGGACGGAGCCGGTATCGTCTGCCTGGCCGTCGTGCTCGCCTTGCAGCTCTTCCGCCGCAAGCAGCAGCCCGCCGCGCCTGCCAGATAAATCACTCAGATGTACTGTATTCTAGGTAAGGGAAAGGAGTATGGACTATGAACAAAGTATGGAAACGCGCGTTGTGCGCAGTCATGACGGCAGCCCTGGCCGTGGGAGCCCTGACGGGCTGCGGCGGTGGCGGGGACAAGAAGGCCGCCGCCCCGGCAGCGGGACAGAAGGTAAAGATCAACTTCCCGACGGCCTCCGCTTCCGGCGCCTTGTACGCCGTCGGCGCCGCCATTACGAACAACTGGAACAAGACCGTTCCGTCGGTGCAGGCGTCGAGCCAGGCGTCGGCCGGTGGCATTGCCAACCTGAACATGGTGTCCGAAGGCGAAGCGCAGGTCTCCATTGCGATTACCAGCAACGCCTCCCAGGCCCTGCACGGCACGGACAGCTTCAAGGACCATGCGTATAAGGACCTGAAAGCCATTGCCGGCCTGTACCTGAATCCGAACCAGGTCGTCGTGACCAACAAGTCGGGCATCAAGTCCCTGGCCGACGTCAAGGGCAAGCATTTCGCCGTTGCTTCGGCAGGCTCCTCCGTCTACAACGAAGCCAAGGTCCATTTCACCGCCGCGGGGCTGAAGTTCCCCGATGATTTCAAGGCCGAATACATCGCCTTCGGCGGCGCCGCCGACATGCTGCAGAACGGCACGCTGGACGGCGCGTGGATTATGTCCGGTGCTCCGGCCTCTGCCGTATCCCAGGCCCTGACGGCCGACTGCCACTTGCTGCCCATCGGCGACGACATCTTCGCGAAACTGAAAGCGCAGTACCCCTGGTACGTCAAATACACGATTCCGGCCGGCACCTATCCGAACCAGAAAGAAGCCGTCCAGACGACCGCCATCAAGATGCTCATGTTCTGCCGTGGCGATTTGAAGGAAGACACGGTGTACCAGCTGACCAAATCGTTCTGGGAACACATTGACGAACTAGGCAAATCCCAGAAAAACCTGGCGGGCCTGAAACCGGCCGACGCGGTCAAGGATATCGCCGATGTGCCGCTCCATCCGGGCGCTGCCAAGTATTATAAGGAAATCGGTGTCTTGAAGTAATATGCCATCCCAACTCTCTACGTCTTCCAATTATACGCGCGGCATCCTGCTTGCCGTGTTCGGATGTATTTTCTGGGGAGCGTCCGGCATTGCCGGCCAGTACCTGCTCCTCGAACGCAGCGTGCCTCCGTCCTGGCTGACGGGGGCACGTCTTATCCTGTCGGGCATTATCCTGCTGGCGCTGGACCGTGCCCGGACGGGACGCAATCCGTACGACTTCTGGCGGGTCCGCTCATCGCGCCTGTCCATGCTGGCCTTCGGCATCATCGGCATGCTGGGCACCCAGTACCTGTATTTCGCAACCATCAAGGAAAGCAACGCGGCCATTGCCACGATCCTGCAGTACCTGATGACGCTTTTCATCGTGTTCTGGGTGTGCCTGCGGGAGCACCGCCTTCCGACGGCTCGGGAAGGACTGTGCACGCTGGCGGCCATTGCCGGTACGGTGCTGATTGTCACCGGCGGCCGCTGGGATTCCCTGTCTGTTTCCCTGCCGGCCCTCGTGCTGGGCATTTTGTCCGCCGTGGCGGCAGCGTTCTATACGGTCCAGCCCCGGCCCCTGATCCTGCACTGGGGCGCGCCCCTTACTGTCGGCTGGGGCATGTTTGTCGGCGGCGTGGTGTGCCTGCCCTTCGCGAAACCGTGGTCCTATACGCTGCCGACGGACGCGGCCTTCCTCGGGTCGTTCGCCTTCGTGATTCTCGTGGGCACAGTGCTGGCCTTCTGGTTCTACATCGCCAGCGTGCAGTATATTCCGCCGCAGGTGACGGGCATCCTGGCTGCCGTGGAGCCTCTGTCGTCCATTTTGTTCAGCATGGTGATCTTTGGGCTGACCTTCGGCGCCGTGGAAACGGTGGGCATCGTACTGATCCTGGGAGCAATCTTCGCCCTGGGCCGTGGATGAAGGCGGGGCCGGGGGACGCACCAGCAAATAATACGTATCCGTATCGTCCCTGTTCCGCACCGGTGCAGGGACTTTTTCATTGGGTCCGCAAAAAAAGGGGGCCCCGTTCCGTCAGGAAGCGGGGCCCAAAAATCATTCCAAACCAGTGTGTGGCAATGGGTTAACAGGTATGGAATCGGACGGGATGCCGTCCGGAGAGTCAAAGTTTATGATCCAGGGAGAAGAAGCAGATATAGTCCTGCTGTTCTTCCGGGGCGTTCTGCGTCAGATAAAATTGCACCCGGGAAACCGTGCCATCTTTCTTGAAAATGGTTTTTCCCGTGCCGGCGTCGTACTGATAATCGTCCAGCGTCGTGTTCGCGTGGTCCGGGTCGTTGATGCCGACGGCGATACCGAAATCGTTGTCGTTGACGACGGCCAGGGTGCGGCGGTCCGGCAGCAGCGCCAGGCCTTCGGCCTTTTCAATATTCCAGCCGTGGGCGCGCAGGTCGAGGACGAGTTCCTTCGTGGCGGGGCGGAACCCCTGCGGCAGCATGCCCTGTTCCAGGCTGCCGCTTTCGTCCACGGGTGTCGCGTTGCGCAGGTCCACTTTGTAGACGAGGTTCTGCATGGCGCCGTGCTGCTTGCCCTGCTCGATGATCAGGAACTGGCCGTTGCCGATGGACGTAATATCGCCGAGCTTGGCGGCGCCGAAATTCTTATACCCCGTATCGACAGGGTATGCGAACATGGTGACTTCCTTCGTGTCCGGGTCCAGGCGGACAATGCGCGTATAGCGCGCCGTCTTCTTTGTCTTGCCGTTCACGTCGAGGGGACTCTGCACCATGCCGTAGACGTATCCGTTTTCATCCACGGCAACTCCTTCGAAGCCCCGGTTTGGCACGCGCTGGGCCAGGATTGCCGGCAGCCCGGCTCCCGGACCGTACTTCGCCAGGATCTTGCCGCGTTTGTCGACCTTCAGGAGGAACGGGCCGTATTCGTCGCAGAGCCACAGGTTTCCGTCTTTGCCGACGGCAATCCCTTCCGTATCGAGGCCCTCTGTATCCGTCCCGAGATCCTTCATGGAAAAGTCCAGGGCGACTTCGCCCGTCGAGCCAATGGCGCCGCGGGGAATGACCTTGCCCGAAATGCGCTGGCCTTTGGCGTCCCGAAGCGGCAGGGAACGCACCAGCGACGCCTTGCCGTCACGGACACGCAGGATGCCGATGGACGGTGTGAAATCCGGCGTCGGGAAGAACTTGCCCGGCACCTTTTTGCCGTTCTTCACGTACGTCGGAATATCCCCGTTCGGGCCGCGGTCCGTAATGCACCAGAAATCCATGCTGCCGTCGGAGCGGACCTCCTTCAGGGCCAGGCTGGACCCGTACCCGGGGAGAATGCCCTTCCGGAACGCTTCTTCCGGCCCCGCGTACGGCAGCCGGTATGCTTCTTCGTTCACCACAATCTTGTCAGCCTGTGCGGCCGGCGCTGCCTCGACAAGGCCTGCCAGAGCCGTCAGACTTGTCAGGGCCACCGCAGCGGCGAAACAGCCTAACACCCGTTTTCCCAAATTCCTGCTCATCTTGTCTCCCCCTTCTCTGTGTCGTGTTTTGTGCGAAAATAGGCGGGTTTTCTCTTTCTTCTATGGTATCGCTGCAATGTAAAAAAACAGGCAAAGTCCGGTGAAGAAACGGTAAAAATTCGGACTGCCACTCCCCCAAAAATCCAAAAATTTTTGCATAAACCAACCCTTATTGAATACTTATTCATTCCCGCGGTTATTTTTGTGCTATAATGTTTTTATTACCTATTGGAATGGCAAAAACATCCCAAGAGTAACATTCCAAAACGGAAAGGTTGATACCGTGCTGACACTGAAAAACGGGGACGGCATCGTTTGGCCGCATGGCAAACGGATCGCCGCCCTGGTGACATTTGATTTGGACGCGGAACTCCTGCGCCAGTCCGTCGTCGGACGGAAGGACATCGGCTTCTCCGATACGTCCCGCGGGCAGTTCGGCCCCCTGACGGGCCTGCCCCGCTGCCTGGCCATGCTGCGCCGGCAGGGGCTGAAGACGACGTTCTTCGTCCCGGGCCGCATTGCCGAGGAATATCCGGAGGCGGTCGCAGCCATTGTCCGCGACGGCCATGAACTGGCCTATCACGGCTACGACCACGACAATACGGTGGGCCTGCCGCGGGAACAGGAAGAGGCAAACATGGCCCGCAGCGAAGCCCTGCTGACCGCTGCCGCCGGGGTTCGTCCCGTCGGCGCCCGCGGACCCCTGGATGTGCTCCAGGAGTACAGCACCGACTTGTTCAAGGAGCGGGGCTACCTCTACGATTCGACCCTGAAGGACTGCGACTGGCCTTACGTGCTGCCCAACGGTCTGGTGGAACTGCCTGTGGACGTGGCACAGGACGACTTCCCCTTCTTCTACTTTACCTATGCGGACGGCTTCCCCATCTACTGCAGCTACCTGCCCGACGACGTGCGCGTGTTCTGGCAGGACGCCTTTGACGAGCTCGCCGCCGAAGGGGACAAGGTCTTCGTCCTGAAACTGCATCCCCAGCTGATCGGCCGCCTGGGCCGGCTGCGTATGGTGGAACAGTTCCTGCTGTACATGCAGCAGAACGGCGCCTGGCTGACGACGTGCCGCGAAGCGGCGGAATACGTCCGCGACTTCTACGCCGGCAAAAACGCCGCAGGAGCCGTCGCCGGAAAGGAGGCGGGCCGCCCATGAAATACGATCTGGATCTGACGTGGCCGAAACCATACTGCGCCGCCCTGTGCCTTTCCTTTGACATCGACGCTGAAACCTTGTGGCTGACGCGCAATCCCATCAACGCGCACCATCCCGTGCACCTGTCCCGCGGACGCTACTCCGTCCGGCAGGGCGTGCCGCGCATCCTGCGCATGCTGGAAGAAGAACAGGTCCACGCCACGTTCTTCACGACGGCCTACACGGCGGAAATCCACCCGGAAGTCATCCAGGCCATCGCCGCCGCAGGGCACGAAATCGCGTACCACGGCTACCTGCATGAAGTCTATGATACGTACGAAAAAGAACGGGATTTGATGGCGAAAGTGGAAGACATCTTCCAGAAACTGATCGGCCAGCGGCCCCGGGGCCAGCGCAGCCCCGACGGCTACCTGTACGATTTCCACCTGAAACTGTGGCTTGAGCGGGGCTACCTCTACTCGTCCAACTGGCGGCAGACGGACCAGCCGTTCCTGCACGAACTGGACGGCAGGGTCATCCCCATCGTGGAACTGCCGAAGGACACCATTACGGACGACACGTCGTACGACATGTACACCCTCCAGCACCCGGAACACTATTATTTGAAGACGGGCCGCGAAATGGTCCGCATCTGGGAGGAGGAGCTGGACGGCCAGCTCGACGCCGGCGGCTTCCAGAATTACGTCATGCACCCGCAGTTCATCGGCCGGCCCGGCTACGTGCGGGCCCTGCGGAGCTTCATCCGCTACGCCAAAGACCACGGCGTGTGGGTCGCCCGCGACATTGATGTAGCGCGGCACCTGCTGGCGCAGAATGGATTCCCGGAAGCAGCCGCCATGGGCATCCGCAAAGAATAGCCGCAGATACCGGCTGCAAGTACCCGTTTACCAGCAGCCGTAACCGGCTGCAAGGAATAAAGACCCCGGGCCGTTCCGGCCCCCCATCATACAACAAAGGAGCGTTTACCATGACACATTTCTTTTCCAACCGTTGGAGCAAAACCATCCTGGTCCTGACTGCACTGGCAGCATTTCTCGTTGCAGGCTGCGGCGGCGGCTCGGACAAAAAAGCAGCCGCCCCGGCAGAGAGCGGCAAGAAGCTGACCGTCGCCATCAACGCCACGTTCCCGCCCTTTGAAGCCGTCAAAGCGGGCACCAAGGACTATACGGGCATCGATATCGAGATCGCGCAGTACATCGGCAAGAAGATGAACCGCGAGGTAGTCTTCACGGACATGAAGTTCGCCTCCCTGGTTCCGACGCTGCAGAGCAAACGGGCCGACATGATCGTGTCCGGCATTTCGCCGACCAAGGAACGGCAGGAAGTCGTTTCCTTCTCGAAACCGTACTACTTCCCCATGAAGGCCCTCGTTTTCCGCAAGGGCGACAACATCAAGACCCTGGCGGATTTGAAGGGTAAGAAGGCCGGCGCTTCCATGGGCACGACCTACGTCGCCGAACTGAAGAAAGCCGGCGGCATTGACGTGGTCGAACTGGACAACACGCCGCTGGTCGTGCAGGATATCAAGAACAAACGGCTGGATGCAGGCCTCTTCGATTCGGCCCAGGCCGCTGTGTTCGTCAAAGAAAATCCGGAACTGGACCTGGCGGTCCTCGACCTGCCCGTCGTCATGGATGACACCTTCGCCGTCGCCCTGCCGAAGGATTCCAAGGATGTGGAAACCGTCAACAACATCCTGAAGGAAATGAAGGCCAACGGCGAGCTGCACAAGATCTACGTCAAGTACCTCGGCGAAGAAGCAACGAAACAGTACGAGGCACAGGAAGCCAAGCTGGACCTGGCGAAATGGCTGACGGCCAAGTAAGCCGTTCCGGTTCTCTCTCAAACAAAGACGCTGCCGGCGTAGTGCCCTACACTGCGCCGGTTCCGTGCATTAAAGGATGTATCGTATGCTGAAATTTTCCGTACTGGAACCGTACATGCCGCTCCTCGCGTCGGCTGTATGGATTACCTTGAAATTCACGTTTCTCTCCACCTTCCTGGGCTTCCTGGGCGGCTTCGTCCTGGCCCTGATCAGCATCTCCAAAAACCGCATTCTGGTGCCCCTGGCGAAATTCTACATTTCCGTATTCCGCGGGACGCCGCTGCTGGTGCAGCTCATGCTGATTTATTTCGCGACGCCGCAGCTGACAGGCTACAACATTTCCGCCCTGCAGGCGGGCGTGCTGTCCTTCAGCCTGAACTCGGCAGCCTACATCTCCGAGGCCCTGCGCGGCGGCTTTCTGGCCGTCGACAAGGGGCAGTGGGAAGCGGCCTTGTCCCTGGGCGTGCCCAAACACCGTTTCATTATGGATGTCATCCTGCCGCAGGCCATCAAGAACACGCTGCCGGCGCTGATCAACGAGAGCATCGCCCTGCTGAAGGATTCGAGCCTCGTGTCGGTCATCGGCGTGGCGGATACGCTGCGGTGGGCCGACCTGATTCAGGCGAAGACGTTCCGCGCCTTCGAGGCATTCCTCGTGGCGGCGGCCGTCTACTACGTGCTGGTCATGATTTTGACGGCCATCGGCAGTTATTGTGAAAAGAAGGTGCGGGTCAGTGATTAAGATCGAACATTTGGCGAAATCCTTCGGCGACCTGGAAGTGCTGAAGGACATCAACCTGGATATCGGAAAGGGACAGGTCGTCACCATCATCGGCCCGTCCGGCTCCGGCAAGTCGACCCTCCTGCGCTGCCTCAACCTGCTGGAGCGGCCCGACAAGGGAGCCATCTATTACAATGACAAGAACATCCTCGAACCGGGCTTCAAGATCGAAGACGTGCGGCGCAAGGCCTGCATGGTGTTCCAGCATTTCAACCTGTTCGCCAACATGACGGTGCTGCGCAATGTGACGTACGCCCCCATGGTGGTGAACGGCTTGTCGAAGGAAGAGGCCCAGGCCGAAGGCCGGAAATACCTCGCCATGGTCGGCCTGTCCGACAAAGAGAACCAGTATCCGAGCCGCTTGTCCGGCGGGCAGAAGCAGCGTGTGGCCATCGCGCGTGCCATGGCCATGCATCCCGACGTGCTGCTCCTGGACGAACCCACATCGGCCCTGGACCCGGAGATGGTCAAGGAAGTGCTGGACGTCATCCGCGATTTGACGAAGAGCGGCATTACCATGGTGCTCGTGACGCACGAAATGGGGTTTGCCCGGGACGTGTCCGACATGATTCATTTCATGGACGGCGGCTACCTGATCGAAAGCGCGCCGCCGGCGGAGTTTTTCGCCCATCCGAAGACGGAACGGGCCCGGCGGTTCCTGTCCCATATTTTGTCGTGAGGGAGGACGTGGAATGCACATCCGTATCATCAACCCGGATTACGGCGTGACGCCGGCCGCCATGGCCGACCGCTGCCGTATGCTGCAGAGGGTCGCCGGCCCCGACGTGCACTTGTCCATGGTGTGCCTGACGCAGACGCACGTGGAAATCAATTCCCCGGCAGATGTCGTGGCGGCAGGGCCGGAAATTTTATCCCTGGCCCGCCAGGCCGAGGCGGACGGCTGCGACGCCGTCGTGCTCTATTGTTTTTCCGACCCGGCCCTGGAAGCGTGCCGCGACAGTCTGTCCATTCCGGTAGTCGGCGGGGCGCAGGCGTCCCTGCTGCTCGTGCCGCAGGTAGCCCGGCAGGCAGCGGTCCTGCTGGCGGACAAGTCCCGCATTCCGGAAAAGAAACTGTGGCTCCCCACGCTCGGCCTCGCGCCGGAGCGGATCTGGGGCGTAGCCGCCGTGGACATGGGCGGCGTGGACATCTGGCAGCACCGCGACGAAGCCCTGGCGAAGCTGACGGAAGCCGGCCGGCGGCTGGTGG